>CANQTP010000003.1 GCA_947626755.1 uncultured Clostridia bacterium
TTATTTCAAACGAACAGCTTCATAAATGCGGTGAAGAATTAAAAATGACCGATTACGGAAAATATATTCTTTCACTTTTGGAGGAAGTAAAATGAAAATTATAGTTACAGGCGGAGCAGGATTTATCGGATCGAATTTTATATTCCATATGCTGAAAAAATATCCGGACTATAGAATAATTTGTCTGGATAAGCTGACCTACGCAGGAAATCTTTCTACCTTGAAAAGCATTATGGATAATGCCAATTTCAGATTTGTAAAAGCAGATATTTGTGACAGAGAAGCTGTTTACAAATTGTTTGAGGAAGAAAAGCCGGATATAGTTGTAAATTTCGCGGCGGAAAGTCATGTTGATCGCAGTATTGAAAACCCGGAAGTCTTTTTGCAGACAAATATTCTTGGAACACAAGTGCTTATGGACGCTTGCAGAAAGTTCGGAATAACACGTTATCATCAGGTTTCTACAGACGAGGTTTACGGGGATCTTCCGCTTGACAGACCGGATCTGTTTTTCACAGAGGAAACCCCTATACATACAAGCAGTCCATATTCTGCGTCAAAAGCAAGTGCTGACCTGCTTGTTCTTGCGTATCACAGGACATACGGGCTACCGGTTACAATTTCAAGATGTTCAAACAATTACGGACCGTATCATTTCCCGGAGAAACTAATTCCGCTAATGATTGCAAATGCTTTGAATGACAAGCCTTTGCCGGTTTACGGAAAGGGAGAAAATGTTCGCGACTGGCTGTATGTTGAGGATCATTGTAAAGCTATAGATTTAATAATTCACAAAGGCAAAGTCGGAGAAATTTACAACATTGGCGGACACAATGAAATGAAAAACATTGATATTGTAAAACTTATCTGCAAGGAACTTAATAAGCCCGAAAGCCTTATAACCTATGTTGCAGACAGGAAAGGACACGATATGCGTTATGCAATTGACCCTACAAAAATCCACAATGAACTTGGCTGGCTGCCCGAAACCAGATTTGCAGACGGTATCAAATTAACAATAAAATGGTATCTGGAAAATAAGCCTTGGTGGGAAGATATTATTTCGGGAGAATACCAGAATTACTATATGAAAATGTATGGAAATAGGTAAAATGCTCAGTACATCTCCTCAAACACTTCCCCCTCAACACTCACCACATCATCAAGCAAAATTACAGTTCCGTCAGTAAATAAAATTTCCCGTCCGATCTCATCAACGCGGCGCACGTTTCCTATTTTGGTGAAATATGCGCCGTTCATATAGCATAAAAATGCCCCCTTTTGTTAGATTTCTGATTGGTATATCTCTATTATACCATATCTGACAAAAGGGAGCATTTAATTTACGGGCAGCCGTTTATGTATCATTCTTTGTAATTTATAAGTTCGTCAAGCATTTTCGGAAGATCGGTGTCCATGTTTTCATCGGTAAACTGACAAGTTCCTACTGCTTTGTGTCCGCCGCCGCCGTATTTGAGCATAAGACGTCCAACATTGACATTTGATGTGCGGTTAAGTACGGAGTATCCCACAGCCGCGCTGCAGCCGTGTCCGCCTTTGCCGTTTACGATCCATGCGGATATGTTCTGCTCGGGATAAAGACTGTAGATAAGGAATCTGTTTCCCGAATAGATCGGGTCAACGCCGCGCAGGTCGCTGATGATAACGTCCTTTTCAACGCGGGTATGGGCTCTCACCATTTCTTTGAACTTTTCAGCCTGTTCAAAGTAAATGTCGATCCTTTCCTTGACATCGGGAAGGGAGAGTATCTCATCGGTGTTCATGGTTCGGCAGCAGTCGATGAGCTTTTCCATAAGCTGATAGTTGGAAATTGTAAAGTTTCTCCAGCGTCCCAGACCTGTTCTCGGGTCCATAAGGAAGCCCACAAGTATCCAGCCCGTAGGATTGAGTATCTCGTCTCTTGTAAGGTTTCCGCTGTCTACTTTATCAACGGCGATCATCATATCGTCATAATGTCCGAAACGTTCTTTTCCGCCGTAATAGTCATAAATGATCCTTGCGCAGGAAGGAGCGATACGGCTTTCGCCCTTGTATCTGCCTTCAAGCTGATTCCGTTCAAACTCGCTGGAATGGTGGTCGAACCAGAGTCCGCAGCCTTCAACGAAGGGAACGTTTGCAAGGCAGTCGTCCTCGGTGATCTCGATAAGACCGTCCTGAAGGTCTTTCGGATGGGCAAATTTCCAGTGATCTATAATACCCACGTCTTTAAGAAGAGCGCCGCAGGCAAGACCGTCGAAGTCGGAACGTGTAACAAGTCTCATTTAAATACAACTCCTAAAAAATATTTACAGATGCGCACGGTTCGCGCAGTATAGATTTATTATACACTAATTCTATAGAAATTTCAATAGAAATTTTTCATTTTTTAAAATTTTTTTGATAATGTCCCAAGGTCATTCCGTATTCTGACAAACCGAGAGCAGACAGAGCCTGCTCTCGGATAGCTTGTTATTTTAATTAGGAACGGAAACCTTTGACGATCTCGTCCATCTTGGAAGCTTCCGATGCAACGGAGCGCGCGATGTCCGCACTTTCAACAGATGTCTGGGAATTCTGTGTGATGATAACGGAGATCTGCTCAAGCTGACTTCTTACAGCTTCGATAGCCTTGGTCTGGCGGTCGGTAAGTTCTGCGATCTGCTTTGCGTGTTCTGCGCTGCTCTCGGCAGTTTCCATAACGCCTTCCATCTTCTTTGCGGCTTTCTTGGCAATTTCTGTTCCCTTTTCAACCGACTCGATGGAAGTCTGGATAAGTGTTGAAGTGTTCTGAACAGCTTCTGCGCTGCGGTTTGCAAGATTTCTTACTTCGTCCGCAACAACTGCAAAGCCTTTTCCTGCCGCGCCTGCTCTTGCAGCTTCAACAGCGGCGTTCAGGGCAAGTATATTTGTCTGGAAAGCAATATCTTCGATGGTCTTGATGATACTTTCGATCTTGTGCGAAGACTCGGTGATCTCGGACATTGCTTCAAGTATATTCTGCATTTCCTTGTTGCTTTCGTGGACAAGCTCGGTGCTTCTGAGGGCGGATTCCGATGCTTTTTCTGATTCGGAAAGTCCCTTTTCCGTTTCCGCGGAGATCTCCGCAACGCTTTCGGTTATTTCGGAAATAGTCTGTTCCTGCTCTTCGGCTGCGCTGTTGATCTTGTCGGCAACTTCAAGCATGAGTCCCGAAGTGCTGTTTACACGCTCGGAAATTTCGGCAATGCTCTGTACAACTGTTTTCTGATGTTCGACCATTTCTTCGCCTTCAGCCATCTGTTCCTTGACTTTTGTCAGGAGCCTTTCGGTCTTGCCGCTTGCTTCTTCGGCTTCGCTTATGTATTTAAGGCTGCAATTCATAAGGTAAAGTATAAGGAATCCGCCTACATTAACGCCTACCAGACCTTTTATGATGGATTCCAGTCCCGCGCCGCTGTAGAAGAACGATCTCATAAAAATTCCAAGTACCGAGGGAATATCCGCAAGCACCCACTGCAATATAACATTTTTCTTGTTGAAATATATAGCCGCCAGTGCCATTGATGCCACCATCAGTGGGAACATACTCTGAAGCTCATGCTTTGCAGCGGAGATCACTACTATTATAAGCATCTGCGCAACGGAAAGAATGATACCTCTTACTGTTGTGGAAGTGCGGTTTTTCAGCGCAAATGTTGCCGCTGATGCCGCGCCGCCCGCTATAAGAATGATAAGCGCCGGAACGACTGCGCCTGAAACTAAGTTTATGACACCGAACATTGCCACCACGATTATTACCGCGATAACGTGAATGAGTACCATTTTTTCGGTAGCCTGCCTCTTGGAAGCACTTTCCAAACTTGCCAACCCTGACATAATAATCCTTCTTTCAGATCAAAAGTAATGCTTGGCATATCAAGCATATTAATGGTAATATTATATCAAATCTTTTCACCAATGTCAATGGGATTAGTTAATTTATACAAAATTTTAAAAATTTCGTATTATTTTAATACTAAATCGCTATAATTTTTCGGTAAAAATTTGTTTATCGGGTTGAAAAGCGGAAATGAATATGTTATAATTGACTTAAACAGCCGATAGGAGGTGTTTCCCATGCGGAAATATTTCAGCGAGTATATTGCCGCCGTTCTTGCGGCTCTTGAGAGTGAAGAGACCGACTTTGCCGCATTAAAGGGCGAGCTTTCCGTGAAAATAGCATTCATGCAGCATGAACGGCTCATACACCTTCTTGTAACGATACTTTTTGCGCTGCTGCTGTTCCTGTGCCTGATAGCGTTTTTCGTTTCGGAAGTCATGGGAATGTTAGCCGCCGCGCTCCTGATGCTGGCGCTTCTCATTCCGTACATTGCCCACTATTATTTCCTTGAAAACGGCGTGCAGAAGCTTTACAGACTCTATGACAGCGTTTGTAAAAAAGCATAAAATTCAATTTGTATTTTGGAGGCAGCTATGAAAATTACCTCGGAAATGATACATGATGTTATAGAAAATAAGGATATTTTCGTTGAATTCCAGCCGATATATTCTTTGAATACAAAAAATATCATAGGCGTTGAAGCCCTTTCAAGGGGAAACTATCAGGGCGAGATAATCTCCCCGTACTTCCTGTTCAATTACGCAAAGGAAACAGGCAGCGTTCTGGACGTTGACAGGCTTTGCCGCGAAAAAGCCATGAGCGCATTTGCAAAGGAAGGATCCGCTCCCGCGCTTTTCGTGAACTTTGAAACTTCCGTGCTGAATGACGTTGTTCCCGGCAACGGCGAAATTTTCAAGACAGCTTCGGAAAACAACATCAACCCCGAAAATATCGTTATCGAGTTGAACGAATCCCATGTAAAGGACAGCTATGACCTGATGATGTTTGTGGATTTCTACCGCACAAAGGGTTTCCTTATCGCCCTTGACAACGTGGGAACGGGTCTTGATACCATGAACAGGATAATGATGGTAAATCCCGACATTATCAAGATCGACCGCGCAATTGTCAGCAATATTGATTCAAATACATATAATCAGGAAGTTTTCAAGTCTATAATCAACACTGCCAAGCAGATCGGAGCAATGACCGTTGCGGAAGGCGTTGAAACGGTGGACGAAGTCATCACCTGTATGCTTATGGGAGTTGACTATTTTCAGGGGTTCTATTTCTCCCGCCCCGAGCAGTTCAACTTCCTGTTCTCAAATGAAACACGCCTGAAACTTGAAGAAGCCGCCCACAGGCTGAATCTCAGCATAAAGAAAAACCCCACGGCGGTGAATGTTCAGATAGAAACTTACACCCGCATTATAAACAGCCTTGTGGAAACGCTGTCGGGTTCGGAGGAAAAGAGTTACGAGGATACGCTTAAAAAGTACGTTGCGGAACATCACGAAATAGAATGTGCGTTCCTTATTGACGAAAAGGGATTCCAGATAACCGACACGGTAATGGATCCCGAAACTGAGATATTGGAAGGTTTCCACCCGGCGATAAGGGGAGTGAACCACGATATAAAAAACTATTTTTACGCCATAAAGGAGCAGATCGAGGATCCGTTCATATCGGGCTGGTACATTTCGGCTGCCACAGGAAAAAGCTGCAAGACCATTTCATCAAAGATCTACGGCAAGGACGGCGGAATGATAGTTGTCTGCGTCGACCTGAAAAGAAAATGATAAAAAGCACAAAACCGCACATTTCTGTGCGGTTTTGCTGTAAGGAAGTGTAATGAAGAAAGAATATTATGAAAGTTATTTGGTGTTGTCCTGATTATTAACGATATAATCGTAAATTATCTGCGCCGCTTCCGCGCGGGTGATGTTCCTGCTGCCGTTGAACTTTCCGTCCTCACCTTTGAGGAATCCTTTTGCATAGGCAATTGCAATTGCTCCGATGTTTTCGTCACTGCTCTTTACATCGCTGAACGGCGTCTTGAAAATGCCTTTCAGTTCGGTGTAATTTCCGAAACCGCAATTGCTCGTGAATATTACCGCTGCTTCTGTGCGGGTGATGTATTTTGACGTGGCTTTTTCTGTTTCCGATCCCTCTGCTACGTCCTCCATTACAAGGACTTCTTCATATCCCGGGTTGACGGCTATTGCATAGCTGTAATAGCCGTTTAAAGCGGAATTCAAAAGACCGATAAATTCTTCGCGCTCAATGTTTTCGTTTGGGCGGAATTTTTTATCTTCGGACAGCATTGCTCCGTGCCTTTGCAGTTCGAGGATCGCCTTTTCCTGCGGTATGTCCTTTATATCCGTGTATTTTATTTTTCTTGTGTCAATTATTTCGGTCATGTCCGTGCCGTTCCAATTGCAGAGTTTTCCGCTCTTGGCGTTAAGGTGGAAACCGTCCATTTTGTAGATAAGATATGTCTTTACCTTGCCGTCCTTGGTGATCCAGCCGTCATAGTAGAGTTCAAATTTCTGCTGCGTATACAGCTTGTCGAAAGCTTCCTCGGGGGTGAGTATATCGGAAGAGGGGAAGCTTACGTCCTCGGTGTGGTTGTATCTGTAGCTTGTTACCGTTCCTTCGGAGTCAACGGTAACATAGATATTGTCGCCGAATACGGGTATGCCGTGTACATAGCGGTTGTAGTTGAATTCTCTGGAAGTTTCGTAATACTGATTTTTATCGCCCCATGTGCTGACAGGCGCGGTGTTATCCCTGTTTGATTTGTATGCGGAAATTATATCCTTTCCGTATGTCTTTGCCACATTGTCGGAAATTGCTTTTGCTTTTGTAACATCAAGCTTGGGAAGATCTCCCGATTTGTTGTATTTTGAAAGGGATTCCACTTTGCCTGTTTTTGCATTTATCTCCACAGAAACGTTTTGATAGCCTGTGAATTTTTCTTTAAGGCTGCTTTTTACGCCGAATGTTATTGAAAGATAATATTCGGGTTCTTTTTCCTCTTTTTTCGCGCTGTCAGTGTCCTCTGCGGCTAACGGCATGGGATCGTCGGAAGGCAGTCCCTCATCGGAAGAAAGATAATAGCTTTTTATCTCGTAATCATCGGTAAGTGCGGCGATCTTGTCATTTTTTAGCTGTTCAAAAGCTTTTTCGGGAGTGATAAGACTTTTATCGATCTCTATTTTCTTCATTTCCGACTCGGTGAATGATATTCCATCATAATCTGCGCCGGCGGCTGTGTCGGCAGCAGCATCTTCTGCTACTTCTGCAACGGCATCATAATTGCTGTAATAGCGTCTGCCCTCTGCTTTGTCCATATCCTCCCAGATAGTTGACTTTTTGCCTGTGAAAGCGTCTATTTCCTCGCAAAAATCAGGCTCGTAAACTATGCGGACTGTTTTTTCGTTTGTGGTGTAGTCGGTGGAAATTTTATAGTAGGGGGTAAGTCTGCAAAGTGACTTGTAGGCTTCTTCTATTTCCTTTTCTGTTTTTGCTGTTTTGGGAGAGTCAAATGTTGCATTGTCCCACCAATCCGCACTGAAAGAATAGAGTTCGCCTGTGTTTTTGTCAATTGTGACAGAACCGCCGTTCCGAGATACACGAACGTTATTTTCGTATCTCGTGAAATTGACCGTTACCCTGTCATTGTTGATGCCTAAATTGCCGATCTCAAATTTTACTTTGTCCTTGAAAGAGGGGTCAAGCCGGTAAACGTATTCTTCTGCTTTTGCGGTTATCTGATCGTTGGTAAGTTTTGCAAAGCCGGCATTGCTGCTGTTTTTGTTGTAGTCATAACAGTTGTAATATGTAATTATTTCGCCTACAACGCTGACTTCAATACCTTTTGTAGGATCGTTTTTATTGTGCCATGTGAAATTGTATGTCTTGGTTTTGTAGCTTTCGCTTGTGTCATATTCAAATTCGTCAAGTTCTTCTGGAATTGTTACCCGCTTTTTAACTGTGGTAAGCGCAGTCTGCAATCCCACATCACTGCTTGAAGATGTAGTTCCGCCGCCGGGAACGGCATAAATGCTCAACGGCATGGCAGCCGAAGCCATCATTGCAGCCATAATGAAAGCGGCTGTTTTTGCGATCGTTTTTTTCATGATATTAACGTCCTTTCTTAGCAAATTTGAATTGCTTCTACAGTAAATACAACTCATGATCCCGATTTTTTTCATTATAACATATTTTTGTAGGAATGTACAAGTAATTTTATACAAATTGTGTACTATTAACAATTTTCAAAAATTTTATCATATACACTTGACAAACTGTGTATATGTTGGTATACTGTGTATATCAGCTATATACAGCAAAGGAGGTAACAGCTTGAACCTGTTTATTAATGTCGCAGGGGATAAGCCCATGTACGAACAGGTCAAGGACGGCATTAAGGAAGCCATACTCAACGGCGAACTGAAAGCGCATCAGCTTATGCCCAGTGTGAGACAGCTTGCAGCCGACCTGAACGTCAGCATGATAACCACAAAGCGCGCGTATTCCGACCTTGAAACAGAGGGGCTTATCTATACCGTTGCGGGAAAGGGAACTTTCGTGAAAGCGGACAATATCGAAGCCGTTCAGGAAAAATTGCTGAACGACGCCCTTGAAGATTTCCGCAAAAAGACGGAAGATCTGAAAAAACTTTCCGTCCCGAAAGAAAAATTGATAGGGGAAATAGAAAAAATTTACGGAGGTAATGAAAATGAATGATATTCTGAAAATAGAAAACCTTTCAAAGGAATATAAAGATTTTAAACTTGACAATGTAAATATTTCCGTTGAAGCGGGAACAGTTCACGGACTTATCGGACAGAACGGCGCAGGAAAAACCACAATTATCCGTCTGATAATGAATATGGTAAAAAAGGACGGCGGGAAAATAACCGTTTGCGGACTGGACAACATTGACGATGAAATTTCCGTAAAAAATAAAATAGGTTACGTTGCGGACGAAAGTTATTTCTTTTACAATTCAAAAATAAAAAGCATTTCGGGCATATGCGCCGCCGCTTATGATAACTGGGACAAGGAAAAATTCAGCGGCTTTCTGAAAATGTGGGAAATTGACGAAAATAAAAAAGTTGCCGCACTTTCAAAAGGTATGCAGACGAAATTAATGGTAGCCGCCGCGCTTTCCCACGCACCCGAACTGCTTATCCTTGACGAACCCACCGCAGGACTTGACCCCGTTGCAAGAATTGAAATTCTGGATATTCTGCGGGAATTTGTTTCGGACGGAAAACGTGCGGTACTGTTTTCAACGCATATAACAGGCGATCTTGACAAAATTGCTGACGCCATAACGCTTATCATAAACGGCAGTATCCGCGAGTCAATGAGCGTTGACGAAATCGAGGATAAATATGCCGTTATCAGCGGCGCAAACAGCGTTTTAAACGCGAAAAACGAGCCTTTGACTATCGGTTTGCGTAAACACGAGTCGGGATTTGATGCCATGATAAAACGTGCCGATCTGGATAAATTCGAGGGCGTTTCGGTGAAAAATCCCAACGCGGAAAATCTGCTTACATATTCTATCTGGCAGAACGGAAAGGAGAATTGAACATGACTTCCGAAGAAAGAAAACGAGCCTTTGCCGTTGAAAAATACGCTGCGGGAGTCGGCATAAAACTAAAGAACGCAGTCATAACAGCTTTGATCTTTGACATTATATTTATTGCAGTAATGTTTGTTGTGTCATTTATCAGCGGAGAAAATTCATACACTGCGGAAATTTTTTCGCCGATGTTTATTATGTTTGTAAATTTTCTCATTTATGGTATTACATCAGCTTCAACAATTAAAGCAATTAATAAAAATTCAAATTTAGAGACTTCCTATCATATAAGATCGGCATATCCTAACTGTTCCGCAGATATAAATGATTTTCTGAGTGTTCTGCCGTTAAAGAAGAAAGATGTCTGTAATTATAATGCAATATGTTTTGAATTTATATCGGCGGTAAATGCTTTTTCATGGATCCTTATCCGGATAGCTGTGATAATTGCGGATAATATGGGCGCAAATATATTTTTTAATTTGATCGGGTTATATGGTTTTATTTCAATGATATTCTGGACGATAGAATATTTCTGCTTTGTTTTCAAAACAAGAAACAGTCCTTGGGGAGCGGTCATCGGCGGATTTAGCATGGTAATATTTATGTCTGTATCGTTCGGCTTGACGGACAGCTCAGGCACTATCGAAAAAATTTCAGAGTTTAATGACAGACTGCATATTTTCGGCGTGTTTTCGGGAATATCGGGAATTATCATTGAAATTATATTCCTTGCGTTTATAATATTTATTTGTGAGATGCGTTTTAAGAACAAGAACAGCATTTCGTGGAATTAAAGGAGGTATCACAATGAATAAAAAAGCTCCTCTTTCAAGAAAAATAAAACTTGCGGTATTGGGTTTCAGAAAATCAGATTATTTTGCGTTTTTGTTCTTTTCGGCTTATTTTATTTTACTCAGCGCATTATCTTCCGAAGATGGATCGGACAAAAGTTTAAGTTTTTCCTTTTATATGGCATATATGATATTTATGTTCGCAATATCACAATGGTTCAACGATCTGAAATTATTTAAGACCTTTCCGCTGCGTTTCGGTGATATACAGGATATTCGTATAATAAGATCAATAATTGAAATTCTTGCGGTATTTGCTGTTTGCACGGCAGCATTTTTGCTGTTCGGCAATAAAACTGCCGTTCCGTATTTGTTTTTTACAATTATTGTTGTCTTTGCGATAACCGAATTTGTAATGTCGCTGTCGGGAAAATTATTAAAGGCGATAAAAAACAGACCGAAAAAGTAGTAATGGGTATCATCTTGGGAATTATTTTAATGGCACTGTTAATAGTTTTTTGTTATTTTATGATGAAATGTGCATTTTCGGGGAAGCCTGTTTCTGAGCATATTCCCATATTTGCCGCGGATATGGCATTCACGGTAATTGAAATGATAGTTTCAAGGATTATATTTGCAAAAAATGAATTTAAATTTTTGGGATAATACAAGAACGATATTTGCCCCATAAGCATATTATAATGCAGGAGAAACCATTCTCCTGCATTTCTTTTCCGTATTGACGGAATGGAAAGGAGGTATGCCGTTATCGGCATTGATAATGACATGAAAAAATATACCATAGCTTTCGGTTCGGTGAATATTGCCATGAAAGCCCAGAGCGTGTTCCGCAATCAGGGATACAAAACGGAAGTTATCCGCACGCCTAAGAACCTTTCCTCAGGCTGCGGGTACAGTCTTGTTTTCTACGGCGATATTGAAGCCGCAATTGAAATTTTAGAAAGAAAAGGGATAAATTTCAAATCAATTATGGAAAATTTCCGTCCCGGATAATATATCAGGAGGCTTCGGATAATGATAAATTTTGATAATTCCGCTACCTCTTTTCCCAAGCCTGCCGCCGTTAAAAGAGCCTTGCTTACCGCTTTGACCCGTTACGGCGGCAATCCGGGAAGAAGCGGACATCGGCTTTCCATGCAGACTGCGGAAGCAGTTTATTCTGCGCGCACTGCCGCCGCCGAGTTTTTCGGCGCGGAAACGGAAAATACCGTTTTCACCCTGAACTGCACACACGCGCTCAATATGGCAATAAAAGGCGCTGCAAGGAAAGGCTGTCATATAATAATTTCCTCACTGGAACATAACTCGGTGCTTCGCCCTGTACACGCGCTTTTCAGACAGGGGAAATGCACATACAGCATTGCAAAGGTAAGTCATGACGACAGAGAGACTGTGGAAAATTTCAGAAAATTAATGACCCCCGCAACTAAAATAATAGTCTGCACTCTCGGCAGCAACGTTACCGGACAGATACCGCCCTATGCGGAAATTGCAGAACTTTGTCAGCGCAAGGGGATATGTTTTATGGCCGACGGTGCGCAAGCCTGCGGAGTTATTCCGTTAAAGCTTTCGGAGGGGATAAACATTCTCTGCACCGCAGGGCATAAATCCCTTTACGGACCGAGCGGAACGGGACTTCTTATCACCGACGGGAAATTTGATATTTCCCCGCTGACCGAGGGCGGCACGGGAAGTCTTTCCATGGAGCTTGAACAGCCGGATTTTATGCCCGACAAATTGGAGTCGGGAACTATCAACACAGCGGGAGCAATTGCTCTCGGCGCGGGAATAGATTTTGTGGATCGCATAGGAATTGACAGGATTTACGCGCACGAAACAAAACTTTGCGAAAAACTTATTTCCGCGCTGGAAAATATGGACGGAGTCACCGTTTACCGCGACAGTCGGGTGAAAAATTATCTGCCTGTGGTTTCCTTCAATATTGATTTTCTGACGGCAAATGAAACGGCGGCTCGTCTCAGCGACATGGGATTTGCATTAAGGGGCGGACTTCACTGTTCGGGACTTGCTCACACGTCATTGGGAACAGTCCCCGACGGAACGGTGCGTTTCTCGCCTTCGGTTTTCAACACCGAAAATGAAACGGACGCACTTATCTATGCAGTTAAAAAGATCTCCTCCAAAAAGTAGGTTTATTTAAATGCAGCATCGTGCAATATCTGTGCGGTGCTGCATATTTTATGTAAAAGCGGCTTGCTGCCGCTTTTTTCAGCTTCCTTCGCCGGAAATAAGTGCGATGGGATCGATCCATTCTCCGTTTTTCTTTACGGCAAAGTGCAGATGCGAGTCCTCGCTTATCTCGCTTTCGGCGGTGTTTCCCACGGTGCCTATCACCGTTCCTGCCGAAACTTTCTGTCCTTCCGCGATGGGAACGTCCTTTTCAAGATTGCAGTACCAGCCTTCAAGTCCGTTTCCGTGATCGATCACAACGCATACGCCCATAAGCTGATCCTCACAGACAGTTTTTACGGTGCCGCTTGTCATGCTTTTGACCTTTTCGCCCGGCTCGCCTGCAATGTCAACTCCGTCATGAGTTTTCCAGACGTTAAGGGTCTTGGACTTTACCAGTTCGCCGTCCGAGAAAATGTTCAGCACCTCGCCGTTAAGAGGTCTTACCATTGCGGAAGGAACTGCGGCGGAAGTTGTTTCGGGAACTTCTGTCTCCTTGGGGACTTGCGTTGTGACGGCTGCGGGAGCTTCCGTTTCGGCTCTGACAGTGGTGGTCTCTGGCTTTCTGACGTTTGTCTGACCGATGTCAACGGGCGTGTCGGCGCTGCTGTCCCTGTCCTGCTCTGCGGACAATGTACCGCTGTTATTTCCGATAAGTTCGGTATTAAGCTTGTCGGAAATCGTGGTATAGGAATAGTACCCTGCAGCACCTACGGCGAGGATACACGCTCCTGCGGCAATTATCAGCCATTTGCCGGAAAGATTGCCTATCCTGAATTTGGAATTACTCATAAATTTTCACCTCACGCATAGTTTTGCCTGATTTGGGTGAATTATTCCATTTATTATAAAATTATTTGGAGCAAATGCTGAATTACGGAAAATACAGTTTGACAACGGCAGCGTTTTGTGTTATAATTTCTGTGATTACGTCTTAATGTCGGAATATATACACAGATCCGGAGGAAAACTTATGAAAAGATGTCGCACAATGTATTTCAGCAAGCTGTGTATCAGCTTTATATATCTTATTGCCGTCCTGCTGGCGCCGCTGTCGGTAAGTTTTGATTCCTATGCCGAGGATACCGATGAGCAGGAAGTGCTGAAAGTAGGATTTTTTGCCTTTTCGGGCTACCATATTATGGACGATAAAGGACATAGAGACGGCTACGGCTACGAATTTCTCCAGCGTCTGGCAATACACGGCGGTTGGTCTTACGAATATATAGGCTATGACAGATCATATGCGGATTCTCTCGATATGCTGCGGAGCGGGGAAGTGGATATAGTCACATCGGTATCCAAAACTCCCGAACGTCAGGAAGAATTCCTTTTCTCCGATCAGTCCATAGGCACAAATTCCACGATATTCACCGTAAAAGCGGGGAATGATTCTGTTGTGGAAGGGGACTATTCCACCTATGACGGACTTACCGTTGGAATGCTGGAAGGCAATTCCAAAAACGCCAACTTTGAAAATTTTGCCGAAAATCACGGTTTTTCTTTCACGCCCAAGTATTTTGCCGAGCAGGACGAGCTTTCCGCCGCTTTGCAAAACGGAGATGTGGACGCCGCCGTTACGGGAAGTCTGCGGCTTCTGGAAGATGAGTGGCTTCTTGAATCGTTTGATTCAAGTCCGTTCTATATCTGTACGAACAAGAACCGTCACGATCTTATGGAACGCATAAATTTTGCGATAAATGAGATGGATCTTCACGATCCCAACTGGCGTGAGTCCCTGCACGAAAAATTTTATTCCACGGACAGATCTGGTTCTATAATAATGAATGCGGGAGAGCGGAATTTTCTGGAAGAACTCCGTGCTTCGGGCAAGCCGCTTAAAGTGCTGTTCAATCCCGAACGCGTGCCGTACAGCTATTTCAAGGACGGACAGGCAGCGGGGATACTTCCCGCCGTGTTTGACAGACTTGCGGAGCTTCTTGATATACAATATGAGTTTGTACAGGTAAAGGACGGAAATGAATATTTTGCCGTCAGAGCTGCGGGAGATGTCGACATAGTTCTTGACTTTACGGGAGACTATTCGCTTGCGGAACAGGAGGGCTACAAAATAACCGTTCCCTACTTCCAGACAAGCTTTGCACGTCTTACTCTGGACGGTTTCAGCGGAAATGCAAAGACCATCGCCGCCGTTGAGCGTTCGGACGCACTGGAAAGGCTTATTTCCGAACGTTACCCCGCAGATGCTATCCTTCGATATCCGACTACGGACGACTGCGTAAACGCCGTCCTGAACGAAGAAGCGGAAGCCGCCATACTTTATTCCTATACCGCCGACAGCTATGTGCAGCATGATGTTAAAAACCGCCTTTCGGCAGTGGTTTTCGGAGATGTTTCGCTGTCGTATGCTGTGGGAAATGATGTTCAAGGCGGAAGATACCTGCTTTCGCTGCTTGACAAAGGCGCGGACAGCCTTTCCTCGGCGGAGCTCGACAACATCGTTTCGGGAGAAGTGGATCACGACCTGAGTTCTGATATGGGACTTGTGGCGTTTCTCTACAGAAATCCAAGCTACAGCGTTCTAGGGGTTTTCCTGATACTGGTAATGCTTTTCGCGATTGCAATGCTCGTGATAAGAACGCGCAACCAGAAACGTCTGAAAAATGAAGTTGCCGCCGCTACCCGCGAACTTGAAAGCAAGACCGAAGAACTCACGCGAGCGCTTCAGGCTGCGGACGCCGCAAACCGCGCAAAGACCACGTTTCTTAATAATATGTCCCACGATATACGCACGCCTATGAATGCGATCATCGGCTATACCGCGCTTACCACAACTCATATCGACAACAGGGAGCGCGCCTGCGATTATCTGAAAAAGATCGCACAAGCGTCAAGTCATCTGCTTTCGCTTATAAATGACGTTCTTGATATGAGCCGTATCGAGTCGGGAAAAGTCACCATAAATGAACGTCCCGAAAATCTTGCGGATATTTTGCAGGAGCTGCGGAACATTATCCAGTCGGACATACACGCCAAGAATATGGAGCTTTTCATAGACACCGTGGACGTTTCCGACGAGGAAGTTTTCTGCGACAAGTTAAGGTTGAATCAGGTATTGCTGAACCTTACTTCAAACGCTATAAAATTCACTCCTGCGGGAGGAACTGTTGCGGTGCGGGTCACTCAGAGATCTTCAGATAAGCCTAAAAGCGGACTTTATGAATTCCGCGTCAGCGACACGGGCATAGGCATGAGTCCCGAATTTGCCGAGACTGTTTTTGAACCGTTCACCCGTGAGCAGACGTCCACCGTCAGCGGAATACAGGGTACGGGCTTGGGAATGGCAATTACCAAAAATATTGTTGACATGATGGGCGGAACGATCTCCGTTGAAAGTGAACAGGGCAAAGGCACAACATTTATCGTCTGTCTTGAACTGAGATTCTCCGCAGCGCATCATGAAGTTGATCCCATTGCCGAACTGAAAGGTTTCAGAGGACTTGTTGTTGACGATGACATGGTCTGCTGCCAGAGCGTTTCCAAAATGCTGCGCCAGATAGGTATGCGCGCGGAGTGGGCGCCGTCGGGCAGGGAAGCCATTGCAAGGACTTCCGAAGCTGTTGATCTGAGCGATCCCTTTGAAGTTTACATAATCGACTGGTCAATGCCCGACATGAGCGGTATCGACACCGTTCTTGAAATACGGAAGATCGTGGGTCACGATTCGCCTATAATACTTATGTCCGCATACGACTGGACGGACATTGAACAGGAAGCTCGGAAAGCGGGAGTTACGGGATTTATCAGCAAGCCGCTGTTCGCTTCCGAACTGCATCTTACTCTTGAAAAGAGCCTTGGCAAATCCGTTGAAAAGTCCGACTCCGCCGCTGTTCCCATTGAAAATAAGTTTGCGGATAAACGGCTGCTTCTTGTTGAGGACAATGAACTTAACAGGGAGATCGCTGCCGAGATCCTTAAAGAAGCGGGATTTACCGTTGACACCGCCGAAAACGGACAGCAAGCCTGCGAAATGGTGCAAGGCGCGGAGCATTACGATCTTGTACTTATGGATATACAAATGCCGATAATGGACGGCTATTCCGCTACCCGCGCTATCCGCGATATGGAAAAGCCCTATCCTGCGGATATACCAATAATTGCAATGACAGCCAACGCCTTTGAAGAGGACAGGGAGCGGGCACTTCAGGCTGGCATGAACGGACACCTTGCAAAGCCCATCGACATTGAAAAGATGATGTCCGTTTTGCAGAAGCTGTTCAGCGAAAGTAACTGATGAGCATATAAAAAGGTATACAGCTTTTTTGCGGCTGTATACCTTTTTTCAGCTTTCAATTACCGTGTAATTGTCGGAAGCATTGTCTTTTGTGGCATATTCGGTAACATTGAGGACTTTCACTTTCAGCGGCTTTGTCCCCATGTTTATTTCAATGATGTCACCGACCTTTACATCGTATGATGCGCGGGCAATATTCCCGTTTACCGAGATCTTTCCCGCATCGCAGGCTTCATTTGCGACTGTCCGCCGCTTTATAAGCCTTGTAACTTTCAGATATTTGTCAAGGCGCATTATATCATTCCTTTCCAAAGAAAAAGAGCAGACCGGTCAGACCTGTCTGCTCGAGTGCATTCAAAAAGCCGGAAACTTATGCGTCAACAGCGTCCTTGAGAGCCTTGCCTGCTTTGAAAGCGGGAGCTTTCTTTGCGGGAACCTTGATCTTTTCCTTAGTTCTGGGGTTGATAGCTTCCTTGGCACTTCTCTCGCGTACTTCAAATGTACCAAAGCCTACGATCTGTACTTTGTCGCCTGCTGCAAGTGCGTCTGTGATAGAAGCTGTTACAGCGTTAAGAGCCTTTTCTGCGTCTTTCTTTGTGAGTTCGCCTTTCTCTGCGATCGCGTTGATCAACTCTGCTTTTGTCATTTTAACTACCTCCATAAATTTTATAATGGGAATATCCCATTTTTATTTAGCTTTTGCTTTCCGCCAGTAGACGTCAAGCTCTTCTATGTTCAGGGATCTCATATCTATCCCATCGCATCTTACCATATCTTCTGTCTTTCTGAATCTGTCCATAAATTTTTCTGTGGAACGCGTCAGAGACTCTTCGGAATCAAGCTCCAGCTGTCTTGCAACGTTCGTGCAGGAGAACAGCACATCGCCCAGTTCCTCGTCAATATCCGCTTTTACGCCGCTTGAAATAGCTGCTTTGAGTTCTGCGATCTCGCTTTCAAGCTGAGCAAGCGCGTCCTCTGCGTTTCTGAGATCCATTCCTGTACGCTTTGCACGCTGACCGACTTTCTGTGCGCGCATAAGTGCGGGGAGCGCGGGACTTACGCTTTGCAGAGTCTCATAATATGTTTCCTGACCTTTGGACTTCTGCTTTATGTCGTTCCAGTTTTTCAGGACTTCTTCGCTTGTTTCGGCGGTAACATCTCCGAAAACGTGAGGGTGTCGCATGACCAATTTCTGACAGACATCGTTTACAACATCTCCGAAATCAAATCTTTCCGCTTCTTCCTCGATACGGGCATGAAAGACCACCTGCAAAAGCACGTCTCCCAGTTCTTCGCGGAGAAGTTCGCTGTTTTCGGTGTCGATGGCTTCTATCGCTTCATAGACTTCCTCAATGAAGTCCTTGCGGATAGACTTATGATCCTGCTCTCTGTCCCAAGGGCAGCCGTTTTCGGAACGGAGTATCCGCATGATATTCAGCATATCGTTTATATCGTATCTGTTTTTGAACTGAAAATCCATAAACGTCCTCCGGAAGCAAAAAGCGGTAAAAACCCTGTTAAAAAACTGTTACTTTAATATATTAACCCATAAATCAAATAATTTCAAGGGTTTTTTTAAAATTTTTAAGAAATTAACGATTTTAGTGAATTTTTTGTAATTATGCCCAATAAAAAGCCGCTGATTATGTAGAAAATGCCACCACATAAAATGGAAATTATAAGCAAAAATATGCTGTCAAGCCTTTCCGAGAACATATTTCTTGCTAAAAGCGCCGCCGCACCGCATATAACAGAGCAGAATGAAATTTTGGAAATCATATCCAAAATGACATTTTTGCCCACTTTTGTAATTACGGAAACTTTCACCGCAGCGGGAATGCATATCACTGCATAGCAAAGCAGAGTTGAAACAGCCGCGCCCGAAATGTTCAGCTCGGGGATCGGAACGAGAAGGAAGTTTCCCGCAAGTTTCATAATAACTCCCGCAAGCATGAGTTTTACGGGAAGATCGGGACGTCCCGCCGCTTGGAGTATTGCAAAGAATGTTGACGACAGGCAGAGAAACGCCACACCTATTCCCAGAACGGACAATGACGCCGTGCAAATGAAGGTCTCCGCGGGTTTGGCAGGGAAAAGCACCCGCAGTATCTCTCCCGAAAGTACGGAGATCCCTGCCGCCGAAGGCAGAGACACAAGCGCGGTGACAAAAACAGCTTTTTCCGTGCAGGAACGGATCTTTCCCGTGTCGTGTTCCGCAAAGGCTTCCGACAGGGCAGGAAGTATGCCCTTTCCGAACATATTGGTAAAGGACGGAACGAGGTTGAAAACCGTTACCGCCAGCCCCGTAAAGCACCCGAAAAGAAAGTTCGGCAGCTCGTCGGCAGAGATTCCTCCCGAGATCCTGTGAAAGTATGCAGGGGAACGGGAAACGGCAGTTCCCAGCGAGCGTGTTATGGTCACAAGGTCGATAAGGGAAGTAAGGTTGGTGACAAGCGCCCCTGCGGCAATGGGAATTGCAGTTTTTAGCAGCGCAGAAATTATCTCACGGCGGCTGTCCGTACGGTTCCTGCCGCCCGATGCGGCTATCATGGCGGGGGAAATGCCGTCGCCGCCGATCTTGTCCCTTGCAATCAGGAAGATCATTCCCGCGGCTGTGGAAATGGTCACGCCCAGCACCGAAGCGGCAGCGGCGGCGGACAGAACGGCAGTTTCGCCGTTTCCGAAAAGGGAAGTATATGCCGTGAATTTCTGCGGATATTTCAGCACAAGAAGGCAGAGGGCAAGTCCCGCGCAGAGTTTGACAAGTCCCTCAACTATCTGCGAAACGGCGGTGGGGAACATATTCCGAAGCCCCTCGTAATACCCTCGGTAAACGGCGGTAACGCAGCCGAAGAACACCGACGGGGCAATTGCAAGGACAGCGGGAACGGTCTCGGGACTGCCGTTTACAAGTTTGCAGAACGGGTAGGCAAGCAGCAGCATTACCGCCGTGAAAGCAAGTCCGCAGACAGCGAAAAAGAAAAGCGCGGAGGATTTTATTTTACGCAGATTGGCGTAACGTTCAAGAGCGGAATTTTCTGCGGCGGCTTTTGCGACCGCGGCAGGCAGTCCCGTTACCGAAACGGCGTAAACGGTCATGAAAATGCTGTACGCGCCCGAAAAATAGCCCATTCCGGTGCCGCCAAGCATATTTGCCAGAGGTATGCGGAACAGCGCGCCGGTGAGCTTTGCGGCGGCAGCGGAAAGTATCAGCACCGCAGAACCAAACATAAAACTTTGCTTTTTCAAAACACTTCTCCTTTCAAATGCTGTGCCTTACTTATGTTTTTTCAAAATTCTATTAATTACGCATTACGCATTACGAATTACGCATTTTTCAGCTTAAAAATCTTTTTTGCGAGTTTTATAAATTTTATGTTGCTTGTACGGAAATTATGTGCTATAATATAATGTATATGGATAAACCGAACTTTATGGAGGTATATGTATGAACTATTCTTTTTCCGATAAGGTCACGGGTCTGAAAGCTTCCGCTATCCGTGAAATACTTAAATTTACCGCGTTCCCCGATGTTATATCATTTGCCGCGGGCAACCCCGCCCCGGAGGCTTTCCCCGTGGAGGAAGTCAGGGAGATCACCGCAAGGATACTTTCCGAAAACCCCATAGCCGCGCTCCAGTACAGCATTACCGAGGGATATACCCCGCTTCGTGATACTATCAGAAAACGTCTCGGCTCCCAGAATTCCTATAACCCCGATATGGACGACGTGATAATCACTTCAGGCGGTCAGCAGGGAAACGAGCTTTCCTGCAAAGTCCTGCTCAACGAGGGCGATACTCTTATCTGCGAATCTCCGTCTTTTATCGGAAGCCTTAACTCCTTCAAGTCCTATAATGTCAACCTTGTGGGCGTTGAAATGGACGATGGGGGCATTGATCCCGAAAAGTTGGAGTCCACTCTTAAAGCTAACCCCAATACGAAAGTTATCTACCTGATACCTAATTTCCAGAATCCTACAGGCAATTGTATGTCCTTTGAAAGGCGCAAGACCGTTTACGAACTTGCAAGGAAGTATAATGTGGTAATTCTGGAAGATAATCCCTACGGTGAAATTCGTTTCGAGGGCGAACATATCCCGTCTGTCAAGTCTCTTGACACCGACGGCAGGGTAATTTACTGCGGAAGTTTCTCGAAAGTCCTTGCTCCCGGCATAAGAGTGGGATTTGTTTCCGCGCCGAAGGAAATTATCCAGAAGATCGTTGTCTGCAAACAGGTTGAGGACGTTCACACAAATATCCTTGCACAGATGACCGCGGACGAATTTATGAATAAGTACGATTTTGAAGCACATCTGGAAAAAATAAGGGGAATTTACCGCAAGAAATGCGGGCTTATGCTTTCCGAGATAGACAAGAACTTTTCAAAGAAGATAACGGTTACAAGACCGCAGGGCGGACTTTTCATATGGGCAACGCTGCCTGATGGCTGCGATATGATGGGATTCTGCAAGAAAGCTGTGGATTCAAAAGTCGCAGTCGTTCCCGGAAACGCATTTACGGTACACGAAACAGACCCGATCAACAGTTTCAGACTGAATTTCTCAACACCTACCGATGAACAGCTTGTAAAGGGCTGTCAGATCCTCGGAAAGATGTCAAAGGAAATGTTTGACTGATAATTTTACAGAAAGAAAGGAATTGATACTATGTCAGAACAGGAAAGAAAGAAGATAATTTTAAGCAGCATACAGCCTACGGGAACTTTTACGCTGGGAAACTATATAGGCGCAGTTTCACGTTGGGGAAAGCTTCAGGACGAGTTTGACTGCATATATTCCGTTGCGGATATGCACGCAATTACGGTCCGTCAGGATCCCGCACAGCTCCGCAAAAGGACTATTGAATCCTATGCTCTGCTGCTCGCCTGCGGCATTGACCCGAAGAAGTCTATCGTTTTTATCCAGAGCCACGCGGGAACACACGCGGAACTGAACTGGATCCTTGCCTGCTCCACGCAGTTCGGGGAACTTTCCAGAATGACCCAGTTCAAGGACAAATCCGCAAAGCACCCCGACGATATTAACGCAGGACTTTTCACCTATCCCGTGCTGATGGCGGCGGATATTCTTGCGTATAACGCGGATCTCGTTCCCATCGGAGAGGATCAGCGGCAGCATCTTGAACTTGCAAGGAACGTTGCCCAGCGTTTCAACGGCAAATACGGGGATTTCTTCACCATTCCCGAAGCGTATATCCCCGAAGTTGGCGCAAAGATCACGTCTTTGCAGGATCCCACAAAGAAGATGTCCAAATCGGACGAGAACCCCAACGCCTGCATTTTCATACTTGACGAGCCTGATGTGATTATCAGGAAATTCAAGCGTGCGGTGACGGACAGCGATTCGATAGTAAAATATTCGGAGGATAAGCCGGGAATAAGCAATCTTATGTCCATTTACTCGGCTGTGACGGGAAAGAACATTCAGGAGATCGAGCGGGAATTTGACGGCAAGGGCTACGGCGATTTCAAGCTTGCGGTGGGCGAAGCGGTTTCCGACAATCTTAAGCCCGTGCGTGAGGAGTTTGCCCGACTGATGGCTGACAAGGCATATCTGAAAGAATGTTACATGAACGGCGCCAAAGCGGCGCTTTCCATAAGCGGAAAGGTTGCCGCAAAAGCATACCATAAAGTGGGATTTGTTGACGCAAGATAACGGAAGCGGCTTCATGGCGAGCCGCTTTGCCGCTGTAAATTTTTGCATTTAGGATAAATTATGGCTATTCTGCGGAAAATATCTTCGGCAGGAAATGTCATGACTTGGATATTTTGTACAAAATTTCCTGTCGAATCGCGGAACATTTGTTGCTTTTGACACGCCGCGGCATTCCTGCCTTTTTGAATGTGAAAATTCTACAAAATTTTTGTTAGGCAAAAACAATAAAATTTTAAAGTGAAAATTATGCAAAAAGACTATTTTTAAATCAGAATTTAAAAAAACCATTGACAGAATTGCAAAATAGTTGTATATTTAATTCACAAAGCGGCGAAAACGTTTGAAAAGGTGACGTCTGTCCGCTTGTGAATCATTGCGCGGAGGATACGTCATGGTTTCAATAAAAGACATAGCCTCTGAATGCGGCGTTTCGATCGCCACTGTAAGCAAGGCGCTGAACGATCACAGCGATGTCAGCGGTTCCACAAAAGCTATGATAAGGGAAACCGCTAAAAAAATGGGTTATCTGCCTAATTCTCAGGCAAGGGCGCTTAAGACAAACCGTACATATAATCTGGGCGTGCTGTTCGTGGAACGGGCGTCAAGCGGTCTTACACACAGCCATTTTGCCGCCGTGCTGAACGGTTTCAAGAATGAAGCCGAAGCAAACGGATATGATATTACGTTCATAAACAGGAGCACCGGCGGGAATACTATGAGTTATTACGAGCATTGTATGTTCCGCGGAGTGGACGGCGTTGTGGTCGCCTGTGTGGACGATTTTGAGGACGACGGCGTGACCGAACTGCTGCACAGCAAAGTTCCGTCGGTAACTATCGACTATGTGAGCAAGGGCAATCCCGCTGTTATTTCCGACAATGCCCACGGAATGAGAATGATCGCGGAATATGTGTGCAAAATGGGGCATAAGAAGATAGCTTATATCTACGGCGATACTTCAAAAGTAACTTCGATACGCCTTGAAAGTTTCCGCAAAACACTGGAAAATATGGGCGTGGAGGTAAATGAGGACTATATAGTTCAGGGAAAGTACCACGATCCCGAAAGCACCGAACGGCTCACAAAAGAGCTTGTGGGGCTGAAAGATCCGCCTACCTGCATTATCATGCCCGATGACTTCTCCGCTCTCGGAGGACTGACAGCACTTGAAAAGCTGGGAATGAGTGTTCCCGAAGATATTTCAATTGCAGGCTATGACGGAATAACCCTTGCGCGTTTCCTGCACCCGAGACTTACCACCTATCAGCAGGACACAGAAAGGATCGGCGCAGAAGCTGCAAGGCAGCTCATCGCCATGATACGGAAGGAGATTCCCGGAGAACCGCCCACAGTGACGGTCAACGGTTGTCTTATAAAAGGTTCGTCGGTGAAATACATCGGCGAGTAAACCAAAGTATTATATTATTTTTATAATATAATGTAATTTTAAGGAGGAAAACCAAATGAAGAATTTAAAGAAGAAGCTCGCTCTTCTTGCAGCTCTTGCATGTGCTGGAACCATGCTCGCAGGCTGCGGCGGCGGTGATGACACAACAGGCGGAGATACCGCTGAGGGCGGCGATAACGCTGCTGTTGACAATGGCGGCGATTCTGCTGAAACAACTACCATGAACGAAGAAGAGCAGGCTGCTGCTAACGAAGCTGCTGCTGTTGAGCTCGCTGATGACGGCGACAAGCTCACTATCCTTTGCTGGACAGGTGATGACCTTAACGGTATGATCGATATGTTCTGCAGCGAGAATCCCGACTATGCAGGCAAAGTTGAATGGGTACAGCAGGGTACTGCCGGCGGTGAAGCAAGAGAGCAGTACAAGCAGTATCTTTCCGGTGACGGAGACGCTGACCTTCTCGTTCTTGAGGCTGACTGGATCCTTGAATACCTCACAGACGAGTACACAGTTCCTCTTTCTTCTCTCGGAATTGACAAGTCCGCTTATAATGATGCTTATCCTTACACCGTTGCCATCGGTACAGATGAGCAGGGTATCCTGAGAGGTGCTACATGGCAGGCTGCTCCGGGTGGTTTCGTATACAGAACTGACCTTGCTGAACAGTATCTGGGCGTTAAGACTCCCGAAGAGATGCAGGATAAGATCGGCGACTGGAGCAAGTTTGAAGAAGCTGCTAAGACTGTTGCTGAGGCTTCCGAAGGCAAGACAGCTATGACAGCTACTCTCGGCGGTCTGTGGCAGGTATATCAGGCTAACAGAACACAGCCTTGGGTAAAGGACAACAAGCTCGTTCTTGACAATGCTGAAGGATTCATTGATCTTGCTAAGAGCTACTATGATAACAAGTATGTAACAGACGGAACTCAGTGGAACGATGGTTGGTATGCTCTCGGTCAGGACGGTTCTGCTCTCGGTTACTTCCTCTCCACATGGGGCGTAAAGGATACCACAGCTTCCGTACTTGCTAACGTAGAAGGTTGCAAGGATAACGGTGCTTCTTGGGCTGATAACCACGGTCTGTACAACATCTGCATAGGTCCTCAGAACTACTTCTGGGGCGGTTCTTGGCTCGCAGTTTCTACAAAGTGCGATAACAAGACAATTGCTACAGACTTTGTAAACTTCTTCACAACAAACAAGGATACAATGCAGAAGTATGCTGAAACAAGCGGCGACTTTGTAAACAACAAGGCTGCTATGGATGCTATCGTAGCTGCAGGAACAAACTCCAACAGCCTCCTCGGCGGTCAGGATCAGTTCGCAGTTCTTGCTGAAGCAGCAAACGGCATCAACATGGACGGTCTTATCACAAAGTATGACTCTGCTGTAAAGAGCAGCTTCAATACCGCAGTAACTGATTACGCTACAGGCGTTACAGCTTCTAAGGACGATGCTCTTAACGCATTCCAGGATGATATTGCCAGCAAGTATCCTGAACTTAACTGGGACTAATTAACTGAAACGGTTAATATCTAACTTATGATATACAGCTTACGGGGAATTTCCCCGTAAGCGTATATTATATCTTTAAAATGTGATAATTTAATGAAAAGGGTGTGTTTTATGCAGTCGCTCAAACCCCAAGGCAGAAAATCGATCAGTTATGCCAAGTACGGCTACTTCTTCATTCTGCCCTTTTTTATTGTCTACGTATTTTTCATGATCTATCCGCTGATCAATACATTCAGATTGAGTTTGTACGGCAACGGCGGAAGCGCTGACACTATGGTAGGTTTTCAGAATTTTAAGTGGATTCTTTTCGGGGGTTCGCGTCCTGCAAAAGCCATCCATGAGGAGTTCATAAGATCTCTCGGAAACACTGTAATTCTGTGGGTAGGTAACTTCGTTCCCCAGATCATTCTTTCACTGCTTCTTGCAGTATGGTTCACCGATTCTAAGGTGAAGATCAAGGGTACAGGCGCATTCAAAGTAATTATGTATATGCCTAATATCATAACTGCAACTTCTGTCTGCGGTCTGTTCCTCATTCTTTTCGGAAATACAAAATACGGCGCTGTAAACGCTATGCTCCTTGATATGGGCACCATTACTGAACCTGTAAGGTTTGTTGATAACGTTACATCATCAAGAATTATTGTAATGTTCATTCAGACATGGATGTGGTTCGGTAATACTATGATCCTGCTGATGTCGGGTATCATGGGCATTGATCTCTCGCTTTTTGAAGCGGCATCTATCGACGGCGCAAGCAGCGGTCAGGTATTTTTCAAGATAACACTTCCCCTTCTGAAGCCGATCTTCCTGTATGTTCTCATTACTTCCATGATCGGCGGTTTGCAGATGTATGATGTTCCGTACCTCTTCCACGAAGGTGCAGGTCAGGACGCTATAAGAAAACAGCTCGAAACTGTTGCGGTATTTGTATACAAGCATTTCCATCTTACATCGCCAAACTACGGATATTCTGCTGCGGCATCGGTTATTCTGTTCTTTATTACCGGTATTCTCGGTCTGCTCGTTTACAGATTCAATACCAGCAGTGACGACAGAGCGGCTGCCAAGAGTAACCGCAAAAAATCAAAGAATTCTAAGCTGTTAGGAGGATTTTGATAATGGATAAATACGCGAACAGACCCGCCGGTGAGTATAATGCGAATTATACTCGTAATCTTAAAATACAGGGTGCGTTAAAATTGGTAGTGTGCATATTTATTGCAATAGTATGTCTGCTCCCGATATGGCTTCTTATAGTAAACGCCACAAAAGCAACTCAGGATATTATAGGTAATGCTTCAAACCCGCTCGCAAGACTTATTCCCGGCACAAATATGATCAATAACATCAAGACTCTTACCAGCAGTAAGAATGGTAATCCCGAGTTCCTCAGAGCATTCAACGTATTTTACGGATTCAGAAACAGCCTTTTCATTTCTATCTGTGCTTGTGCGTTGTCCGTATTCTTCTCCGGTCTTACCGCTTACGGTCTGACGGTTTACGATTTCAAACTTAAGAATTTCTCCACAACATTTATACTTCTTGTTATGATGATCCCCATGCAGGTAGTTTCAACAGGTTTCCTGCAGTTCATGGTACAGATCAAACTGTACGATAACTACATACCGCTGATAATCCCTGCAATTGCGGCACCACAGGTTGTATTCTTCATGCTCCAGTATATGCGTTCGGTATTTCCGCTTGACATAGTAGAAGCGGCTCGTATCGACGGCTGCGGCGAATTCCGCACATTCATGCAGATAGGACTTCCTATTCTGAAACCTGCGTTTGCAGTTCAGGCGATATTCGCTTTCGTTGCTAACTGGAACAACTACTATACACCTTCTATGTTGCTGCTTTCTGGTGATTTGAAACAAAAGACCATGCCTATGATGGTTGCTGCTGTTCTTAATAACGATAAGATCAACGATATTGGTGCTAAATACATGGCAGTTGCAATTTCTATCATTCCGGTAGTTGTAATTTATCTGTTCCTGTCGAAGTACATCATCGGCGGTGTAACACTTGGCTCTGTAAAGGGTTGATTTGCAAAATTCAAAGCCTGCATGGACGAAAGTCCGTGCAGGCTTTTTGTCGTAGTTGTGTTTGTTAATAAATTACTAAAAATTGCAAATATTGTTTTCCATGAAATATTATAAAAATATGGTTGCAGAATCGCTGAATGTGTGGTATAATAAATTGTTAAACTGTATCATTATGCGAAGAAGTGAAAAAATTGAGAATACTTGGAATTGACCCGGGTTATGCCATAGTGGGCTTCGGAGTTTTAGAGTACGATGGCTATAACTTCGTTCCCGTGCATTTCGGAGCGATAACAACACAGGCGGGAACGGATTTCTGCCTGCGGCTGAAAACCATTTATGACGACATGAACACCGTTCTTGATACCTTTCGCCCCGATTCCATGGCAATCGAAAAGCTTTTCTTCAATACCAATCAGAAAACTGGCATCGACGTTGCGCAGGCAAGGGGAGTAACTATCCTTGCGGCGGTGAATATGGGCGTTCCCGTGTTTGAATACACGCCGCTGCAAGTCAAGCAGTCGGTTGTGGGATACGGTCGGGCGGAGAAAAATCAGGTCATGGAAATGACAAGGAAAATTCTGGGGCTTGCGGAAGTTCCCAAACCCGACGACACCGCGGACGCGCTTGCAATTGCCATTTGTCACGGACATTCAGGCGGCGGATCGGGCGGATTCCGTGTAAAACAGGGACTTTAAAGGAGTTTTTATCATGATATACAGCGTAAGAGGAAAAATTATCCACAAAGGCACGGATCTTGCAGTCATTGAATGCGGGGGAGTGGGTTATGCCTGCCGAACCACCCTTGCAAGCCTTTCGGGAATGGGCAGGATCGGCGAGGAGACAATGCTTTATACATATCTCCATGTGCGGGAGGACAATGTGGAACTTTTCGGGTTCCTTACGGAGCAGGAGCTGAACTGCTTCAAAATGCTGATAACTGTTTCGGGAGTAGGTCCGAAAGTGGGATTGGCAATACTTTCCGATACCGATCCCCAGCGATTTGCCCTAACCGTTGCAACGGGGGATTACAAGGCTATCACAAGAACCAAGGGCGTTGGAGCGAAACTTGCGCAGAGGGTCGTTCTTGAACTCAAAGATAAAATTTCCAAGGAACAGCCTGCGGGAAATGCGGATATACCAAGCGTTCCCACAGGCAGCGGAAATATTTCCGAGGCAATATCCGCGCTGGAAGTCCTCGGATACAGTCAGGCGGAAGCGGCTTCCGCCGTTGCAAAACTTGACCCTGCACTTCCCGTTGAGGAACTTATACGCCTTTCGCTGAAAAAAATGGCTTCCAACCTGTAAAATTTACAAGCTGTATGGGCATATCATAGAAAGGAGCGGAAAAAATGCTGTCCTATCCCGATTATACAAGGTGTCCCGTGAATGTGATCGCTTCTATAAGAAAATATTACAGAGCGCATACGAATTATCCGTCAATACCTCAGCTTGACAAGGCTCTTGGCAAATTCTACAAAAATGTAGTGCTGATAGTTCTTGACGGCATGGGTACGGCGATGATGGAAAGGGATCTTCCCGCGGATTCTTTCCTGCGGAAAAATCATGTTGACGATCTGACTTCGGTCTTTCCTTCCACCACAGCCGCGGCTATGACAAGCTACTACACGGGCGTTTCCCCGAAAGAACACGGCTGGCTTGGCTGGTCGCTGTTTTTCAAGGAATTCTGCCGCATGGTGGACGTTTTCCCCAACACAGACAGCTACACAGGCACTCCCGTTTCAAACCTGAACGCGGCGCATTTCGTCATGCCGTATGAAACCATTTACAAGGATATTTTAAATTCCATAATCGGGGAAGTTCAGCCGTTTACAATTGCTCAGCCCGGAATGTACATTCCCGAAAACGGAAATTTCCACAAAGTCGCTGACAAGTTCGAGCGCGTCATTGAGCTTGTAAAGATGATCTGCAATACTCCGCAGAATACTTTTACCTTTGTGGAATGGAACAGCCCCGACGATGTCGCTCACCGCAGCGGATGCTATTCCGAGGAAACGTCGGACTGCCTGCTGAACCTGAATTACAGGATAAAGGAACTTTGCGAGGGACTTACCGACACGCTTATAATTGTTTCCGCGGATCACGGTCTTGTTGACATTGCCGAGGAGATACGGATAGATCACATTCCCGAGATCGCAGAATGTCTCGTTCTTCCGCCCTTTGTGGAGAACCGCGCGGCGGCTTGCTATGTGAAATACGACCGCAAGACAGATTTTGAACGGGCAGTGCGGAATTATCTGGGAAATGATTTCCTGCTGCTTTCACGGAATGATATACTTTCAAAGAATATTCTGGGAAACGGCGAGCCGCACCCAAAAACCATAGATTTCATAGGGGATTACATGATCTGCGCCATCGGAAACAAGAGCATACGCTTCCAGCCGCTGAACGCCAAGCCGAAACGTCTGCATAAAGCGGCGCATGGCGGTTTCACCGATGAGGAAATGCTTATCCCGCTGATAGTTATTCCCACCAAGCAAACGAAGGAATACAAACAGAAAAGGCTGATCTGAAAGGAAGATAAATTTGCTGGAATCAAGCGAAATGAATTTTGAGCCGCAGCCGGGCAGAATGGTTTCTCCGAACATCACCGAAAACGACACGGAGGATATTGAAGTCGGTCTCCGTCCCAAGACCCTTTCGGAGTACATCGGGCAGGACAAGGTGAAGGAAAATATGTCCGTTTATATAGAAGCGGCGAAAAAGCGGGGAGAACCGCTGGATCATGTTCTGCTTTACGGTCCTCCGGGGCTTGGAAAAACCACGCTTTCCGCTATCATTGCTCACGAAATGGGGGTAAATATCCGCATTACATCGGGTCCTGCCATCGAAAAACCCGGGGATCTTGCGGCACTTCTGACAAATCTTTCGGAAAATGACGTGCTTTTCATTGACGAGATACACCGCCTTTCAAGGGCGATCGAGGAAGTTCTCTACCCCGCTCTTGAAGATTACGCTCTTGATATTATCATCGGAAAAGGTCCTTCCGCGCGTTCACTGCGGATTGATCTTCCGAAGTTCACTCTTATAGGCGCTACGACCCGTGCGGGACAGCTTACTTCGCCGCTGCGGGATCGTTTCGGAATGATACAGCGTCTGGAACTTTACACCTATGAACAGCTTTGTGATATCGTACTGCGTTCTTCGGTGATATTAGGCGTTCCCTGCGACAAGGCGGGAGCAATGGAGATCGCAAAGCGGGCGCGGGGAACTCCTCGTATTGCAAACAGGCTTCTTAAACGCGTGCGGGATTTTGCGGACGTTCTGGGAAATGGCAAAATTACCGAGGAAATTTCCAAAATAGCCCTTGACCGCATGGAAATTGACAGTCTCGGGCTTGACACTCTTGACAAGCGAATGTTAAATATGCTCATAAAGGGTTACAACGGCGGTCCTGTTGGTCTGGAAACGCTTGCTTCCGCCATCGGTGAAGAAGCTGTGACCTTGGAGGACGTTTGCGAGCCGTTCCTTATGCAGCTCGGATTTATTGCAAGAACTCCCCGCGGACGGTGCGCCACGGCTCTTGCATACAAGCATCTTGGCTTTGAATACAAAGGCGACAACAGTGACAGCGGACAGCAGTCATTCTTTGAATAAAATAAATATATATGAACAAAGGAGATAATAACAATGGGCAGACTATTCGGAACAGACGGAGCAAGGGGCGTCGCCGTTACCGAGCTTACCTGCGAAACGGCTATGCAGATAGGCAGAGCTGCGGCGTTAGTCCTGACAAAGAAAGCTAACCACAAGCCGAAGATCCTTATCGGAAAGGACACCAGAATTTCCTCGGACGTTCTGGAAGCTGCGCTTATCGCGGGAATTTGCTCTGTGGGTGCGGACGCTGTAACTCTGGGAGTGATCCCCACGCCTGCGGTGGCTTTTCTGGTTACAAAGCGGGGCGCAGACGCGGGAGTCATGATCTCGGCTTCCCATAACAGCATGGAATTCAACGGCATAAAACTGTTTTCGGGAACAGGCTACAAGCTTTCGGACGACATTGAAGAGGAGATAGAAGCGCTCGTACTTGATACTCCCGAAAAGATAACCGAAGCTATGACAGGTTTTGCCAATATAGGAAAGGTAACTCACGACAAGAAAGCGGAATGGGACTATATCAGGCATATCATGAAAACTATCGACCATGATCTTGCGGGAATCCGCGTTGCAATAGACTGCGCAAACGGTTCTGCAAGCGTTACTGCGGAGCGGCTTTTCGGCGGTCTGGGAGCAACTGTTTTCCTTACCAACTGCACTCCCAACGGCACGAACATCAACGACGGCTGCGGTTCTACACACATTGACAATGTTGCAAAATGCGTTCTGAAAAACAAGTGCCATGTGGGCGTTGCCTTTGACGGAGACGCCGACCGCTGTCTTGCAGTTGACGAGACGGGAACGGTCATTGACGGCGACAAGCTGATAGCAATTTTCGCAAGGGATATGCGGGACAAAGGCACTCTGAAAAAGAACACCGCCGTTGTTACCGTTCTGACAAATCTCGGGTTTACCCATTTTGCGCATAATAACGACATCAATATGGTGACCACTAAAGTCGGAGACAGATACATCATGGAACAGATGCTTGCGGGAGGTTACAACCTCGGCGGCGAACAGTCGGGGCATATCATTTTCCACGATTTTGCCACAACAGGTGACGGACAGCTTACTGCCGTGCAGTTCCTGAGCATTCTTAAACGTCAGGAACGGAAAGCTTCCGAACTGGGTTCGATGATGGAAAGATACCCGCAGGTAATGATAAATGTCAAGATAGAGCCTAAATGGAAAGAAGCATGGAAGAACGATGAGGAGATCGAGCAGATCATTGCCGAGAATCAGAAGAAGCTCGGTTCAAGCGGACGTATACTTGTCCGTGAAAGCGGTACAGAGCCGCTTATAAGGGTAATGATCGAGGGCAGGAAGTTCAGGCTCATCAATCAGATGGCTATGGAGATCGCGGACTTTATCAAAGTTCGCTGCACCGATGAAAAGACGGAAGAACCAAAAGACGAGGAATAATAGTTAGTTTGGAGAACGGAATATGAGAACAGCGGACAAATGGACGGATTATAGGCTTTTAGACTGTACCTGTTCGGAAAAGTTGGAGCTTTGGGGGGATATTCCCCTGATTCGTCCCGATCCACAGATAATATGGAAAACGGAGCGGCGTTCGGATCACTGGGAAAAGGCTTACGGGCACTATCACCGTTCGGATAAGGGCGGCGGACAGTGGAGTTTTAAACGGAAAATTCCCGACAGCTGGACAATTTCATACGGAGATCTGACTTTTAACATCAGACCCACGGGTTTCAAGCACACCGGACTTTTCCCCGAACAGGCGGTAAACTGGGACTATATGGATAACGCTATCCGCACGGCGGGGCGGGAAATAAGCGTGCTGAATCTTTTTGCCTATACGGGCGGGGCAACTCTTGCCTGCGCAAACGCGGGAGCGTCGGTTTGTCATGTGGACGCTTCAAAAGGCATGGTCCAATGGGCGCGTGACAACGCCGCCGCTTCGGGACTTTCGGATAAGCCTATCCGCTGGATAGTGGACGACTGCGAAAAATTCGTTGCGCGGGAGATCCGCCGCGGACGGCGTTATGACGCCATCGTGATGGATCCGCCTTCCTACGGACGGGGACCCAATCAGGAAGTATGGAAGCTTGAGGACTGCATTTACGATCTTGTGAAACTTTGCATGGGAGTTCTCAGCGACAAGCCGCTGTTTTTCCTACTGAACAGCTACACCACGGGACTTTCTCCGTCGGTAATGGCGTATATCCTCAACGTGACTGTCGGGGAAAAATTCGGTGGGAATGTCACCGCCGATGAGATAGGACTTCCCGTAGAAACAGGAAGTGCAGAAGTTCTGCCCTGCGGTTCTACGGCGATATGGAGGGCTTGCTGATGTTCTGGCTGTCGCTCCTTGGCGGGATATATTTTATAATAGTAGGTATTTCGGGAAAGGGCAGGGCATATCGTTCAAAAATGGGTACTCCTCTTTCCGGGAAGGAAGCTAAAACTGTTAAGATAATTTATCTGTCGGTGGGGATCGTCCTGCTGATAATTGCCGTTTTCAGCGGCATAGAAATTTTTTCGGGAGTATAAAAATGGCTGAAAAAATTATTTCCGCGCAAAATGTGGAATTTCATTACGAAAACGACCCGGAGGACAAAACTCCGCCCAAACAGGTGCTGAAAAACGTTTCACTTGATATAGAACGCGGGCAGTTCACGGCAATTCTCGGACATAACGGCTCGGGAAAATCCACAATTGCCAAGCATATGAACGGCATACTCCTGCCCTGCGGCGGGAAAGTCTATGTAGACGGCATAGACACCTGCGACGGGGAGCGTATGTTTGACGTCCGTCAGCGGGTGGGAATGGTTTTCCAGAATCCCGATAACCAACTTGTGGCAACTATTGTTGAAGAGGACGTGGCTTTCGCTCTTGAAAATCTTGGCGTTCCCACGGACGAAATGCGGCAGAGAGTGGACGATGCCTTAAAATCTGTGGGAATGTACGAGTATCGGGAACATTCTCCCCATCAGCTTTCGGGCGGACAGAAACAGCGGATAGCAATTGCGGGAATAATTGCCATGCGCCCCGACTGCATAGTTCTGGACGAGCCTACGGCAATGCTTGACCCAAAAGGCAGGAAGGAAGTTCTCAGAACTATACGGAAGCTGAACCACGATTTCGGCATAACAGCTGTGCTGATAACCCACTACATGGAGGAAGCGGCGCAGGCGGACAGGATAGTCGTTATGGATAACGGCGAAATACTTATGGACGACATTCCAAAAAATGTATTTTCAAATGTTGAACTTATGAAGCGGATAGGTCTGGACGTTCCGCAGGTGACGGAACTCATGTACCTGCTGGGACAGAGCGGTCTGCCATCCGATACGCACATAATTTCCGAAGAAGAATGTGCCGACGCGCTTTTTTCGCTGCTGAAAGGCTGATCATACGGAACGTTATTCCGTTTTGCGGAAAACGTATCTGCGGGAGGAATTCAAATGCCAATGATAAAAACCGAAGGTCTTACTTATACCTACAGTATAGGCACGCCTTTTGAGAAAACGGCAATAAATAACATTGATCTTGAAATTGAAGAGGGAACATTTTCCGGGATCATAGGACACACAGGCTCGGGAAAGTCCACTCTTATACAGCACCTGAACGGACTTATCAAGCCCACTTCGGGAAAAGTCTTTATAGACGGCGAGGACATCTGGAGCAAGGACGTTAAGATACGGGATATACGTTTCAAGGTGGGACTTGTTTTCCAGTACCCCGAATACCAGATATTTGAAGAAACGGTATATAAGGATATTGCTTTCGGACCGAAAAACATGGGACTTCCCGATGATGAGATCGACCGCCGGGTCAAAGAAACAGCGGAACTTGTAGGTTTAAAGCCCGAAACGCTTGACAAGTCGCCTTTTGAACTTTCAGGCGGACAGAAGCGGAGAGTCGCCATTGCGGGCGTCATGGCTATGGAGCCGAAAGTTCTCATTCTGGACGAACCCACCGCGGGACTTGACCCCAAAGGTCGGGACAAGATACTTGGTCAGATAAAGGAATACCACCGTCAGAAAAATACCACCGTCCTGCTTGTTTCCCATAGCATGGAGGACGTGGCAAAATTTGCCGATAAGATACTTGTAATGAACAAGGCGCAGGTGTTCTGTTATGAGGACACGCCCGATGTTTTCAAACGTGCCGATGAACTTACGGGAATAGGACTTTCCGTTCCGCAGATAACAAGGGTGTTCCTTGAACTTAAAAAGCGCGGGATAGACATTCGCACCGATGTTTACACCACCGAATTTGCAAAGAAAACTATTCTGGAATATCTTGAAAACAAGGGAAAGCGGGGCGGAGCAGATGCTTAAAGACATTACTATCGGGCAGTATTTCCCCGGGAAGTCGCCCGTTCACAAGCTTGACCCCCGGTTCAAGATAGTCATTACGGGAGTTTTCATCGGAATGTTATTTGCCGCAGACGGCTTCATAGCGCTGGGAGTTGGTCTTGTATTCCTTGTTATGGCTTTCCTTATCTCGGAAATACCTTTCAAGCTGATGCTGAAAAGCCTGAAACCAATCGTGCCGATAATCATATTCACATCGGTGCTGAATATATTCTTTCTGGACGGAGCTCCGCTTGTAAAATTAGGATTCATCAAGATAACGGCGGAAGGACTCCGCACAAGCGCGTTTATGGTGATACGGATAATCGCGCTTATTATGGGAAGTTCGCTGCTTACCTATACAACTTCCCCCATAACGCTTACGGACGCCATCGAGCGGCTGCTTTCTCCGCTTAAAAAGATAAAACTTCCCGTTCACGAACTTGCAATGATGATGACTATAGCTTTGCGGTTCATTCCCACACTTATCGAGGAAACGGACAAGATAATTTCCGCTCAGAAAGCAAGGGGCGCGGACATGGAAAGCGGAAACATCATGCAGAGAGTCAAGGCGCTTACGCCTATTCTTATTCCGCTGTTCGTGTCGGCGTTCAGACGTGCGGAGGAATTGGCTGTGGCTATGGAATGCCGCTGTTATCAGGGCGGCGACGGCAGAACGCGTCTCCGTCAGCTCAAATCGGACGGCAGGGACTATTTTGCACTGGGACTTTCCATAGTTTTCCTGAATATCGTTATCGGGCTGAATATAATTTTCGGGTGAATGCTATGCGGAATCTTAAAGTTATGGCTGCTTATCGGGGAACGGCGTATCACGGTTTCCAGAGACAGGAAAACGCTGTGGGAGTCCAGAACATCATAGAAGAAAAGCTTGGATATATCACCGATTCGGCGGTAAAGATAAACGGCTGTTCGCGGACGGATACGGGAGTTCATGCCAACGAATACTGTTTCTCCTTTGAAACGGAGCATAAAATCCCCTGCGGAAACATAGTCCGCGGAATGAATTCGCTGCTGCCCGATGATATTTCCATACTGAGCTGTGAAGAAGCAGATCCCGATTTTCACGCGCGGTACTCCTGCACCGCAAAGGAATATCTTTATCTTATACTGAACCGCCCCTGCAAGGATCCGTTCCTTGCGGATCTGGCACTGCATTACCCATACGCGCTTGATGTTCCGCTTCTGGAAAAAATATCGCAGGACTTTGTGGGAACACATGATTTTACATCGTTCTGCGGCACGGCTAATCAGAAAGAGGACAGCATTCGCAGGATAGAGTATTTCAAGATCCAAAAATGTGAAAACTTTGTGAAATTCCTTGTAAAAGGCGACGGATTTTTGTATAATATGGTTAGGATCATGGTGGGAACACTTATATTTATAAATGAGGGAAAACTTGCGCCCGACTCGATCCCGCAGATACTTGCGGCAAAAAACAGGGATCTTGCGGGGAAAACCATTCAGGCGCACGGACTTTATTTAAACAGGGTATTCTATTAGGAGGAGATCGGAATGGCGGTAACGGATATTTCCATGCTTCGTCAGCAGAGAAAAAAGAAAAAAGCCATGAAGCTCATGAAGAAGCTGCTGATAGTTCTTGCTGTTGTGGCTGTGATCGGCGTTATCGTTCTGACAAAAGATCTGTGGTATCCTAAGCTTGACGGTATACTTACAAAAATTCCCGCTCCCGAAAATACGGGAGAACTGGCGGAAGGAAATTTTCCGCTTTCAATAGAAGGCGGGGCAAGCTATCAGCTTCTTGCAATTGACAACGGACTTGCGCTTGCGGACGATTCCCACTTTTTCGTCCACAATGCGGACGGAAAGTTGCTTTTAACATCGCAGCACACTTTTGCAAATCCCGTTATGACGGCAGGAGACAAAAAAGTCCTGCTTTACGATCTGGGCGGAAAAAGCTTTTCGCTTTACAGCAAATATAAGAATATCTACACAAAATCCACCGATGATCCCATACTTATTGCCCGTCTCGGAAGCGGGGATTCGGCGGCGATAGTCACTAAAAGCGAAAATTATCCCTCGGTGCTTATGGTATATGACGGCAGCGGCAGGAATATTTTTAATTATCGTTCAGTTTCAAGGATAATAGATGTTACTTTCGATCCTGACAGCAGCGGTTGTTATATCACTACCATAGGCGTTTCGGGCGGATATATCGTTTCGCATATGATGTATTACCGATTTGACAGGATAGACCGTGATGCGGCAGGAGATCCCGTTCCGATATGGGAGACAGAAGATGTAAGGACGCTTGCTCTTTCGGTGCGGACTTTCGGGAACGGCGACAGCGGCGGCATAATCATGCTTGGAGATACAATGTGCGCATATTACGATATAAACGGGCAGTTCAGGGGTTCATATGAATACAAGCGCCGTTTGGTGGATTACTCCATAGAGGGGAATATTGCGGCGATGATATTTGTCAATGAGGAGCGGAGAACTTCCGAACTGGTGACGCTGAACGCTGCGGAAGGAACGGTTTATGAAACGCCCCTTGACTATGAGGTGCTGAACGTTCAGGTCAGCGGAGATATGATATATATGCTCAGCGCAAATAAGGTAGAATCCCGCACTTCCATGGGAGAGCCTGTCTCATCGGCTGCGCTGGACACGGATTATGACGATTTCTGCCGAATGGGCGGGTACATTTATCTTTTAGGGTATGACACCATAAACAGGATAGATTTTAACTAAAATGTACGGAGGGTATTGATTTTGTATTGTATACTTGATATAGGATCGGCACTTATACTGATTTTTTCAATTCTTAACGGACGTAAAAAAGGCGCGATAAGAATGCTCATATCCGCATTCGGGGTAATTGTGGCGTTTGTTCTGGCGTTTTTTGTAAGCAGTGCGTCAGATCAATATATTTATGAAAAGTTTGTACAGCCACGTGTTATCGAGTCAATTGAAGATAATATCAGGAAAGCGTCGGAGGAAACCATTAACGAAAACACCCTGACGGATATTCTGGAAGTTGCGGGTACTATGCTTACTCCCGATGATGCCAAGGAATTTCGTCAGATACTTGAAGAAGATCCCGAGCTATTGACTAATGACGAATTTCGTGATAAACTTAATAGTGAGCTTATCGGATATAAGGATGCTGTAATGGCTTCACTGTCGGATATCCTTCCCGAAAGCATGATGGGAAAGGCGGAGGAGATCTTCGACAAGGTGATCTCCGACAGCGAATATGTTCCGGAAATATTTTCCCATACGGAGATAGCTCCCGCTGCGGAGACCATAGAGCGCGAGACTGTCAGACCTATAGCAATGGATATTGTAAGAACGGTCATGTTTTTTGCTGTGTATATCCTTGTGATGGTAATATTTTCAATTGTTTCATGGGCGGTAAGGGCTGTTCACGAAATACCTGTCATAAGCGGCGTGGACAGCATTGCGGGCAGCATTCTGGGAATTATCCGTGCGGCGGCTTACCTTATCGTAATTTGTCTGGTCGTAAGGATCGTGATACAATTCAACGATGACAGCGGCAAATATATCAATTCGGCAGAAGTATCAAAGACCGTTTTGTTTAAATGGATATATTACGGGATATTTTTCGTTATGTCGCTTATAATGAAATAGAAGATTTGGAGGACAACAGCAATATGCTTTGTACAAGATGCAAGAAAAGAACAGCGGTAGTTTTTATAACGGCTATGCAGGGAAATGAAAAGCGCAACGAAGGTCTGTGCCTTGTATGCGCAAGAGAACTCGGGATCCCGCAGGTAAAGGAATACATGGAACAGATGGGCATTTCCGACGATGATGTGGAGGAATTCGCAGATCAGATGACCGACATCAGCGAGGCACTGGACGGGGATTCCTTTCAGCACGGCGGAACAGGCGCGTTCCCGGGATTCATACAGAATCTTTTCGGCGGTTCGCTCAAAGACCTTGGTGAAAAGCTGAAAAGCAGCTCTGACGATCAGGATATGTTCGGTACAGATGAACGCACAAAGCGGGATAATTCTGCCCGACAGGAGAAAGTCTCCCGCAAGAAGCACGGCAAGACAAGATTTCTTGACAGCTACTGCACAAATCTTACTCTGCGAGCCGCAGAGGGCAAGCTTGATAACATCATCGGCAGAGATAAGGAAATTGCCAGAACTATCCAGATACTTTCCCGCCGACAGAAAAACAATCCCTGCCTTATCGGTGAACCGGGCGTGGGAAAAACTGCCATTGCAGAGGGGATCGCCCAAAAGATCGCAGAAGGAGACGTTCCTTTCAATCTGAGGAACAAAAGCCTGTACCTTCTCGACCTGACCGCGCTTGTTGCGGGAACGCAGTTCAGAGGACAGTTTGAAAGCCGTATGAAAGGGCTTATCGACGAGGTAAAGTCCGAGGGAAATGTTATACTTTTCATAGATGAAGTCCATAATCTTGTGGGAACAGGCGACAGCGAAGGATCAATGAACGCCGCAAATATCCTGAAACCCGCTCTTTCAAGGGGCGAAGTTCAGGTCATCGGCGCAACAACTTTCAAGGAATACAGAAAATACATCGAAAAGGACAGCGCGCTGGAAAGACGTTTCCAGCCTGTTACAGTCACCGAGCCAAGCATTTCCGAAACGGAATCGGTGCTTATGGGAATAAGGAAATATTACGAGGAACATCACCGCGTAAAGATAACGGACGAACTTTTAAAGCGGTGCGCTGTTCTTTCGGAAAGATATATCAACGACAGGTTCCTTCCCGATAAGGCGATAGATCTTCTGGACGAAGCCTGCGCCTGCGCCTGCATAAGAAGCAAGGAGATCGGCGAATATGACGAAGTCTGCGAAAAACTTGTTGATACGGAAGCAAGCATAACTTCCATGATGGAGGAAGAGCCTGTTCCCGACTATGAAAAAATAAGCGAAGCCAGGTCGGAAGTTATCAAACTCAACGAAGAAAAGGAAGATCTGGAAAAGAAGATCAATGAAATTTACGTCACGGAAGCGGACATTTCCAAGGTCATAGAACTCTGGACGGGCATTCCCGCCACTAAGATCATGGAAAGCGAATATGCCAAGATAAATGGTCTTGAAGCCGCTCTCAAAAAGCGGATAATCGGTCAGGACGAAGCGGTGGAAGTTGTTGCAAAGGCGATAAAGCGTTCAAGAGTACAGCTTTCAAAGCGCCGCCGCCCCGCGTCATTTATCTTTGTGGGACCAACAGGCGTGGGAAAGACAGAACTTGTAAAAGTCCTCGCTTCCGAGATGTTCAACGATACAGATCCGCTTGTACGTCTCGACATGACGGAATACATGGAAAAGCACAGTGTTTCAAGGCTTATTGGTTCTCCTCCGGGATATGTGGGCTATGACGAAGCGGGACAGCTCACCGAAAAAGTCCGCAGAAAGCCTTACTGCGTTGTCCTGTTCGATGAGATAGAAAAGGCGCACCCCGATGTTATGAATATCCTGCTCCAGATACTTGACGAGGGAAAGATAAACGACGCGCAGGGACGTTCGGTAAATTTTGAGAATACAATAATTGCCATGACTTCAAATGCGGGTTCTACCGACAAAGGCACAGGCGTGGGATTCAACAAGACGGAAAAGGATATTTCCAAAGAGAAAGCCATGAAAGCTCTTTCCGACTTTTTGCGCCCCGAGTTCCTCAGCCGTATTGACGAGGTAGTGGTTTTCAATCCGCTTACAATGGAAAATTATGAGCAGATCTCCGCGCTTATGCTGGACGAAATGAAAGATCCCCTTGCGGAAAAGGGAATTGCCCTCAGATACAGCAAGAAGGCTCTTACGGCTATTGCGGAAAAGTCCTTCGGAAAGAAGTTCGGAGCACGTGACATTCGCAAAGTCATACGCACAGAGATCGAAGACAAGATCGCCGAACTTATCATAAGCAGGGCGGAAGAACAGCCTATAGGCGTTATCAAGATAGGCGAAAAGAAAGGCGAGATCGAGGTAGAAGCGGTCTGAACAGAATTTTTTGAAAAATTTCGCTTAAAACTATTGACATTCAAAAAAAAATGTGGTAAAATATATAAGTCGTCAGTTTGCGGAAACTTTCCGTGCGAGGGCTTATACGGAGAGGTGTCCGAGTGGTTTAAGGAGCCGGTCTTGAAAACCGGTGATCCCGCAAGGGACCGTGGGTTCGAATCCCACCCTCTCCGCCACAAATCAATGAATTTTTTGTTACCATGCAGAAGTACTCAAGTGGTGACGAGGCGCCCCTGCTAAGGGCGTAGGTCGGGTAACCGGCGCGAGGGTTCAAATCCCTCCTTCTGCGCCATGCAAGATTCGAAGATGTAATGTCCTCGGATCTTGTTTTTTATGGAAATTTTCATGTTGAAAAAATTTTGTTGTATTTGTATATTTTTTTGTTTTGGTATTGATTTCTTTTGTAAATTCTGATATAATATCTTTAAAATATCTGACAGCGTGCTGAATGACCGTATCATTACATTTGGTAAGGGGAGAATTCTTATGAATGAAAAAAGTAAGGTCTGTAAAGTGGGTCTGCACATTTCACTGATGGTGCTTGTTGTGCAGGCAGTCGTATTTCTGATACTTTTCCTGCTGATAAACGGGTCTGTATCGGGTTCTGCAAAGAATAATGCTGTCAACACTCTGGAAATGTCCTCTCTTGACCGTTCGGAGATAATTGTTGACTATATCGACGCAGCGGGGGAAAGCCTTAACGCTTATCTTAAAGCGGATCAGATAAAAAATCTTGTCAGCGACCCGCAGAATCAGGACTATGTAAATGTTGCGCAGGCTTATACCGAGGAATTCAGCGCGGATATTCCCAACCTTGAGGGAATTTTTGTAAGCACCGTAAACATGAACGATATGACTTCACTTACGCTTGTTCATACAAATCCGCAGTATGTGGGTTCGGTAACTGCTCCTCCCGCAGGCAAAGAGGAAGAATTCAAAAAGGCTACGTATGAGCAGATGGACGTATACTGCACAGGTACGCTTATCTCTCCGGTAAGCGGCGAGCAGATAGTTACCCTTTACAAGACTATCAGAGACGAAAACGGCGAGCCTGTCGGTCTTGGAGCTATTGCCATTTACACAAGCGCCCTTGCGGAAAAGCTTGACGAAATGCCCATAAACGGTCTGCCAAGCGCGGAATATTACCTTGTGAACCTTATGACGGGAGAATACATTTTCAATCCCGTTGCCGATGAGATAGCAACAGTTGCCGATGAGGAATTTGTCAATGATATTATGGGGAAAGTTTCCGGCTCGGCTGATCGCATTTGCGATTACACCGCATACAAGCAGGACGGCACTAAATATATTGCTGCATACAGCAGCATTCCAAATTACGGTTGGGTGTTCATAACTTCCGATAACAGGTCGGAACTGTACGCTTCCGCCATCGGGCTCAGCATATTGCTTGCGGTAAGCTTCCTTCTGAGTATGTTCCTGCTTTCGGCGATAGTTTACGCGCTTATCAATGCCGCTCTGAAACCAGTTCAGAATATTGAGAACACCATCACAGCTCTTGGAAATATCCGCCTTGACGCGGCTAACGATCTTGACAGGTACACTTCACGCAAAGATGAGATAGGAAGTATTGCAAGGTCGGCGGAAGTTCTCAGCACCAACCTTAAAAACTCCGTCAGCGACATAGGAAGAGTCCTTGGCGAGATAGCGAATGCGAATCTCACCGTTGACACGGAACTTAACAGACAGTTCTACATAGGCGATTTTGCAAAACTTCACGAAAACATCAGCACAATAAAGAGCAATCTTGTTCAGGTAATAGGCGATATTTACTCTTCTTCCGATCAGGTAAATTCGGGATCGGAGCAGGTTGCTTCCGCCGCGCAGACGCTTTCGGAAGGAAGTGTTGAGCAGGCTGCGTCAATTGACGAAATGGTTCACAATATCGGCGACATCAACGATCATGCAAAGTCAAATGCGGATAACTGCGGAGAAGCACGGGAACTTATTGTAAAGACTTCCGATTATGTTGATATGGTAAACAACAAGATGGGCAATCTGACAGAAGCTATGAATAATATCAACAGATCCTCCGATCAGATAGGCAACATCATGAAAACCATTGAGGACATAGCGTTCCAGACAAATATCCTTGCGCTGAATGCGGCTGTTGAAGCTGCAAGAGCGGGTGAAGCAGGAAAGGGATTTGCAGTTGTTGCAGACGAAGTCCGCAACCTTGCCGCAAAATCCTCCGAAGCTGTCAAGGACACCGCTTCGCTTATCGAAGAATCAATGGACGCGGTAAACAACGGAACTTCCATAATGGAGGACACTGCTTCCGCTATGCAGCAGCTTGACGAATACGCTGCTTCGGTACGGAAGATCATTGAAGAGATCTCCGAATCCAACAATGTTCAGCTTGAAATGGCAGACAAGATCAATAATGATATTGTACGCATTTCCGATGTGGTGCAGTCCAATTCCGCAACTGCCGAAGAATGTGCCGCTGCCGCCGAGGAACTTTCGGGACAGTCAAGCATACTTAAAGATCTTATCGGAAGTTTCCAATTTTAAGATGTGTTTATCCGAAGGCGCTGTATCCCGCAGCGCCTTTTTGTTTTTAAAAGTCATAATATGTAAAAATTTCCGGATAATTGCATATCTATTTATGAAAGTTATGTGAAATCGTATTTTTGCTTGCTTTTTTGTGAACATTGTGCTATAATGTATATATGATGTTAAACCGATTGTTATTATGAAAGGAAGGATCGAATGGGTTTTAACTACAATTTTTCAACCATTACAAAGGAAATTACCGACTTTGCATCGCTTTGCACCAAAAACAGCGGCATCGACCCCGAACTTTACACAAAATTTGACGTTAAACGCGGTCTGCGCGACCTTAACGGAAAGGGAGTCCTTGCGGGTCTGACCGAAATTTCGGACATTATCTCCTCCAAGACCGATGCTGACGGAAACAGCGTTCCCTGCGAGGGCGAATTGTACTACAGGGGGTACAATATCAACGACCTTGTGGGCGGTTTTATCGAAGATAAACGCTTCGGATTCGAGGAGATCACATATCTGCTGCTTTTCGGGGAACTTCCCGATGCGGGATCGCTGGACAGATTCAAACATCTTCTTGCGGATTACAGAAAGCTTCCCACCACATTTGTCCGCGATATTATAATGAAATCCCCCAGCGATGATATTATGAACGGTCTTGCAAGAGGTGTTCTCACCCTTTATTCATATGACGATATGCCAAACGATACGTCGATCCCGAACGTTCTGCGGCAGTCCTTGGAACTTATTGCGCTTTTCCCGCTTATTTCGGTATACAGCTATCAGGCAAAAGCTTACTACCATGACGGCGACAGCTTTTTCATTCATCAGCCTGTTTCGGAATATTCCACTGCGGAAAATATCCTGCATATGCTCCGTCCCGACAGTTCTTTCACGCCTCTTGAAGCGCATATCCTCGACCTTGCTCTTGTTCTTCATGCGGAACACGGCGGCGGAAACAACTCCACATTCACGACTCACGTTGTAACTTCTTCGGGAACGGATACATATTCTGCAATTGCCGCGGCTCTTGCGTCTCTGAAAGGTCCTAAGCACGGCGGCGCAAATATCAAAGTTACCATGATGTTCAACGACATGAAAGACAAGCTTTCCGACTGGGAGGACGAGGACGCTATCCGCGACTATCTTACAAAACTTCTCCACAAGGAAGCCTTTGACCGTTCGGGACTTATCTACGGAATGGGACACGCTGTTTATTCCATATCCGACCCCCGTGCGTCCATTCTCCGAAAAGCGGTAAAGAATCTTTCGGAAGAAAAGCATATGGAAAAGGAATATGCGCTTTACAACAAGATCGAGCGCATTGCTCCGGAAGTTATTGCAAAGGAGCGGAGAATTTACAAGGGCGTTTCCGCAAACATAGACTTTTACAGCGGATTTGCATACAGTATGCTGGAACTTCCTCCCGAGCTTTACACGCCGATATTTGCAATTGCTCGAATTGCGGGTTGGTCGGCTCACAGGATAGAGGAACTCATAAACGCAAACAAGATAATCCGTCCCGCTTACAAAAGCGTTCAGGAACACAGAGAATACACTTCTCTTTCCGACAGGAAGAAATAAAAATATCCTCCGATGTGAAGATCATCGGAGGATTACTTTATCATTTTGATCTTTTGGGTAGTTTAGCCGCAAGGTATTCTTCCTTGTGTTTTTCGTAATATTCTTTGAGATGTTCGGTTATAGGCACGGAAGAGTACATTGACAGCAGGAATTTCATCTTTTCCTGACGCTCCGCTTTCTGTGTGCGGATATGCTCTTTCAGTTCCTCATAACGCATAACAATGTCGTTTTCCTTGGAGAACCTGCGGACTTTGGCTACAATATTTGTGGAGAATGCCACGTCAATAACAAGTATCCCGTAGAAAAATCCCACGCAGAACGAGAACGCAAGATTCTGCGAGAACCATTCCAGAGCGTTCAGTATATGCGGGTGTATGCCGAAATAGTATATTGCACTGAGAACTGCCCAGAAAAAGGAAAATTTCGGGCAGATTATGCCGCCGATATTTCCCCATTCATTGCTGTAATCCCAGAGTTTTATTTTCATGTGCTTTATGAAGATAACTCCCGCGATGTATTCCACGGCTGTTATGCAAAGCGCCATAGCGGCAAAAAGTGTTATCTTCCGCCAGACGTCAGACTTTATGGGCAGAACATTTTCCAGTCCCGCCATGAAGTACAGCAGGCAAAGGCTGAATCCGTAAAGCGGCAGGCAGGGCCCTGCAAGAAATCCCGGGTTTATCCATTTTTTGGCGGAGAAAAATCTCCTGAAAACAACTTCCAGACACCAGCCCAGCAGGCTTCCTATAAAGGACAGGAACGCTGCGATGAGAAATGTTGACATATAAAATTCCCCCGATATTAACGTCCGATATTATCGGACACGTTCCGATCTTCCTGTCCGACATTTGATTCCATTACCACATACATGGGGCGCTGCTTTGTTTCAATGAATATTCTTGAAAGGTAGCTTCCCAGCACGCCGATACACATCTGCTGCAAGCCCGAAACAAACAGTATAATGCACACAAGAGAAGGCCAGCCTGCTACGGGATCGCCGAATATCGCTTTCCTTAAAATAATAAAAATTATCATGATAAACGAAAGCGCAAACAGGAAAATACCTATCAGCGAAGATATTACCAACGGCATACTTGAAAATGAAACGATACCTTCTATGGAATAGCGGAGCAGCTTGAAGAAAGACCATTTCGACGAGCCTTCATTGCGGGCATTGTTGCTGAAGGAAAGCCAGTAGGTGCGGTAGCCTGCCCATTCAAAGATCCCCTTGGTGAAGCGGGTGCGCTCTTTGAGGGAAAGTATGGAATTTACCATTCGCCTGGACATCATTGAAAAATCCCTTGCGCCGTCCACGATCTTCACATCGGATATTTTGTTGATAAGTTTATAGAACATTCTTGCAAAGAATGATCTGATAGGCGGTTCGCCCTTCCTGTCGCTTCTTTTGGTGGCGATCCTGTCGTATTCGCCTGTTTTTATAAGATCGAGCATTTCGGGTATGAGCGAAGGCGGATCCTGAAGATCCGCGTCAAGCATGACGATATAGTCTCCCGAAGCAGCTTCAAGCCCTGCAAGCATTGCGGCTTCTTTTCCGAAATTTCTGGAAAACTGTATGTACTTGACCCAATCATTTTTCAGAGCCAGTTCGTGGATCTTTTCAAATGTTTTATCGGAAGAACCATCGTCCACATATATCAGTTCAAGCACCGTATCTTCCGGGATCGATTTGCTGACGCTGCATATCTCGTCAAAGAACGGGACTATATTTGATTCTTCATTATAGCATGGTGTAACAACAGAAAGTTTCATTTTTTCCCTCCGCTTAAATTTTAAAGTAAAAACCTTACTTATCCGGCATTATCTATTATATCACATGACCGCGCTGTTTTCAAGAGTTTATTAAAAAACATGATTTTTTATAAAAAATTTGAAAAAACCCTTGACAAGAGGGGGGATAGGGTGTATAATATGATTTGTTGGCGGCTATGTACGTCTTAATAAAGCAGAACTTTCCGTTCTCACCCTGCCGCAGAAGCGAGCAGCGGTCAATATCAGAATGCTTGCGCAGGTCGGCGGTCGGCTTGTGTCTGCTTGATGTCGGCGGAATGTTTTGTTCCGTCTATTTTTATTTATGGGGGTGCTTACCATAAGCAGCAGCAACAGCAAAGAAGTTCAGATCAATGAAGAGATCCGCGATAAGGAGATACGCGTTATTGACAATGATGGTTCACAGCTCGGAGTCATGTCGGCTAAAGATGCTCTGAAGCTTGCCGAGGAAAAGGACCTCGATCTTGTAAAGATCGCTCCTCAGGCTGAACCTCCCGTATGCAAGATCATGGACTACGGAAAGTATGTCTTTGAGCAGAATAAGCGTGAAAAGGAAGCCAGAAAGAACCAGAAAGTCGTTGAGATCAAGGAGATAAGAATGTTCTCCACCATCGACACGAACGATTTCAACACCAAGGTAAATCAGGCTATGAAATTCCTTAAAGCAGGAGATAAGATAAAGGTTTCGGTGCGTTTCAGAAAACGTGCTATCGCTCACCCGCACCTCGGCGAAGAACTTCTTGAGAAGTTCAAGGATGCTTGTGCGGAAGCAGGTGTTGTTGAAAAGCCATCCAAAATGGAAGGGCGCGCTCTTGTTATGTTCGTTTCGCCCAAGGCTTCAAAATAAATTCAAAGAGACGATTTTGTCTGAATCAAAGGAGGATATATTATGCCAAAGCAGAAAACTCATTCCGGCGCTAAAAAACGCTTCAAGCTCACTAAGGGCGGTATGGTAAAGTACCAGAAGACCAACAGACGTCACAGACTGACTCAGAAAGCTACAAAGCGCAAGAGGATCAACAGAGCGGCAGGCTACACAGGCTCCGCAAACACCGCTACGGTAAAGCAGCTTATTCCTTATAAATAATCAGCAGGCTGCGTTTCAACTACTATATTTAAACGGAGGTAAAAGATTATGGCTCGTGTTAAGGGAGCAATGGCTACTCGTAAGAGAAGAAATAAAACTTTAAAACTTGCTAAGGGCTACTGGGGTTCTAAGAGCAAGCATTTCAAGATGGCTAAAGAAGCCGTTATGAAATCAGGCAATTACGCTTATATCGGCAGACGTCTGAAAAAGCGTGATTTCAGAAAGCTGTGGATCACAAGAATTTCTGCGGCTTGCAAAATGAATGGTATGAACTATTCTACATTTATGAACGGTCTTAAAAAGGCAGGCGTTACTCTCAACAGAAAGATGCTCTCAGAGATCGCTGTTAATGACGCCGCAGGCTTTACCGCTCTTACCGAAAAGGCTAAGGCTGCTCTTTAATTAAAATTGCTTTAAGGTCAGAAGCGAAAAATTTTGCTTCTGACTTTTGCAGTTTTTTAGAATATCAGACGGACGGGTGAATTTCCATGCAGCGCATAACTTCAAAGGACAATCCTAATATAAAGCTTTACAGAAAACTTTCCGAAAGCAAGAAATTCCGCAGGGAAAAATCTATGTTCGTGTTGGAAGGAGTACGCCTTGTTGAGGACGCTTTTAGGGAAAATGCAGCGCTTTGCGCTGTCTTTGCGGCTGAAAGCTGCGCGGAAAATTTCCTTTCAAGATCGGAAATTTCCGATAACAGGCTGTATATTATTCCCGATGAACTGGGAAATAAGCTTTCCGACACGGGAAACACGCAGGGCGTTTTTGCAATTTGCGGTATGCCCGAAAGACTCAGCGTTTCCGAAACGGTGAGAAAGGGCGGACGGTACATTCTGCTGCACGAAGTCCGCGACCCGGGAAATCTGGGTACGATAATCCGCACCGCCGATGCTGTTGGCGTTGACGGGCTGTTCCTGTCGGATTGCTGCGATCTGTATAACCCCAAGGTCATACGTTCAACAATGGGAAGCATTTTCAGACTGAACGTTTCGGAGGGGGATTTCGGGGAAATATTTCCCGTTTTTGCAGAGAAAGGCGTAAAAACTTACGCGGCTGTTGTGGACAGCGATGCGGTTTCCCTTACTGAATGTGATTTTTCGGACGGAGCGGCTGTGCTTATCGGCAACGAGGGAAACGGTCTGCCACGGGAGATAAGCAGTATCTGCAATGAGCGTCTTACCATAAAAATGCAGGGAAATATCAATTCACTCAATGCGGCTATGGCAGCGGGAATTATCATGTGGGAATTTACCAAAAATTAAGACCATACCGCAGAAAGATCGGAATGCGGTCTTTGTGCGGTTTTGCCTTAAAATAAACAGCGGGGAGCGGTTTAAATGAGTACCGAACACATTTTTGAATGGCTTTGGATAGTCAATTGTTTTGGCTGCGGAAATCATCGTATATGGGATTTTGTATCCTGCTTTGCGGATATTTCCGAAGCGTATGAAACTATCCTGAACAGCGATAAAAGAAGAAAGTTCCTTACCGATGCCGAGGATAAATCGGCAGGACGAGTCGCGGAAGAACAGGTAAACGAGATCATAACCTACTGCAAAAAGCATAATATTTACATAATGACTTATGATGATGAAATTTATCCCGAACGGATAAGATCAATATATAATCCGCCTGCGGTGCTGTTTTGCAGGGGAGATATGGGCTGTCTGGAGAATGAATTTTCGCTTTCGGTAGTTGGCACAAGAAAGCCTTCCGATTACAGTGTAAAGGTAACGGAAGCACTTGTAAGATCTCTTGCGGAACTTGGCGTGACCATCGTCAGCGGCTTTGCGGTGGGAATAGATATTGCCGCTAATTTATCTGCGATCAAAGGCGGCGGAAAGACAATTGCAGTGCTTGGCTGCGGTCTTGATTACGATTATCCCAGAGAAAATTCCGCCTACAGAAAGGACATTGAAGCAAACGGTCTGTTTATATCGGAATATTTTCCCAAGGCAACGGGATCGTTACAGACTTTTCCCGCAAGAAACAGGATACTTACCGCGCTTTCTCTCGGCACTATCGTTATAGAAGCAGGCAAGAAAAGCGGTGCGCTTGTTTCGGCAAATCTTGCTCTCGGTCAGGGACGTGATGTATTTGCAGTTGCGCCGCATAACCTTTTCGATACGAGATACGGCGGAAATGTTTCGCTTATAAGAGACGGCGCGATCTGTCTCTGCGGACTAAATGATATACTTTATGAATATTACGAAAATTACGGGCATAAAATAGCAAATGCTGCAAGAAGATCGGGTATTGCAGTTCCGAACGCCGATCCGGGCGCTTCGGATACTGTGAGAAAAACTTCTAAGAAAGCTGTCCGATCGGCGGATAACGCTGCGGATAAGACCGATGACAAGGAGGATTTTGACGCATCTGTTCTTGAAGGAGACACGGCGCGGGTATATGCATTTCTTAAAGAAAGCGGAAAGCCCATGCTTGCAGACGAACTTGCGGCGGAATTCGATATGGATATTGCCGAAATGCTCATGATCCTCACCGATCTGGAACTTGAAGGCGCCGTTTCCGCAGCGGCAGGACACAGCTATGCTGCAAACTGAGCATTGATTCTGAAAGGATTGATATATAATGTCAAAATTGGTAATAGTTGAGTCGCCTGCAAAGGCTAAGACAATAAAGAAATATCTTGGCAGCGGCTATGAAGTTGTGGCTTCAATGGGACACGTCCGCGATCTTCCCAAGTCAAAACTCGGCGTTGATGTGGAGCATGGCTTTGAGCCTGTCTATACGGATATAAAAGGCAAGGAAGAACTTATTGCAAGCCTGAAAAAGGAAGCAAAAAAGTCGGATTTCGTATATCTTGCAACCGACCCAGACCGCGAAGGTGAAGCAATTTCATGGCATCTGGCGCACATTCTTGATCTGCCGCTGGACGAGACAAACAGGGTAACTTTCAACGAAATAACAAAAACAGGCGTTCAGAACGGAATGGCACACCCCCGCTCCATAGATATTGACCTTGTGAATGCACAGCAGACAAGGCGTATCCTTGACAGGATCGTAGGTTACAAGCTGTCGCCCTTCCTCTGGAAAAAGGTAAGGCGCGGACTTTCGGCAGGACGTGTGCAGTCGGTGGCTGTTTCCCTCGTTGTTGACAGGGAAAAGCAGATAAACAGTTTCAAGCCCGAGGAATACTGGTCCATTGATGCGAAAATGACCGCTCCTTCTTCAAAGAAGCAGTTTGATGCGTCCTTTGTGGGAATGGACGGGGAAAAGACCGAACTTCACTCGCAGGCTGAGACTGACAGCGTTCTGAAACGTCTCGAAGGTGCGGAATATAAAGTTACGGACGTTAAAAAGTCCGTCCGCAGGAAATCTCCCGCACCGCCGTTCACAACTTCCACAATGCAGCAGGAAGCTTCCAAAAAATTGGGATTTGCGGCGGCGAAAACCATGAAAACTGCCCAGATACTTTATGAGGGCGTTGATATTGACGGCATGGGCGCGGTAGGTCTCATTACCTATATGAGAACCGACTCGTTAAGAATTTCGGACGAAGCCCGCGCGGCTGCGTATAAATATATCGAAAGCGCTTATGGGAAAAATTATGTTCCGTCCTCGCCTAAAATTTACAAGTCCAAATCAAACGCGCAGGACGCCCACGAAGCTATAAGACCGTCCATGCCCGAACTTACTCCCGACCGCGTAAAGGCAAGCCTTACCACGGAACAGTATAAACTTTACAAGCTGATATGGGAAAGATTTATTGCAAGTCAGATGTCAAATGCTGTTCTTGACACTGTTTCAGTTGATATTGACGCCAACGGCTGCACGTTCAGGGCAACGGGATTTTCGGTAAAATTTGACGGATTTACCGTTCTTTACGAGGAATCCAAAAACGAAGAGGAGGACAAAGTTCTTCCTAATATCGAAAACGGCGACATTCTCAAACTTAAAAATATCGAGGGAAAGCAGCATTTTACGCAGCCTCCCGCGCGTTACACGGAAGCAACACTTATCAAAGCGCTTGAAGAAAACGGCATAGGACGTCCGTCCACATACGCGCCTACAATTTCCACAATTGTGAATCGTTTCTATGTTGAACGGGACGGAAAGCAGCTTCGTCCCACAGGTCTCGGGGAAGTTACCACAGACCTTATGAAAAAGCATTTTGAGCATATTGTTGACTATAAATTCACCGCGGCTATGGAAAGCAGCCTTGACCGCATTGAAGTGGGCGATAAGGACTGGGTGGAAACTCTTGAAGATTTCTACGGAGATTTTTCAAAAACGCTTTCGGAAGCCGAGACGGCTATGGACGGAAAGCGCGTTAAAGTTCCGGATGAGGAAACGGACGAGGTATGCGAAGTCTGCGGAAAGCCTATGGTAATAAAAATAGGACGTTTCGGAAAATTCCTCGCTTGCAGCGGTTTCCCCGAATGTACAAATACAAAACGGATCGTAAAGGACACAGGCGGAGTATGTCCGAAATGCCACAAGAAAGTTTTGCAGAAAAAATCCAAAAAGGGCAAGAAGTATTTCGGCTGTGAGGACAATCCCACCTGCGATTTTATGACGTGGGACACTCCTGTTTCGGATAAATGTCCCAAGTGCAATGACGGCACAACGCTTTTCAAAAAGGGTGGAAAGATGTTCTGCCTGAAGGAAGGCTGCGGCTATGAAGTTGCCATCAAAAAGGAGAAATAATGGATAAGAAAGTTTCCGTAATAGGCGCGGGACTGGCAGGCTGTGAAGCGGCTTGGCAGCTTTCAAAGGCGGGGATCGCGGTGGAATTGTTTGAAATGAAGCCGAAAAAATTCACTCCCGCCCATAAGTACAAAGGCTTTGCGGAGCTTGTCTGTTCCAACTCGCTGAAAGCGGCTCGGGTAAATTCCGCGGCGGGACTTCTGAAAGAGGAGATGCGGCGGCTGGGTTCGCTGACAGTTGAATGTGCGGAAGCGACAAAAGTTCCCGCAGGCGGTGCGCTTGCGGTGGACAGGGAGAAATTTTCCGACATGGTGACGGAAAAGATCCTTTCCTGCGGGAATGTGACTGTTCACTGTGAGGAAGTAACGGAAATTCCCAGCGGAAATGTTATAATTGCAACGGGACCGCTGACTTCGGGAAAACTTGCGGAGGACATCGGCAGGATATGCGGAGGATATCTGAGTTTTTACGATGCTGCCGCGCCGATAGTTACTTACGATTCCCTTGATAAAGAGAAAATTTTCTTTGCCGCAAGATACGGCAGGGGCGATTATGATTATATAAATTGTCCGTTCACAAAAGAAGAATATACCTCTTTCTGGAATGAATTAAAAAACGCGGAAAGCGCGCCTGTGCATGATTTTGATAAACCCAAAGGGAAAGACGATTTTACGGTCTATGAGGGTTGTATGCCCATTGAAGTCCTTGCAAAGCGGGGCGAAGAAACCATGCGTTACGGGGCTATGAAGCCTGTGGGGTTAAACGATCCCGCAACGGGGAAACGTCCGTATGCGGTGGTGCAGCTTCGGAAGGAAAACAGTGAGGGAACGCTTTATAATATTGTGGGTTTCCAGACAAATCTGAAATTCGGGGAGCAGAAAAGGGTATTTTCCATGATACCCGGACTTGCAAACGCAGAATTTGTCCGTTATGGTGTAATGCACAGGAATTCCTTTATAAATTCTCCCAAACTGCTGAACGCTGATTTTTCGTTCAGAAACAGGGAAAATCTTTTCTTTGCGGGGCAGATCACAGGCACGGAGGGTTACATGGAATCCGCTGCGGGCGGGATCATGGCAGGACTTAATATGGCACGTTTCTTGCAGGGAAAAGAAAAAATAATTCTTCCCGAAGAAACGATGATCGGCGCGCTGTCGCGGTATATTTCGGACGAAAATATGACCGATTTCCAGCCAATGGGTGCAAATATGGGAATACTTCCCGATATTAGCGAACGGATAAAGGACAAGCAGGAACGTTACCAAAAAATTGCGGACAGGGCGCTTGAATCTTTTGAAAATTACATGGAAAGGACAAGCACCTGCTGATATTTCCGTAAAATCAAAGGCAGGTGTCGGATCTATGGAAGATAAAATAAAAATAAGCAAATTTATCAGTTTTGCATTAAGACACCACCCCGAGAAAGCGGGGATAGTTCTTGACGCACACGGGTATGCAGATACAAATTCTCTTATTGAAAGCGTGAAAAAGCGTTTCCGCGATTTTAACATGAAATATCTTGAAAAGATCGTTGCGGAAGATAACAAACAGCGTTATTCTTTCAATGAAGATAAAACGAAGATCCGCGCAAATCAGGGACATTCCGTGCAGAATGTTGACATCGGATTTGAAGAAAAGATCCCGCCCGAAATTCTTTTTCACGGAACGGCGGAGCGGTTTATGAACTCAATAAATGAGCAGGGAATTTTAAAAATGACTCGTCAGTATGTTCATCTTTCGGGAGATAAGAATACTGCTTACAATGTGGGAAAACGTCACGGAGAGCCTGTTGTGATCCTGATAGATTCGGAAAAAATGCAGGCTGACGGATATAAATTTTTTCTTTCGGAAAATGGTGTGTGGCTTACGGATCATGTTCCGACAGAATATTTCATAGCTGCGGTGCGTTTAACGCCGCCCGATAAGATCAGACATTATAAAGACGGCGAAGAAGGACCGATAATGTTCGCCGATGTTGATATTTACGAGAAAAAATAGGAGATGATCGTATGAAAATAATAGTTGACGCATTCGGCGGGGATAATGCTCCGCTGGAAGTTATCAAGGGCGCGGCTAAAGCCGTTTCAGAACTTGACGTGGAAATAATTCTTACGGGAAATGAAAAAATTATCAGAGAAACAGCCGAGAAAAACGGAATATCTCTTGATAAAATATCAATAATACATACCGAGTCGGTAATTGACATTCACGAAGAACCAATGATGGTAATAAAAGATAAATCGGACTGTTCCATGGCGGTGGGACTTAAAGCCCTTAACGAGGGCAAAGGCGATGCTTTTGTTTCTGCGGGAAGTACCGGCGCGCTTGTTGTCGGCGCGACTTTCCTTGCAAAGCGGATAAAAGACGTTAAACGTGCCGCTCTTGCTCCGATAATGCCCACTGCAAAGGGTCATATGATTCTTGTTGACGGCGGCGCAAATGTGGATTGCCGTCCGGAAATGCTTGTACAGTTCGGCGTTATGGGAAGCTGTTACATGAACAAAGTAATGGGAATTTCCAAGCCGAAAGTGGGACTTGTAAACATCGGTTCGGAGGACACAAAAGGACGGGATCTTGAAATTGAAGCGTATAAGCAATTTCAAAATGCGCCTGTGGATTTTTACGGAAATCTTGAAGCGCGGGAAGTGCCTTTCGGGGAATGTGACGTGGTAGTCTCGGACGGATTTACGGGAAATGTTCTGTTAAAACTTTACGAGGGAATGGGTTCGTATTTCAGTCACACATTAAAGGATATGCTTACTTCAAATCTCGGCGGAAAAATTGCGGCGCTGATGATAATGCCGAAGATCAAGGAATTCCGCAAGAAAATGGATTACAAAGAAGTTGGAGGAGCGGTGCTGCTGGGAATTTCAAAACCTGTTATAAAAGCTCACGGTTCATCGGACGGAAAGGCATTTTTCAACGCCATAAGGCAGGCTAAAAATTGTGTTGACGGCAAAATTATTGAGGAAATAACTTCTTCTCTTGCAAATATTGAAAAGAAATAAACATAAAATTTCCGGAAACGGAAAGGAGTGTTAAAAATGGATCTTTCAGGATTTGAAAAAAAGATAGGATATACTTTTAAAAATAAAGAACTGCTTCATGAAGCGCTTTCACATTCTTCCTATTCCAACGAGGCAAAACGCGGGCTCAATTCAAACGAGCGGCTTGAATTTTTGGGCGACAGCGTGCTTTCAATTGTTGTTTCGGAACACCTTTTCAGGCATTTCAAGCATCTTCCCGAGGGCGAACTTACAAAGATACGCGCATCGCTTGTTTGCGAAAAGGCGTTATTTGAATTTTCAAAAAAAATAGATCTGGGAAATTACATTTTGCTTGGAAAAGGCGAGGAGAACAGCGGCGGCAGAGAACGTCCGTCAATTGTTTCGGACGCTTTTGAAGCGGTGATAGCGGCGATTTTCCTTGATGGTGGAATGGAAGCTGCGGAAAAATATGTACTGTCATTTATCCCGAAAGACCTTGCGGCGGACAGTTCAAAATCGCTTCACGACTACAAGACGGCTTTGCAGGAAATAATCCAGAAAAATCCCGAAGAGCGTGTTGAATATGTTCTTGCGGAACAGACGGGTCCCGATCACGACAGGAAATTTGTTGTAAATGTGGAACTTAACAACAACATTATCGGCACGGGTGTAGGACACAGCAAAAAACAAGCTGAACAGGCTGCGGCAAAAGAAGCGCTTCGGCTGATGGGTTATAAAGATGACTGAAAAACACAATAATATTTCAATTTTTATCCCGCATATGGGCTGCCCGAATACCTGTTCATTCTGCAATCAGCGGGCAATAAGTCATACGGCTTCCGCACCGACGGCGGAACAGGTAAGCGAGATACTGAAAAATGCCGAAATTCCTCACGGAAATACGGAGATCGCGTTTTTCGGGGGAAGTTTTACGGCGATAGAAAGAGACTACATGATCTCACTTCTTGAAGCCGCGCAGCCTTATATCAAAAGCGGACAAGCAAGCGGGATAAGAATTTCAACACGTCCCGACAAAATTAACGAGGAAATTCTTGATATTCTGAAAAAATATCATGTTACCGCAATTGAACTGGGTGCGCAGTCCATGGACAACGAAGTCCTTTCCGCAAATGAAAGAGGACATTCCGCGCAGGACGTCAGGGAGGCTTCGGAACTTATCCGCAAAAACGGTTTTGAACTGGGACTTCAGATGATGACGGGGCTTTACCGTTCTACAGTGGAAAAGGACAGGCAGACTGCTTACGAAATTGTCGGGCTTCGTCCCGATACGGTAAGAATTTATCCTACAGTTATACTTAAAAATACAAGGCTCGGGGAACTTTTTCAGAACGGAGAATATGTTCCGTATTCCTTTGAAGAATGTGCGGAACTTTGCGCGGAACTTCTGGAACTTTTCGAGAAAAACAATATCCGCGTGATAAAGCTTGGACTTCATGCTTCGGAAACGGTAGAATCGGATATGCTGGGCGGATTTTATCATCAGGCGTTCAGGGAAATTTGCGAGGGGATAATTTTTAGCAAAAAGATCGCTGCGGAAATTTCCCAAAGCGGGAAAATTACCGTTTTTACCGCGCAGAATGCAGTTTCAAAAGCTGCGGGACATAAAGGCTGCAATAAAAAATATTTTGCAGAAAAGGGAATTTATATAAAATTCAAGCCGGATAAAAATATTTCCGGAAGAAATATACTTATACAAAAGGACGAATAAAATGTATCTGGAATCACTTGAAATGCAGGGGTTCAAATCATTCCCCGATAAAATAAAATTAGAATTTCACAAAGGCTTGACGGCAGTCGTCGGTCCTAACGGCAGCGGGAAATCCAACATTGGCGACGCAGTCCGCTGGGTTCTTGGCGAACAGTCCACAAAAAATCTCCGCGGTTCTAAAATGGAAGATGTTATTTTCTCTGGAACTACCCAGAGAAAAGCCGTGGGATTTGCGGCGGTAACCCTTAATATCGTAAATAACCGCGGTATTCTGGAAATCCCATCGGACAGAGTTTCCGTAACGAGAAAACTTTACAGAAGCGGTGAAAGCGAATATCTTATAAATGGTTCACAAGTTCGTCTGAAAGACGTTTACGAACTGTTTATGGACACGGGTCTCGGACGTGACGGATATTCCATCATAGGTCAGGGACGTGTTGCGGAAATAGTTTCGGCAAAATCAAACGAGCGCCGTGAAATTTTTGAAGAAGCGGCGGGAATTTCAAAATTCCGCTACAAGAAAGCAGAAGCGGAAAGACGTCTTGCGGCGGCGCAGGAAAATATTTTCCGTTTGACGGATATTATGGGCGAACTGGAAAGCCGCGTTGAGCCGCTGCGTATCCAATCGGAAAAAGCGGCGAAATTCCTTGAACTTTCCGAACAGAAAAAAGAACTGGAAATTTCCGTTTGGGTAAAACAAATAGATGACATAAAAGCAAAATTAGCCGAACTTTCGGACAAAATACTTATTAATAAAAACGAATATGACGCTGTGGACGCGGATATTTCCCGCCTTGAAAATGAAGCGGAGGAAATACAGAAAAAAATGGAGGATTCCGCTCTGCGCATTGAAAAAATGCGTGCAGATATTCTGGAGACCGAAAAGGCAAATACGGGATTACATTCAAATATTGCGGTCTATGAAAATGATATTTCCCACTGCAAAGAAACAATTGCGGATATTGAAAAACAGCAGGCGGATGCGGAAAATTCAAGCGATGAGAACCGCCGCATAATTGATGAAAAATTAGAACTTATCAAGCAGGCGGAAAAGGATATTGAGGACACCGAAAAGAAATTTACCGCGGCAGCGGAAGAACTGAACGGACTTATTTCCGAACAGGACAGCTTTGACAGCCATTATTCAGATGTAAGCGGAAATCTCGGAAAACTTTATATAAAGCAGTCGGAACTGAATATTACCATTTCTTCCGCAGACACGGTGAAATCCGATATTGATGAACAACTGAAAAAAAGTCGCGAGCAGGAAGAGCAGCTTCGGGAATATGCGGAATCACTTGAAAAGGAAAAGCGGGATTCTGAGGACGGATTGCAGCTTCTGGACGAAAAAACAGGCGAAAATGAAAACCGCATAAACGGTCTTACAAAACTTTATTCGGGCAGAGCGGAAAAACTTTCACTTGCTAAAAAAGAATTTGAAGATCTGGGATTTTCTATCCGCGAAAAAGAGCAGAAGATCCGCTTGCTGACAGATCTGGAAAACAGCATGGAAGGCTTTGCAAATTCGGTAAAGCAGATACTTAAAGCTTCAAAATCGGGACAGCTTCGCGGAGTTTACGGTTCTGTTGCGCAGCTTATAAATGTTGAAAGCAAATACAGTCTTGCGGTGGAAACAGCGTTGGGAGCGGCTTTGCAGAATATTGTCGTTGACAATGAGGAGACTGCAAAACGCGGAATAAGGCTTTTGCAGGAAACAAAAGCGGGACGCGCAACATTTCTTCCCACCACTTCCGTAAAGGGAAACCGTCTTTCGGAACGCGGACTTGACGACTGCATGGGTTTTGTTGCTCTTGCAGTGGATATTGTCGGTTTTGACCCGAAATTAGAGGGGATCTTCACATCACTTCTGGGACGGACAGCCGTTGCGGAGGATATTGATACGGCGACCGTTATTGCAAAAAAATATAACTATAAGTTCAAAATAGTTACTCTTGACGGACAGGTAATAAACGCGGGCGGTTCGTTTACGGGCGGTTCGGCAGCGCGTTCAAGCGGTGTTCTTACGCGGAAAAATGAAATTGAAAAACTTTCCGCGGAAAAAGAAAAGCTTTCCGAACGGCTTGCAGGCGTTAAGCAGAATGTAGAAAAATTACAGGCGGAAACGGACAAACTTGGATTTGACATTGAAGGCGCAAAGGACGAACTTCGCATTATAGGCGAGGATAAAATACGTTTTGACTCTGAATTAAAGCGCATTGAAGCTTTGCTTGTGCAGACGCGTCAGCAGATAACGGCTGCGGAAGAAAATTCAAAAGCATTTGAAAATAAAATTTCCGATACGGATAAAAATGTTTTAGACGCAAAAGAGGCGTTAAAGGACTGCGAAAAGGAAATTGCGGAACTTGAAAAAATTGCTGCGGACAGTGATGAAAAGCGTTCTATGATCCGCGAAAAAAGAGAAAAACTTTCCGCGGATATGTCGGAAATGAAGCTTTACGAAATGGAGCGCAGCAAGGACAGGGACGCGCTTAATGCGGATATTAAGCGGCTTGAAGAAAGTTTTGCGGATATAGGTGATAATTCCGCACGGCTTGCAATTGCTCTGGAAGAACAGAAAAATATTATTTCCGAAAAGGAAAAATTAATTGAGGAATGCAAAGCGGCTCTGGAAAATTCCAAAGGCGCGGTGGAAGAGATCAATGGAAAAATTTCCGCTGAGCAGTCGGAACGTCGTCAGATGGAACAGTCGCTTAACGAGGGACGTGTTAAGATCCGCGGACTTAACGATGAAAAAGAAAAATTCTCCCGTGAAATGACCCGACTTGAAGAGCGGAATGTTTCATTCCAGAATAATTATGACGGCATTATTTCCGATATGCAGGAGCAGTACGGGATCTATCTTTCAGAGGCTTCGGAAATTGCCAAGCCCGTTGACGATCTTCCCGCCGTTCAGCGTCAGCTTAACGATACAAAGCAGAAAATTCGCAATTTGGGAAATGTCAATGTTGCGGCGATAGAGGAATACAAGGAAGTTTCCGAACGTTATAATTTTATGAAAGAACAGCTTGACGATGTTGAAAATTCCAAGCGTGAACTGGAACGCCTTATTGACGAGCTTACCGATAATATGCGCCGTCAGTTCAGCGAAAGTTTCAACGCGATAAATGAAAATTTCAAGCAGATATTTGTGGAGCTTTTCGGCGGAGGAAAGGCGGAGCTTACGCTTACGGATCCCTCCGATGTTCTGGAATCCGGAATTGAGATCAACGTTGCACCTCCGGGAAAAGTTATCAAGAATCTTTCGCTGCTTTCGGGCGGTGAACAGGCATTTGTGGCAATTGCAATTTATTTTGCAATTTTAAAAATAAAGCCTGCGCCGTTCTGCATTCTTGACGAAATTGAAGCGGCTCTTGATGATGTAAATGTTACGAAATATGCGCAGTATTTACGGCATTTTACCGATACAACGCAGTTTATTTTAGTAACTCACCGTCGGGGAACTATGGAAGAAGCGGACGTTATGTACGGCGTTACAATGCAGGAAAAAGGCATTTCCAAAGTTTTAAGACTTGACCAGCCGCCTGTAGATTTAGAAAATCCCACCGCAAAATAAAATATTTGAAAGGATAAAAAAATGCTTGATAAAAATGAATTGCAAAAATTATCAAGAGAACAATTGGAAGAACTTTTATTTATTGATTCAAAAAATTTAATTGCAATGGACGGTGTGTGGTTTCAGTCTGTCGAAAAGGAAAACGGCATGGACAGCGCTATGCACCATGATGAAGAAGCGTGGAAATTATATACCCGTTCCGAAGCAAGACGGATAAAAAATTTCCTCGGACTTTCCGAAAATGCGGGGCTTGAGGGACTTGCAGAAGCTTTGAAATACCGCATGGTTGACAGGGCAAATCCGAGCGAAACGATTTTCAAAGACGGAAAACTTATACATAAAATTTTAGTTTGCCGCGTTCAGGAAGCGCGTACAAGAAAAAATATGCCGCTTCACCCGTGCAAAAGCGCGGCGATTTACGAATACGGCGGTTTTGCGGAAGTTATTGATGAAAGAATTAAATGCCGCTGTATAAGCTGTTATCCCGATATTACCGATAATTCATGTTCATGCGCGTGGGAATTTTGGATATAAAAATTAAATTATATTGAGGTGAAACAGTGAAAATTTTAGTAATAGGCGGGACGAGATTTTTCGGAATACACGCGGTAAACGAACTTTTAAAAATGGGGCATAATGTTACAATTGCCACAAGAGGAAAGGCGTCCGATAATTTCGGTGACAGAGCAGAAAGAATAATTGTTGAAAGAACTAATGCGGAAAATATGAAAAATGCTTTTGCAGGCAGACATTTTGATGCTGTAATAGATAATATTGCCTATTGCTCAAATGATATAAAATATGCGATTGAAAATATAGATCACGACAGATATATTTTTACGTCAAGCACTGCTGTTTATGAACCAAAACATTTGAATACGGCGGAATCTGATTTTGATGGTTTATCAAAAAAATTAATTTGGTGTGACAGGCAGGAATTTCCCTATGATGAGTCAAAACGTCAGGCAGAGCGTGCTTTATGGCAGGAATATTCTGCAAAAAATTGGGCAGCCGTAAGATTTCCGTTTGTTATAGGAAAAGACGATTACACAAAAAGACTGCTATTTTATGTGGAACATACAATTAAGGAAATTCCCATGAATATTGACAATTTAAATTCTCAGCTGGGATTTGTATTTTCCGATGAAGCGGGGAAATTCCTTGCTTTTCTGGCTGATAAAAATTTTAACGGAGCAATAAACGGCAGTTCGGACGGAACGATTTCCATAAAGGAAATAATTAATTATGTCGAAAATAAAACAGGCAAAAAAGCTGTTATTGACATATCGGGAGAAAGTGCTCCATACAATGGTGAGTCGGAATACAGCATAAATACCGATAAAGCAAATGCTGCCGGATTTAAATTTTCATCTCTCCATGACAGAATATATGATCTGTTGGATCATTACATAAAATTAATTTGTAATTGAGATATGTTTGTAAAATATTTATGGCTGATGGAGGAAATTTCAGATGGACGAGCTTGATTTTATACGAGATAAATTTTCACAGGATTGTTCTGTAGATACGGTTTTTCATCTTGTTATGTCGGAATATAATTTGTCGGAAGATGATGCAAAAGAAAAAATAAATGAGTATTTTGAAATAATTGATTCGATCGACAGATCACGTAATTAATTTTTGAGGAGTCAAAAATTTTTATGGACTAAAATATACATTCCACATTTAGACTGTGTAATAAAAATGTTGAATGTTCGGAAAATCGGAATTTAAGTATTGACAATAATGGGAGAATTTTTCTCTATGAGAATGATAACAGAAAAAATTTTACAAATGATAATAGGTGAGATCTATGCTAAAAGAATATTTGTGGATCCCTGAACTTGAAACAGAACGGTTATATTTGCGCAAATTAACACCAAATGATATTGACGATTTACGTGAATGGTTGGGGTTGGACATTGTTTATAAATATTGGGGACGCTCTGCAAGCAAAGACGAGAAAAATCCGGAATTTCTGTTTATTGACCCAAGACCAAATGTTAAGCGCAAACCGTCCCATGATTTCAATTGGGGGATCGAAAGTAAAGAGGATCATAGAGTAATTGGAATTATAGAAGTATTCGATGTAGAAAATGACAGACTGGGTAAGATCGCATATAGAATAGATCCTACCTGTTGGAACCAAGGCGTTTGTACCGAGGCATTGACCAAAGTTGTGAATTTTATCTTTTCAGAAACAACGCTGGACAGATTGCATGCAGAAGCAGACGTAGAAAATATAGCGTCAAATGCAGTTTTAAAAAAATGCGGATTTACACTTGAAGGCTGTATCAGAAACGGAAAGATGGTCAGTAACTACTGCACTTACAATATTTACGGATATATCCGAGATGATTTTCGTCAGCGGGCGAACAGGCAGCACAATTAGGCAAGTTCTGATTTATAAGTAGGCAAAAAATTTAAAAATGTTAAAAACCAATTTAACTCTCAACTCTTATTTTAGGGAGGTATTTTAAATGAATATTTTCAGTAAAATTGCCGCAGGTCTGAAAAAGACAAAAGATTCAATGATGGGCAGACTTGAAACTCTGATGAATTCTTTTACAAAAATTGATGAGGAATTTTTTGAAGAACTTGAAGAACTGCTTATTACCTGCGATATAGGCGTTGAAACTTCGCTTGATATTTGTGATAAATTGCGCGCAAAAGTCAAGGAAAAGGGAATTAAAGATCCTTCTGAAATTAAAAGCGAATTAAAAGAAATTATTGCGGAAATGCTTGGCGAGGACAAGGGGATCGACACTTCAAACAAGCCTGCGGTAATTCTTGTAATTGGCGTAAACGGCGCGGGAAAAACCACAACTATCGGAAAACTTGCGGCGCGTTATAAAAACGAGGGAAAAAGTGTCCTTATTGCGGCGGCGGATACGTTCCGTGCGGCGGCTATAGATCAATTGCAGGTCTGGGCAGAACGCGCAGGCGCGGATATTGTGAAGCATGATGAGGGTTCAGATCCTGCGGCAGTGGTTTTTGATGCCGTTACCGCGGCAAAAGCAAGAGGAACGGACGTTGTTATCTGCGACACGGCAGGACGTTTGCACAACAAGAAAAATCTTATGGACGAGTTGAAAAAGATCAGCCGTATCGTGCATCAGCAGGCGGAAGGCTGTTCGCTGGAAACTCTTCTTGTTCTTGATGCTACAACGGGACAAAATGCGGTAAATCAGGCAAAGCTTTTTAACGAAACTTCTGAAATTACGGGAATCGTTCTTACTAAACTTGACGGAACTGCAAAGGGTGGAATTATTATTTCCATTCACCGCGAGCTTGGAATTCCTGTCAAACTTGTGGGCGTTGGCGAAAAGCTTGACGATTTACAGGATTTTCATGCAAAAGATTTTGTGGATGCGCTTTTTGAAACGGAAACCGATTTCGATTATAATTATGAACGCCTTACAGACGAGGAGAATTCCGAAGAAAATATTTCCGAGGAAGCCGCAGAAGAAAATGTTCCCGAAATTACGGAAATTAATGATAATGAAACGGTTTCCGAAGAGGAAGAAATTATTCCCGAAAACGGTGAAGAAATAATTCCCGAAGCGGAAAATGCGGAAGATATTTCCGAAAACGAAGAAGTACCAAAAAAGAAGGATCACGGTAAATTCGAATTTTTATTCAAAGAAATTACTTTCGGTAAAAAGAAAAAAAGTGAAGAAAATTCAGACGATGAAAACAATTCGGAGGAGTCGGAATGAAAATAATTCTTGCGTCAAACAACAAAAACAAATTGCGTGAAATACGTGAAATTCTTGAACCCATGGGTTTAGAAATAATTTCACAATCCGAGGCGGGAATTGATATTGAAGCTGAGGAAAACGGAAAAACTTTCGAGGAAAATGCTTTTATAAAAGCAAAAGCAGTTTACGATATTAAAAAAATTCCAGTAATTGCAGACGACAGCGGACTTGAAATTGAAGCTATGAACGGTGCGCCGGGAATTTATTCTGCAAGATATGCCGAACCGGGACACAGACGGGAAAGAGTTCTTAATGAAATGAAAAATATTCCCGATGAAAAACGTACCGCGAATTTTACCTGTTGTATTTGCTATATTGACAATGAGAGCGAGCCGCATTATTTTACGGGAAAAGTTTTCGGGAAAATAGGATATGAAAGCCGCGGCACGAACGGTTTCGGATATGATCCCATATTTTTGTACGGTGATAAAACATTTGCGGAACTTTCCGCGGAAGAAAAAAATTTGGTCAGCCACCGCGCAAACGCTTTGAAAAAATTAAAAGAATTTTTTGAAATGTGAGGAATTTATATGAAACTTCTTGCAATTGACGGCAACAGCATTATGAACCGCGCATTTTACGGAATTAAAATGCTTTCAAATAAGTCCGGAATGTATACAAATGCCATAACCGGTTTTATGAATATATATCTTGCAGCGGTAAAGGAACTTTCTCCCGATGGAATTGCCGTTGCTTTTGATATGCGCGCGCCTACTTTTAGGCATAAAGCTGTTGAAACATATAAGGCTAACCGCCACGGTATGCCTGATGAACTTGCACAGCAAATGCCTATAATAAAAGAAATTCTCACTTCGCTGGGAGTAAAAGTTCTTGAATGTGAGGGCTTTGAAGCGGACGATATTCTCGGAACGCTTGCAAAAATATGTGATGATTCTGACAGTGAATGTTACATTCTCACAGGAGACAGGGATTCACTGCAATTAATTGATGATAAAGTAACTGTTTTGCTTCACACCATGAAAGGAACAATTAAATATAACGAAGAAAAATTCACCGAAGAATATGGTTTCCCGCCGATAGAATTAATTGATCTGAAAGCGCTTATGGGGGATAGTTCCGACAATATAAGCGGCGTTAAAGGTATCGGAGAAAAGACTGCAAAACAGCTTATAGCCGATCATCATACGATCGAACAGCTTTATTCCGATCTTGGATCGGGAAATATTCAAGCGACAAAATCTGTAATTTCCAAGCTTGAAGCGGGAAAATCCGATGCAGAACAGAGCAAATGGCTTGCCACAATTGTAAAAAATGCGCCTATTGACAATGATATAAATTCCTATAAATTAGGAGAAAAAAATTCGGATAAAATTTCCGAAATTCTTACAGAACTTGAATGTTTTAAACTTTTAGAAAAGCTTGAAATTTCTCCTGCGAAAATGACGGAAAAACATATTTCCGCGATTTCCGAGAAAAAAGAATATGAAATTGCGGGGGATTTTACGGGTAATATCACTGAAATAAAAAAAGCGGCTTTTATTTTTAAGGACGGAATTATCAGACTTCTTGCGGAAAATAAAATTTATACGATTTCCGATAAAAATAAACAGCTTGAATTTCTTTCTTCCGATTGTGAAAAAATTACTTTCGGCGCAAAACCCGCGTATCGTTTTTGTTTTGAAAACGGCAGGGAAATGAAGAATATAGTTTCCGATGCGGATATTTTAGGATATATTTTAAATACCAATTCAAGCGAGTATTCAATTGAAAAAATGTGCGTGGAATACGGCGCTCCCACATATCCAGAACTGGACGAAAATGCGGATATTGCGGCACTTCCGGCGCTTTCGGAAATCATGCTTGCGGAAATTGAAAAGCAGGAAATGACAAAAGTTCTGAAAGAAATTGAACTTCCGCTTACAGAAGTTCTTGCATCAATGGAGTATTACGGCGTGCGTATTGACAAGGACGGAATTAAAAAATTCGGTGAAAAATTAATTGAAGATATTTCAGCGGTGGAAAAACAAATTTATTTTATGGCGGGACACGAATTTAACATAAGTTCTCCCAAACAATTGGGAACGGTTTTATTTGAAGAAATGGGACTTCCCGCAGGAAAAAAGACAAAAACGGGTTATTCCACAAATGCGGACGTCCTTGAAAATCTTCGCGACAAACACGAAATTGTTGATCTGATTTTGCAGTATCGCCAGCTTACAAAATTAAATTCCACATATGTTGAGGGACTTATAAAAGTTGTCTCCGATGACGGCAGAGTGCGATCGCTTTTCAAACAGACCGAAACCAGAACGGGACGTATTTCCTCGGCAGAACCTAATGTTCAGAACATTCCCGTGCGCACGGAACTTGGAAGAAATATGCGTAAATTTTTCACCGCCGATGCCGAATATATTCTTTTAGACGCGGATTACAGTCAGATAGAACTGCGTATTCTTTCGCATATGAGCGGCGATAAAAATATGCAGAATGGTTTTCTGAATGGTATGGATATTCACACAGCAACAGCTTCGCAGGTTTTTGATGTTCCTGCCGATAAAATAACTTCTGAAATGCGTCGGGCAGCAAAAGCGGTCAATTTCGGCATAATTTACGGAATTGGCGCATTCTCGCTTTCAAAGGATATTGGCGTTTCCGTTGCACAAGCGGACAGATATATTAAAAATTATCTTGCGCGTTTTCCAAAAGTTAGCGAATTTATGGACAAAGTTGTTGAGGACGCAAAGAAAAACGGTTACGCCGTGACAATGTTCGGACGGCGCAGACCTATTCCCGAACTGAAAAATTCAAATAAAAATATTCAGGCATTCGGAAAACGTGCGGCCATGAATGCGCCTATCCAAGGCACTGCGGCGGATATTATCAAAATTGCAATGATAAAAGTTTATGAACGTTTAAAAGCCGAAAAATTAGACGCAAGATTAATTCTGCAAGTCCATGATGAATTAATTATCGAGGTAAAAGAAAGCGATGCGGAACGTGCGGCGGCAGTTCTGGGAGAAGAAATGCGGAATGCCGTAAAGCTTGATATTCCGCTTACCGCCGATGTTTCCAAGGGCAAAACATGGTATGATGCAAAGGGATAATTTTATTTCAGTATCGGAAAAATTTTCGGCTTGGATAATTGAATTTGTTTTTTACGGTTTTATCGGCTGGATTTATGAAACTGTTTTAACAACGGCTGTTTTGGGACATTTTACTGACAGGGGAATGTTACATCTGCCTATTTGTCCGATATATGGGTTTTGCTCGTTGGCTTTGATCTTAATTTTAGGAAAAATAAAAAGCGTTCCCTTAATTTTTATTCTGGGAACGCTTCTGACTACGGCAGCGGAACTTTCAGCTTCGTATTTTCTTGAAATTTTTACAGATAAACGGCTGTGGGATTATGATGATTGGAAGTTTAATTTTCAAGGCAGGATCGCTCTCGGCAGCAGTATTATTTTTGGAATTTTATGCGTTATTCTGATTAAAATTCTGCACCCGCTTGCTGTGAAAATTTGTGGGAAAATAAGCGGGAAAATTCTTAAAATCATTGCATTTGCGTTGTTGATCTTAATTATCGGAGATTTTTTATGGGTAATTTTATGAAACATTTAAAAAGGATATTTATTGTAATTCTTTTATTGCCGTTAATATTGATATTTGCATACATAATTTTTGAGATTTTCGGAATGTGCGTAAATCATATTTCTACTGCAAATCAAACAAATGAATTGCAAAATTTTCTCGAAGATAACATCACTGATATTGAATTGCTCGAGATCCATTCCGAAACAGGCAACACGTCGGGAACGGGAAATCATGTTGATTGTTTATCAAAAATTACTTTTTCTACGGAAATGCAAATCGATGAGATCAATAATATTTTGTCTGAAATTTACGATAATGATGATTTCATTCTGAATAAGGATGAAAACGGGAATTATAAGCTGAAATTATGTACATTTGCGCCGTTTTGGGACAATATTGAGGGACATTAAATAATTAATTTGAAAGATGGCTGCAAACTTTGAATAAAACTTGGTCGGAATTAAATAAAGCATTGCAGATCCAAATTTAAAAGAAAGATACACATGAAGCGGGGCGTTTAAATGATAAAAGAAATTTCCAAAAATGATATTGCAGAGTGTGTTCGTGTCATAAGAAAAAGTTTCCTTACTGTTGCGGAAGATTTTGGATTTACAGCTAAAAACGCGCCGAGATTTACGGCGTTTGCGGTTACGGAAGACAGACTTTTGTATCAGTTTGATGTCGAAAAAAGACCGATGTATGCCTACTTTGAAAACAAAAATATAATCGGTTATTATTCGCTGCTTATTAAAAATAATAACGAGTGTGAACTTAATAATTTATGTGTTCTTCCCGAATGCAGGCATAAAAATATCGGAACGATCCTGCTTGAAAATTCATATGAAAATGCCAAAAAATTCGGCTGTAATAAAATTTCTATCGGGATTGTTGAAGAAAATTATTTGCTGAGAAAATGGTATGAGAAAAACGGCTTTATCCATATCGGAACGGAAAAATTTGATTTTTTCCCGTTTACCTGCGGGTGTATGGAAAAATATTTAGCGTGATTTTTAAGGAGAATTTCAATTTGGAATATTTTTATATCGGTAATGTTAAAATTGAAAAAACTGCCGCGCTTGCGCCTATGGCTTCTGTTGCGGACAGAGCTTACCGCGCACTTTGCAAGGAAAACGGCGCGGCTTATATGGTGTCCGAAATGATCTCTGCAAAAGGACTTTGCTATTCCGACAGAAAAACGGAGGAACTCTGTACTGTTATGGAAAATGAGCGTCCCTATGCGCTCCAGCTTTTCGGAGACGATCCATATTTTATGGCGGAAGCTGCAAAAAAATTAATGAAATATTCTCCCGATATTATTGATGTAAATATGGGCTGTCCCGTTCCGAAAATTGTGGGAAACGGCGCGGGTTCTGCGCTTATGAAAAACCCGTCTTTGGCGGCGGAAATAGTTTCTGCGATGGTGAAAGCAGTACCCGTTCCAATAACCGTAAAGATCCGCAAAGGCTGGGACGAGGAACACGTCAATGCCGTGGAATTTTCAAAAATTCTCGAGGAAGCGGGAGCGTCTGCAATTACCGTTCACGGACGGACAAAAAATCAGATGTATCACGGAGAAGCCGATTGGGAAATTATCCGCAAAGTAAAAGAAAATGTTAGTATTCCTGTTATCGGAAACGGCGATATTGATTCCCCGCAAAGCGCTGAAAAAATGTACAAAGAAACATGCTGCGATCTTGTTATGATAGGGCGGGGAAGTTACGGAAAACCGTGGCTTTTTAAAAATATCCGCCATTATTTTGAAACGGGAGAAATTCTTTCCGAACCGTCCCTTGACGAGCGTCTTGAAATGATGTGCAGGCAGGTAGAATTATCGGTGAAATATAAAGGCGAACGCATAGGAATAAGCGAAGCTCGGAGACAATGTGCATATTATTTGAAAGGGCTTCCGAATGCAGCTGCATTTCGCAATAAATGCGGAAGCCTTAATAATTTAGATGATCTTCGGGAGCTTTGCAAAGAGGTGAAAAAAGCCTGTGAATGAAATTATTATCTGCAATATATACGAAAATGACATTCCGCAGATCGCAGAAATTGAAAAGAATTCTTTTACCGATCCGTGGACGGAAAATTCGTTGCTGTCGCAAATTTCCGAAAAATACGGAATTTTCCTGACTGCGGAAAAATGCGGCGAAATTATCGGATATATTATCGGTTCGTGTGACGGTGAAAATGCATTTATAGAAAAAATTGCCGTAAAAAATTACGCAAGAAAACAAGGCGTAGGAAAAGCTTTAATAAATAAATTTATTTCGGAAATTTCGGTTAACGCAAAGCAAATTTCCCTTGAAGTGCGTGAGTCAAATTCTGCTGCAAAAGCATTGTATTTTTCGGTGGGATTTGAAATTGCAGGTGTTAGAAAAAATTTATATGAATTTCCGAAAGAAAACGGGATCGTTATGATAAAAAACTTATAAAAGCTCGCTTTTTTTGCACCGATATTAAGAGGAGATTATTTATTTCCTGTGTTAGAATTGATTTGAGGTGATAAATATGGAATGGGTGGAAAGGTTAAATAATTCCATCAAATATATTGAGGAACATCTTACGGACGAAATTGATTACGAGAAATTGGCGCGGACAGCCGGCTGTTCGTCATACCATTATCAGAGAATGTTTGCTTATATGGCGGGGATCCCTCTTTCGGAATATATCCGCAGACGGAAAATGTCTCTCGCCGCCGTTGATATTAAAAACGGTGAAAAAATTATCGACACGGCTCTGAAATATGGTTACAATTCTCCCACAGCGTTTAACAGAGCGTTCCAAAGTATTCACGGAATTGCACCTTCCGCCGTAAAGACAGATGGCGCAGCTGTCAGATCGTTTCCTGCAATCACCTTTACAATTTCGATCAAAGGAGCAGAGGAAATGAATTATCGTATCGAAACAAAAGAACCGTTCAGGATCGTGGGGATTTCAATTCCCATTGCAAAAGATCTTGAAACAAATTTTGAAGATGTCCCGAAAAAATGGGACGAAGCCGCTTCCGACGGAACTTTGCAGCAGCTTGTAAAATTAATGGACACGCCGCCTATGGGTGTGCTGGGACTTTGTGTTACAAACGAGGAGCAGTGGCGTTATTTTATTGCTGTTCCAAGTTCAAAAAGTGCGGAAAATTTTGAAGAATACACAGTTCCTGCGGCAACGTGGGCAGTATTTTCGGGAGAGGGAACGTCCCGTTCAATTCAGGAACTTGAAAGGCGTATTTATACAGAATGGCTGCCCACTTCGGGATATGAATACGGAAATGTTCCCGATGTGGAAGTTTACCTTGATCCCGATCCTGCAAATTCAAAATTTGAAGTGTGGGTTCCTGTAATTAAAAAGTAAATTTTTGTATTTTTAAAATTTTTGCACAATAATAAATTTATAAACAAATTTTTGTCAAATAAATTTATTCAAAATTAAAAGCGGACGCTGTAAAACGTCCGCTTTTAATTTTATTTATAAAATAATATTGAAAATACCGATTTTTTCTGAATATCCGAAAGCGGCATTAATTCACCGCTTTCAAGCAGTTTTTCCACAATTCTCGGTATCATAAGACCCGCCCCGAGATGGTTCATAGACATAGCTTTTACAACTTCGTGCATATGTTTCGGAAAATGTTTTTTGTCCTCTTCAAAAATCACATCGTCCATATGCTTTGCAAATTTTTTCACTTCATCGGAAACGGTTATCTTTTCCTTTGCAAATCTGCACCAAGAATTAGATATATCTTCATCTTTGCTCAAAGTAATTTTTACTGTTGCAGGCTGTACTCTGTCCTCAAAAACATATCCTTTGTCGCAGAGACGTTTGTATTCTTCGGGAGAAATTTTCTCCTTTCCGTTTTTCATGAATTTTGCAAGAGCTGCCCAATCCTCACTGGGATTATCCCGCCAACCGTCGTTTCTGTCCGAATAGCGGCAATCTACCGAAACGCTTTCAACGGAAATTTTGTCGCTTTCATCATCGATCTCATCGAAATTATCCCATGTTCTCGTCATAAATCCACACGACCAATAAATATTTTCTTTTTGATCTTTTATGCTGAGATCGTCATTTACCACTGCAGTGGCTATAAAACTTCCGCCGTCGGGACGTTTTACAAGTAATTTGTCCCAATCGTTTTCAAACATCTGAAGCGGAGACAGCGCAAGCATTACAACATTGTATTTCAGAAAATTAATATCATTTCTGTCACAGGTAAGTCCCCAGTGATCCGGATCGTTTTCAAAATTACGGAAAATTTCCGGAAAATATTTTTCACAAAGGAACTCCGCAGCTTTGTCGTTAATTCCGTTGTAGTTGTAATTGAATTTTCCACGCACATCTATAAGATACATATTTGTCCTGTACTTGGGATCTTTGGTGTTGTCCAGCTTGTCAATGTAAGCGTATTCCACCAATTTTGAAAGAACATCGGCAATATATACCTGCGGAACGCCTACCGCCCGCGCAATTTCAGGCAAAGTTTTCGGCTCGTGATAACACGCCCATGCAATATTCATTTTCAGGCGTGAATCAAACATATCCTGCGTATCGCCCATGGGACCTGCTCCGCCGCTGTGTCCCATATCTGTAAAAATGATCGGGTTAATATCTGTGTTTTGCTCGTTGATATTCATATTTATACCCTCCTTCAATTTGCTTCGTGCATCGGACAAATGCCATTTTACAGTACCTTGGGAAATATTCAGTTTCTTTGAAATTTCCGCTGCCGAAAGTTTATTGTAGTAATGCATATAGATGACAAGCCGCTGACGTTCCGAAAGAAATCCGATCTCACGGCGTAAAATTTCCTGCATTTCTAAATCATCATCGTCAATTTCGGGAGCAGGGATCATTTCGTCAATACTTGTAAATTGCCTGATTTTCTGCAAATTTCCGATATACCGCGAATAGACATTTCTTGAAATACGGTAAACATATCCGTCAATATTTGCAATATTATCCGATTTCAGAAATGAACTGTAAACTTCGCATATAATATCGGAAGCAAGCTCCTGCGCTTGATCTATATTCCGCAGTTTATTCAGAGCAAAGCCGAATATTTTATTCATGTACTGAAAAATCAACTTATCCGCAATTGCTTTTTCCATTTTGGATCACCTTTCGCGCGAATGATTTTTTGAACGTTCCGTATATATAGTGTACAAAATTCCGGAATGGTTGGGTAGTATAAAAAAATTTTTGAAAGGTGTATAATAAAAAATTGGTATAAATAAAAATATGATATTTTTATGCGATCCCATTTTCAACAATTTTATAGATCAGTTCTAAATCAATATTTTTGCGGACTTCATTTGCAAGAATATTGTACTGATCTTCTTTGTAAACCTTTCGGTCAATTCTTTTTCCGCTGAATGGAATATTCTTTCTTTTATAAAGTGTTTCAATTATTGCCGAAGAAATTTCCGCATTATCAAAAATGCCGTGAACATAGCAGCCGTAAACATTTCCCGAAAATGCTCCGCCGCAAGAAAGCAGAGGGACATTTTCTGATATAGTTTCTCCCATATGAATTTCATATCCGGAGAAATTTTTATCCGAAAGCGAAGAAAATATTCCGCCTATTTCTGAAAATTTCCCGCTTGTGCGGCATCGTTTCTTTTCGGGATAAAAGACTGTTCGGCATTTTAAAAGTCCCATGCCGTCAATGTTTCCGCCGCCTTCGGAATTGCATGGATCTGAAATCTTTTCGCCAAGTATCTGATAACCTCCGCATATTCCGAAAAGCGGTATTCCTTTTGAAACACATTTTTTAATTGCTGCTTCAAGACCGCTTTCGCGAAGCCATTTCATATCGGAAATTGTGCTTTTTGTTCCGGGAATTATTATAAGATCGGGCATTCCAAGCTGCGAAAATTTTGTCACATATCTGACAGAAACGCCATCATATTGAGAAAACACATCAAAATCGGTAAAATTAGAAATGCGCGGCAATTTAATTACTGCAATATCAATAATTTTATCCGCAGAAACATTTTTGAGTTTATCCGATAGGCTGTCCTCATCATCAATATTGACGTTAATGTAAGGAATAACGCCTGCAACAGGTTTTTCACCGCGCTCCTGAAGAATTTTAACACCGTCATTAAATAAATTTTTGTCGCCGCGAAATTTATTTACAACAAGTCCTTTTACCAATTCACGCTCGTCATTTTCCAAAAGCATTAATGTGCCAAGAAGCTGCGGGAAAATTCCTCCTCTGTCAATATCACCCACAAGAAGAACAGGTGAATTTGTAAGTTTCGCAATTCCCATATTTACAATATCGTCCGACTTTAAATTCAGTTCAACAGGACTTCCTGCGCCCTCAATTACAATAATATCATATTCCGCGGCAAGTTTTTCATATGCGTTCATTATATCGGGAACAAGTTCTTTTTTATATTTAAAATAGTCCGCCGCACGCATATCCCCGCGGACTTCACCATTTACAATTACTTGTGAACCAACGTCCGTTGTAGGTTTCAAAAGTATTGGATTCATAAACACGGACGGCTCGATCCCTGCAGCTTCTGCCTGCATAGCCTGTGCGCGTCCTATTTCAAGTCCGTCCTTTGTAATAAAGGAATTAAGCGCCATATTTTGCGATTTGAACGGAGCGCAGGAATATCCGTCCTGTCTGAATATCCTGCACAAAGCTGCCGTTAAAAAACTTTTTCCCGTATTGGACATTGTGCCTTGTATCATAATTGACTTAGCCATTTAAAATTCTCCTTAACGCTGAAATAAGCGCTGCATTTTCATCATGTGATCTGACAGCTATTCTGAAAAATTTGTCGTTCAAACCTTTAAAATTTCCGCAATTTCTTATAAGTATTTTTTCTTTTAAAAGCAGCTCATCAAGGGGCAAACTGCATTTAAACAATATAAAATTTGCATCGGAAGGGAAAAATTTTATATTTAATTTCAAAAGTTCATTTTGTAGGAAATTGCGCTCTTTTTCGATTATTTCAAGAGTGCTTTTTATATAACCATCTTCGTTAATAGCGGCAATTCCCGCAATTTGCGCAGGCGTTGAAACACTCCAGAATTGTCCTGCTTTTCTGACAAGATCTGCTTTTTCTGCATATCCGAAAATCGCGTATCCGAGCCGCAAACCTGCCATTGAATATATTTTTGTAAATGCTTTTAGAATGATAACATTTCCGTTCATAAAATTCTTTGCGGTAAGTTTTTTACCGCATTTAACAAAGTCCATAAAACATTCATCACAGAGAAAAATAATATTATTTTCGGAACATTTTCTGCAAATTTTTTCAAGAATTTGGGGAGAAATAATTTTCCCCGTCGGATTATTTGGAGAAGCAAGTATCAGCATATCAACATTGTTATCAAGAACATTCAATATTTTTTCTTCAATAATAAAATCATTTTCTTCCCGCAAATTATATGTAATGATTTTACTCCCGACCTCATTTAATGCCTTTTCATATTCCGAAAATGAAGGCATGCAAATAACAGCGTTTTTCGGCTTGAAAGTGTAAATTATTCTGTAAATAAGATCCGCCGCACCGTTTCCGCAAACTATATTTTCGGGAGCAACACCAATTTTTGCGGATAATTTTTCTGTAAGTTCCGTGCAATACGGATCGGGATATTTATCCCACATATCAATTGAATTTACCAAAGCATTTTTGACATTTTCGGGCAATCCCAAAGGATCTATATTTGCGGAAAAATCATAGAAAACGTCATTCCGATAAATATTTCCACCGTGTTCATTTACCACAGAAAACACCTCCGAAAATAACTGCTCTGAAAATTATCGAAAGGATAAGGATAATGACAGAAGTGCAGTACATGAGTTTGTTTGCCTTCCTGATGTCCTCATTTTCAACAGGACGAATATCATCACCGATATATTCTTTTTTGTGAAGTTCACCGAAATAATACGCATCTCCTGCAAGACGAATTTCAAGTGCTCCCGCGCAAACAGATTCCGTCTGTGCGGAATTTGGACTTGCGTGCTTATGTTTGTCACGCTTCCATATTTTAAATGCATTTTTGCCGTTGAATTTCAAAACATATGCGGAAAATATCATTATTAATGCTGTAATTCTTGATGGAATATAATTCAGAATATCATCAAGCTTTGCTGCAAAATATCCGATTTCCGCGTATTTTTCATTTTTATATCCGATCATTGAATCCATTGTATTTGCAGCTTTATAAAAGAAGCCGAGAACTGCACCGCCAAGTGCAGTAAACATTAACGGTGCAGTCACGCCGTCGGAAGTATTCTCCGCAACAGTTTCCACGGCAGCGCGGATAATTCCCGAATTATCGAGCCTGTCCGTATCACGCCCCACTATCATGGAAACAGCTTTCCGTGCTCTTTCTGTGTCATTTCCCTTTAAAGCACGGTAAACTTTCATACTTTCATCACGCAGACATTTTGGAGCGATCAGATAATAACACATTATGCTTTCAACTGCAATTCCAAGCCAAAAGTTAATTTTGTATGCGGAAAATAAAATTGCAAACGCAATTCCCGATGTAATTAAAAGAACTGTAACTCCAAGAAAAATTCCTCCGAAGCGCAAATTATCGGGAAATTTTTTGCGGACAAATTTTTCAAGCCGCGAAATCAGATTTCCTATTGCTCTGACAGGATGCGGAAGTGTATAGGGATCGCCTAATATAAGATCAATTAAAAATCCCGCAAGAAGAGGAATTGAAATAAAAAATGCTTTCATATTTTCTCCAGAATAATAATTTTTTTACCATCAAAATCGGTAATAAAGCCATCGCCGTTTTTTATCTGATAATCATAATAATCCTTTTTCGGAACGGCATATTTTTCAAGCACAGACATAATTGTTCCGCCGTGAACTATAAATGCAAGTTTTTCAAAATTTTTATAACGAAAAACAATATTTTCAAAGGCTTTTAAACATCTTTTTTTGAAATTTTCCGGCAGTTCACCGTTCGGAAACTGCATTTTCCCGCCGCTGTCTATCCACTTCTGATAATCTGTATTTCCCGATAATTCAGTGTAATTTTTACCTTCAAAATCGCCGAAATCACATTCGTTTAGCTCGGAAACTTCAATAATATTCTTATCAGGATAAATAATTTCGGCGGTCTGAATACACCGTTTCATGCTGCTTGTAAAAACAATATCGCACTCGGGATATTTCTTTTCGGAAAGTTCTGATTTTCCTGTATCACAAAGCGGCTCGTCCGTTCGTCCTATGTAACGTTTTTCAAGATTTCCCGCAGTTTTTCCGTGGCGGATAAAAATTATCTTCATTTGCTTTCACCTTTTAAGTACATAGGAATGCTGCAATTTACGCGGATTACTTTTTCGGAGTTTTTGGCTATAAAACAGCCTGTCCTTCCAACAGTTTCCCGCCATATGCGATCACTTTTTTCTATCGGTATTATCCCGCAGCCGATCTCGTTTATAATAATTATAATTTGGAAATTATCACGAATAATTTTCTCTGAAAATTCTATCGGATCAATATTACTATTCATAAGGCGTTTTATAAATAAATGAAAATTTACAACACATTTTGCGGAGAAAATATCATTAAACACACAGGTTTTACCATCAATAATGTCATTATCGTTAAGCGAAAATATTTTCTTTGCAAATTCTGTTTTCCCTTGGAACGCGCCGCCTGTTATCATTATCATAATAAGACCTCCGAAAGCTTTTCTCCGATTACGGCAAATAACAGCACCGAAATTTCACATATCTGCAAGAACCAACCCGCAAGATCTCCTGTGATCCCGCCAAAATTTTTGTATGCGGAAATGCGATAATAAGCAAATGAAATTCCTGCGCCGATAATTGCAGAAATTCCTATAAAAATGTCAGAAAATATCATTGCCGCGCAGGATAAAATTATAATTGCAGTCAGAAAAGCAATGGTAATTTTTCTATGCGCGGGAAATGCAAATTTCTGCAAAAGTCCGCCGTTTTTAGCATTTCTGAAAGTAACAGCTGCAATTCCGCTCAAAGCACGGGAAAGTATATATCCTGCTGCAATTATAAATATTGTCGGATAACTTTTTATTTCACAAAATAATCCGAACTGCAATATTAAATAAAGACATAAATTAATTGCCGCAAACGAACCTATATGTGGATCGGACATGATCTCAAGTTTTTTATTTTTGTCCGCAAATGAATTTTTGGCATCACACACATCGCAAAATCCGTCAAGATGTATCCCGCCCGAAATAATTATGGGAATTATGACCGATACTGCTGCAAAAAGGAAATTTCCTATATTAAGAAGCGTACAAATATATTTCCACAAAATAAAAATTATCCCGATAACTGCTCCCACAAATGGGAAAAAGCAAAGCGCATAACGGCGGTTTTCCTCTTTCCATTCGATCTGCGGTATTGGAATTCGTGAATACATCAGAAATGCAGAAATAAATGATTTGAATAATTTCATATTAAATGTCCTTTCAACGGCACGGGAATTCCGTAAACACTCTCGATCACATTATCCGAAAATTCAGCTGTAAAACGATTTATTTTACCCATGATCTCAATATATTTTTCCGTGCCGCTTTCATAAGAAATACCGTTGCTGCCTACATCATTTGTAACAATTACAAGCTCCTTTGAGCGGCTTTTCAGATAACGAAAACCGTTAATTATTTTTTCCGTTGGATCATAAATTTTATCATCGCGGAACATTTCATTTGCGCACAGATTTGCAGTACATTCAAGCAATATCCCGCAATTTTCCGGCAGGGAAATTTCCTCAATATCCGTGTATTTTTCAATGGTTTCAAAGCCTTTTCCCGCGCGTATTTTTCTGTGCCGTTCAATCGCCTGCAAAGCTTCTTCACAGTAAGGTTCCATTGTTGCTATGTAAAATTTTTTGCCCGCAAAATTATCAAATATTTTCTCTGCGTAATGCGATTTCCCGCATTTTGAACCGCCTGTTACAAGCGTCATCATTTTAATTCCACATACCTTTCAATTCCGATCTCATCGAATTTATGTGCATTTTTATAGACTGAAATTGCGCCGTCCAAAAGCGGTAAAAGCATTATTCCGCCTGTTCCCTCGCCAAGGTGGAAACCTGCATTTATTACAGATTTCAAACCTATTTTTTCAAGGATCAACTTTGCGGCGGGCTCTTCGGAAACATGGCTTGCAAGCATATATTCTTTGCAGATCGGACAAATTTCACAGGCTAAAAGCGCGGAAATTGTGGAAATTATTCCGTCAATGATTATCGGAATTTTGTAGACTGCGCCGCCGAGAAAAAGTCCCGTCATTCCGCCGATGTCAAAACCTCCTATTTTTGACAAAACATCTATAGGATCGCTTTTATCGGGCGAATTTATTTCAATTGCCTTTTTTATTACCGAAATTTTTCTTGCAAGTCCTGCGCTGTCAAGTCCCGCACCCCTGCCAGTTACAATATCGGGAGAAACTCCGAGCATTACGGCTGAAATTGCCGCGGCAGTAGTTGTGTTTCCGATGCCCATTTCTCCCGAAACTATTATTTTCACTCCGTCATTTTTTAATTTTTGGACAATATCCATTCCCGTACAAATTGAATTTTCTGCTTGAGAACGCGTCATTGCTGCGCCGTTTGCAATATTTTTTGTGCCGTGAGAAATTTTTTTATTTATTATTTTTGAATTTGAAATATTATTTTTGATCCCTATATCAACAGCAATTACTTCCGCATTAAAAGCTTCCGCAAGTTTATTTATGCTTGAATTTCCCGAAGCTATTTCTTCCGCGCAGATCGCCGTTACGGAACTTTCCGACTGGGTTACATTTTCTTCGGTAACGCCGTTGTCCGAACACATTATTACCGCCGCTCTTTTTGAAATATCAATATCGGCAGTTCCTTGCATAGCCGCAATTCTGCAAATATCATCTTCCAATTGTCCCAATCCGTTCAAAGGCTTTGCAATGCTGTTCCATTGATTTTTTGCAATTTCAAAAGCCGTCTGATCGGCGGGCGAAATCATTTTGATACGTTCCATATATTTCTTCCCTGAAATTAATCTTTAAGAATCTTTCTGCAAATTTTGTAATCGGGCATAATATCCGCGACCACGGCATAAAATTTTTCACTGTGATCCGGAACTATAAAATGCGCATATTCATGAACGAACACATACGCCGCGCATATTTCGGGATAAAGCATAAGGCGGCTGTTCATAACAATTTTTCCTTTTGTAAAATGGCAGCTTCCCCAGCGGGAGGACATTTTCCGTATCTGCATTTCCGCAAACGGAACATTGTAGCCTTTTGCACGGAACATCAGACAAGTTCTGCGGTTCATATCCTCAAATGCAGACCTTGTCTGTTCCGCATAGAATTTTTTAAGTGCAATTTCCGCACGTTCGGCGGAAAACACATTTACTGTCATGATATTTCCGCTTATTGTGACGCCCTCGCGGCGATTTTCCGAGACATTTATTTCAAGCGTATGATCTATTCCCCGGAATTTCAAAGTATCTCCGCTTCTGAATTCGCTTATATCTTCGGGAAGCTTCGGCTCGGGAGTGCGATTTGAAAATTTATCAAGCGCATTGAAAATAAATTCGCTTTTTTCGCGGATAAAATTTTCTATATATTTTATGGGAACGCGCTCCGAAGCGCTTATGCAGACTATCCCCTCGGGCTTTATGCGCAGATTTATATTTTTTACTTTTTTGCGGGTCAGAATGTAAGATACAGTCCTTCCGCCGCAATTTACAGTGCGTATTTTTTCATTCATTGAAAAATTCATCTACCGTTATAACAGGTTCATATTTTTTATCGAGAGCCTTTATGCTTTCCGTTATTTTTCGGGAAATTTCCGAAATTTTCGCAGGCTCAAGGGTGCTTTTTATTACAAGATCAAATGTTATTCCTACAACATTTTCAGAATTGTTTATCCGGAAATCGTGTATTGCTGCTGTGGGATCGACGGCTTTTACACATTCAATTACCGAATTTTTTATATTTTCTGCAAATTTGTCATTTACGGGAACGGGGTCAACGTGTATTACGATCTGTATTCCCGTTTCGTTGAGAATTTGCCGCTCCGCGCCGTCTATTACATCATGTATCAGCATTATGTCAGAATCGTCCGCAACTTCCGCATGGACCGATGCAAAGACACGTCCCGGACCGTAATCATGGACGATCAGATCATGTATCCCGACAATTTCTTTCTTTTCGGAAAGTATCTTTTCAAGCGAGTCGATCACTTCCCGTGAAGGCGGCTGTCCGAGAAGAATGTCGATAGTTTCCTTTGCAAGGTTCAGTCCGCCGTACATGATATATACCGCAACTGCAATTCCCGCGATCCCGTCTATGCTGAACGGCAGGAAATATCCCACGATCGCGGAAAGTATTACCGCCGATGTGGAAATAACATCATTAATGCTGTCCTTTGCAGTTGCTTTCATGACGGTGGAATTTATCTTTTTCGCTATGAAATTGTAGCAGAAAAACATCCACAATTTTACCGAAAGCGATGCAATAAGAATGATTATCATTATCGCGCTGAGATTCAGCGTTTCGGGGTGGAGCATTTTGTCCGCGCTGCTTCGGAGAAGTTCAAAACCTACAAGAAGTATTATGAACGACACTATCAGTGAGGAAATATATTCTATCCGTCCGTGTCCGAATGGGTGTTCGCGGTCGGGGAGACGGCTGGACATTTTCGCTCCGATAATTGCCACCATGCAGCTGCCCATGTCGGAAAGATTGTTGAAGGCGTCGGAAGTTACCGCAATGCTGTTCATGAATGTTCCGATAACAAGTTTCAGCGCGAACAGGAACAGATTGCAGACCGCGCCAAGCGCACCGCCGAGAATACAGTAATCGCGGCGGACGTTTTTATCCGTAACATTTTCGCTGTCCTTTATAAAAATTCGTGTAATAAGTTTTATCATAAGCTGTCCTTTCGTAAGGTGCGGAGCGCTGCTCCGCAGCCGATATTTATATTATGCCGCTCCGTGCTTTAAAGATACAGGATCGCCAGCATTACCGCAAAATATATCATGCAAAGCAGAAGAAGCACTTTATCATGAAGCAGGACTTCCACAGGGTCGCCGTCTGGGTCCTGTTCTATGTCAAGACTGTACTTCATTGAAATGAGCATTACGATCGGTACGGTAAAGACTATATTTCCGTTTTCGTAAAGAGCGGCGGTTTTTTCGTCCATGCTCCATAGTGCATAGAAAATATTCGCCATTGTAATGCACATTGTCATATTTCTGTCAAGGAAGTCTACGGTATAGAATTTCAATACCTGTCTTGTTTCGCCGCCGCTTATGCGTTTCAGCTCGTTCCTTCGCTTTCCGAAAGCAAAGAAGAAGGAAAGCGCGATCACGGTAAGATAAAGCCAGTTTGAAATTGTTATTCCGGTTATAAGTGCGCCGTAAAGTATTCTTATAAAAAATCCCGAAACAAGCACGGCAATATCCGCAATGGGTATATTTTTTAAACCCATACTGTAAGCGATATTGAGAATTATGTACGCTATCGGCAGCAGGCTTAACATCAAGCCGAAACGTATGATCCCGCACAGCAGTGCAAGCGCAAGGAAAACTGCCGCGATCACTGCTGCTGTTTTTACCGGGATCGTTCCCGCGGCTATGGGACGGTTTTTCTTTGTGGGGTGGAGCATATCGGCTTCTCTGTCTCGTATGTCGTTTATAATGTACACAAACGACGATATAAGACAGAATATTATAAATCCTGCAAGTCCGCTTATGAATTTTTCAGCATTGAAAAGCTGTCCGCTGCAAACAAGTGCGGCGAATACGAGGATATTTTTTACATAATGTTTTGCACGGATAAGATCTAAATATTTTTTCATAATATTTCACCATTTTATTACATTTGCGGCGGGTAATTTTCTGCAAGAAAATTTATCATATCCATTATTCCGGGGATATTTACCGCAAGCAGATATACCGAAGTTCCCACGCTGAGGACGGGAAGTATAAACTTGCATTTAAACTTTTCGCAGATCCGTTCGGCAAGTTGGAAGAGCAGCACAAAAAATGCCCAGCCGAAATATATTGAATAAAGTATCAAGCCGTTTTCGGCAGTTCCCCAGCCGATTATTACAGTTATGAAAAACGAAAAGCATATCCAGAATGCGGATATTTTAGAAATTGTTTTTTTGCGGTTTATTAAAAAGCTTACTGCGCAGAAGATGAGTATTATAAGTCCTGCAATGTTCAGATGTTCCGCAGGAGCAAGCTGCCATGAAAGACATTCCGGTGTATGTATGTTTGGTATGGCAGCGGATTCGGGGGAAACAAAATAATTTTTTATAAAAACAATATACTGAAATATTTTATCCGAAAAGCTTAAATTTTGTCCTGAAAAATCAGATATTTCCGAGAACATTATCAATACGTCAATTTTTCCGAATGCAAGTATGATCGCAATAAATGTAATTCCCTGCTTTACAAGTTCTCTGAGCAACGGCAGAAATTTTTTGTTATAATTCAAATAAATATCATATGGGACAAGTGCAAGACTTGTGAGTATTGTGCCGCCTGCTGCGCAAGTCATAAATGCTCCCGCTCTTTTATTTCTGCAAAGAAAATATATGAAAAGCGAAAGCCAGAAATATGATATTATGTATTGCTCTGCCATAACGGAGAAAAGCATATAGCTGTAAACGCAGAATGACAACAGCATAAAACATACGCGTTTCTGAGGTGTAAGATCAATTGCTTTTGCCAACAAAAAATTTGAACAGGCAAAAATCGGTGTCTGTATTGCCGTAACGGCAGTGTACATTGCGGCATCGGGAATTCTGAGAATTGATGATATAAAATATACGGGACTTATAAACGGAGATGCAAAAAGCGCAAGCAATGGGTGCTTGATGCCGTTCCCTTCCGGGTTCTGATATGTTTTAAAGTACAATACCCATGGCGTGTCGGAGGTATAGACCGTATCGGCGCTTGTTGTTCTGATGTTATAGAACGCTGTGGATCTGCTGAAAGCAAATATTACAAGCGCACATGATGCAAGTATGCATATTGTGTATAAAATTATTTCGGGACTTGTTATATCTGAAAATATCCTGTTTTCCGAAAACAAAGAAGTAAGCTTTTTCCAGAATAAAACCATGCATATATAAACAAAGTATACCGAAATTGTCGGGAGAATAAGGAAGCAAATATAAATAAAATCTTCGGAAAAAAGCCGTAATATCCTGCCGCCGAGAATATCGTTGCGGATACAGGTAAATACATTTTCGAGCCATACGGTACAGAAGCATACGCTTAAAGCCGCAAGGAGAGAAAAAATTTTTATAATGATCGGTTCATTTTTTATATGTTCCCGAAGTTTGCTTGCCTGTGAAGCAAAAAGAGTTATAAATGTTATTGAGATCAGAGCGGAGATAAGTCCTGTGCTGTCCTCGCCGCGGTGATCTATAGCAAAAGCTATCCCGGATATAAGGAACAGCATATTGCTTTTCAGATTTGCTGCTATCTGTTTAGTATCGCGGACAGTCAGCCGGTCATCGGCGATCTCACGGAAAAACAAGGATATTTTGTTTTTTGATGTTTCCGTTTTATCCATTGTGTGTTGTTCCTTTCTGAGAACTCTGATATTTTATGGACTTGGCGGGTAATTTTCCGTAATGAAATTTATCATATCCGTTATCCCGGAGATATTTACCGCAAGCAGATATGCCGAAGTTCCCACACTGAGAACGGGAAGCAAGGGTCTGCATTTTATTTTTTCACAAATAAATTCCGCAAGCTGAAAGAGCAGTACCAAAAATGCCCAGCCGAAATATATTGAATAAAGTATCAAGCCGTTTTCGGGAGTTCCCCAACCGATCATCACTGTTACAAAGAATGAAAAACATATCCATAATGCTGATATTATAGAAATTCTTTTTTTGCGGTTTATGTAAAAGCTCACCGCACAGAGAATAAGTATTATCAGTCCTGCAATGTTCAGATGTTCAGCAGGGACAAGCTGCCATGAAATGAGACCAAAATAGTTTATTTGAGGTGAAGCTTCCGGTGATACAAAATAGTTTTTTATAAAGGCAAAATACTGAAATATTTTATTTGAAAATTCAACATCACGTCCGGTAAATCGCATCATCATATTTATCTGTGAACGTAAGCTTATGATAACGTTTGTTCTTCCAAAAGCGATCATTACTGTCAGGAAGAAAATGCCTTGTTTTATTGTTTCCGTGATAACAGTGTGCAGTTTCTTGTCTGAATTTATATACACGTCATACGGCACAAGTACAAGACCTGTCAGAAGTGTTCCGCCGACAGCGCAGGTCATAAATGTACCTGCTCTTTTATTTCTGCAAAGGAGGAATATGAAAAGTGAGATCCAGAAATATGAGATTATATATTGCTCAGTCACAAAAGAAAACAGTATATAACTGTATGTACAGAAAGATACAAGCATGAAGCATGATCTTATTTTCGGGGTAAGATCCATAGCTTTTGAAAGCAGGATATTTGAAATAATAAATATCGGAAGCTGAATTATAGTAACTGCGCAATTTCTTGCAACGATCGGTATTTGCAGCAGCGCCGATATAAAATATACCGGGCTTATAAACGGAGAAGCAAAAAGATGAAACAGCGGGTGTCTTATTTGATTTACAAACATAGATTGATATGATTTATAATTTAATACCCACGAAGAATCGGCAGTATAAATTATATCCTCTTTCAGATTGTAGTTATATAATCCCACCGAAGTGTTGAATGCAAAAACAATAAGCAGGCTGAATGCAATAATAAATACAGTATATAAAATTATTTCCGGCTTGGTAATATCGGAAAGTATTTTATTTTCCGAAAATACAGAACTAAGCTTTTCCCGGAATAAAACCATGCATACATAAACAAAGTATACCGAAATTGTCGGGATAATAAGGTAACAAATATAAATAAAATCTTCGGTAAAAAGCTGTATTATCCTGCCGCCGAAAATATCATCATGAATGCATTTGAATACATTGTCAGAAGTGCCGTAGCATACTCCCATTGCCGCAAGAAGCGAGATAAGTTTTATAACAAACGGACTGTTTTTTATGCGTTCCCTGAGCGCGCTTGCCTGAGATGCAAATAAAATCATAAATGCCGGCATTATTATAAGCGCTATCATTTCAAAAATATGATAACTGCGGTTATTTATTGCAAATGCTATTCCTGATAATATGAAAAACATATTGCTTTTCAGATTTGTAATTATCTGCTTATTGTCGCGTACGGTCAGCCACTCATCGGCGATCTCGCGGAAAAACAAAGATATTTTATTTTTTGATGTTTCCGTTTTATCCATTGTTTGTTTTGTTCCTTTCTGCAAGTTGTTGCCATTTTATTACATTTGGGGGGGGTAATTTCTGGAAAGAAAATTTATCATATTCATTATCCCCGTGATATTTACCGCAAGGAGATATGCCGAAGTTCCCACACTGAGGACCGGAAGCAAGGGTCTGCATTTTATTTTTTCACAAATAAATTCCGCAAGCTGAAAAAGCAGCACAAGAAATGCCCAGCCGAAATATATTGAATAAAGTATCAATCCGTTTTCCGGAGTTCCCCAACCGATCATCACAGTTATGAAAAACGAAAAGCATATCCAGAATGCTGATATTATAGAAATTCTTTTCCTGCGGTTTATGTAAAAGCTTACTGCGCAGAGAATAAGTATTATCAGTCCTGCAATGTTCAGATGTTCAGCAGGGACAAGCTGCCATGAAATGAGACCAAAATAGTTTATTTGAGGTGAAGCTTCCGGTGATACAAAATAGTTTTTTATAAAGGCAAAATACTGAAATATTTTATTTGAAAATTCAACATCACGTCCGGTAAATCGCATCATCATATTTATCTGTGAACGTAAGCTTATGATAACGTTTGTTCTTCCAAAAGCGATCATTACTGTCAGGAAGAAAATGCCTTGTTTTATTGTTTCCGTGATAACAGTGTGCAGTTTCTTGTCTGAATTTATATACACGTCATACGGCACAAGTACAAGACCTGTCAGAAGTGTTCCGCCGACAGCGCAGGTCATAAATGTACCTGCTCTTTTATTTCTGCAAAGGAGGAATATGAAAAGTGAGATCCAGAAATATGAGATTATATATTGCTCAGTCACAAAAGAAAACAGTATATAACTGTATGTACAGAAAGATACAAGCATGAAGCATGATCTTATTTTCGGGGTAAGATCCATAGCTTTTGAAAGCAGGATATTTGAAATAATAAATATCGGAAGCTGAATTATAGTAACTGCACAATCTCTTGCAATGTTCGGTATTTGCAGCAGCGTCGATATAAAATATACCGGGCTTATAAACGGAGAGGCAAAAAGATGAAACAGCGGGTGTTTTATTTTATTTACAAACATAGATTGATATGATTTATAATATAATACCCACGAAGAGTCTACTGTATAAATTATATCCTCTCTCAGACTGTAGTTATATAATCCTTCCGAAGTGTTGAATGCAAAAACGATAAGCAGGCTGAATGCAATAATAAATACAGTATATAAAATTATTTCCGGCTTGGTAATATCCGAAAGTATTTTATTTTCTGAAAATATGGAAATAAGTTTTTTCCAGAATAAAACCATGCATACATAAACAAAATATATCGAAAGTAAAAGTATTGGAGTGATAAGATAATAAAAATATATGAAATCTTCTGTAAAAAGCTGTATTATCCTGCCGCCGTAAATATCATCGTCAATGCACTTGAATACGGAGTCGAGCCATAAAGTGCTAAAACATACTCCCATTGCCGCAAGAAGTGAGATAAGTTTTATAAAAAAATTGCTGCTCTTTACGCGCTTCCGAAGCGAACTTGCCTGAGATGCGAATATGATCACAAGCAGACCCATTATCAACGCCGAGATCATTTCTGTATGATTGCTGCCTTTGTGATCGTACGCAAATACTATTCCCGAAAGAAGGAACAGCATATTGCTTTTCAGATTTGCTGCTATGTGTTTAGTATCACGGACAGTCAGCCACTCATCGGCGATCTCACGGAAGAATGCCGACAAAGAACTTAAAAATTTATTTCCGTTTTTTGACATTTTTTGATCGTCCATAAATTTTCCCCTTTTGCAGTTTTATAATTTCCCCTATACAATAAAATCCGCGCTGAAAGCCAACGCGGACTCGATGTAAATTTTTGTCAGAACAGTTTCAAAAAGATTAAGCTTAACTTGGAGACACGGGAACATTTCGCAAAGAATAAACGCCTCCAAGCTGCAACTTGACTTTACAGCCAAGTTAAAGCAAAACTTAAATAGTTAAAGCTAAGCTTGAAAGTTTATACTTTCTTCACAAAGAACATATGCCTCCAAGCTACAGCTTGACTTTATAGCCAAGTTAAAGCAAAACTTAAATAGTTAAAGCTAAGCTTGAAAGTTCATACTTCTATTTGTAAAGAATGTATGCATCCAAGCTACAGCTTGACTTTACAGCCAAGTTAAAGCAAAACTTAAATAGTTAAAGCTAAGCTTGAAAGTTTATACTTTCTTCACAAAGAACATATGCCTCCAAGCTTCAGCTTGGTGGAGCTGGAAACGTGACTTGAACACGCGACCTGCGCATTACGAATGCGCTGCTCTACCAACTGAGCTATTCCAGCATGACTAACATATATTATTATATATTGGTTTTGAAAAAAAGTCAAGAGAAATTTTCAAATTTATTTGAAATTTACAGAATAATATGTTATAATGATTCTATAGGTGTCGATATGGGCGGTGTAATGCCCGAAAAATCGGCAAATTCTGGCTTCGGAGGATATTTATGTCAAGAACTAAGAAAAAAGTATCGGCTTTTACGGTCGTTGAGATAATCCTTATCGTTATTCTGGTACTGGTAATGATAACCATGCTTGCGGTAAATTTCATGTTCAAGAACAAAAACAGCGCGGTATCTCTGTTCGGGTACAGCTTTTACAATACAAAAGCATCTAATATGCTTCCCAATATTCCCCAGAATACTCTTGTAATTGCCAAGACTTCCGAGAAGGACAACATCGAAGAAGGCTCGGTAATTCTCTGCAAGATCGGCGAAAGCACGATCCTGACGCGAATTTACAGCCTTGACGAGAAAGACGGGCAGAAGATATATGTGGCAAAGTATGACAACGATAAGCCCGAAGATAACCGCTTTTTCAATGTCAGCCCCGATGCGGTAATTGCAAAGGCTGTCTGGCAGATAGACGGATTCGGACATTTTATTGACTTTGCTTCATCAACGGTGGGGATCATCATAGCCGTTGTGATACCGCTGATATTCATAATCGCCATACAGGTGGCAAGGATACTCAGTATCCACAGGCTTGAGGACGAAGCCGCTTCTCTTGATGATATTGACGAATTCATGACTTCCCGCGAAGAGGATTCGCCGTCGCCTGTAACGTTTTCAGAGCCGAAATTCATTGAGGATATTACGGGAAACTTCTCAAAGCTGAATCAGCCGGGAGTTACCGCTTATAAGGAGGAACGGGAAGCGGAGCGTCCGCCCGAGAAAGTCCTTTCCGTTGACGGCAGGGGAAAAGCTGCATATGTGGAGCGTAAACCCGACGCTTCGCCTTCGGACAGTTCACCGTTATATACATATGACCGCATTTCCAAGGAAAGACAGCAGCAGAAAGAACCTGCCGCCGTGGGCGCAAAAGCCGTTTCAAAGGACGATCTTTACGTCAACAGACCCACGCGGATAGTCAATGAACACCCCGCCGCGGACGAGTTTTTCAAAAAATATGCTCCCAAGCAGGAGCCTGAGCCTGATTTTGAAAAAGGCGAGCCTGTGGTTTTCACTCCGCACCTGAGCAATATCATTCCCGAAAGTATCGCGGCTGTTCAGGAAAAGACAGATTCTCCCAAAAAGCCTGCAACATTTGACGAAAGCGTCAAGACGTATTTTGACAAGAAATATGTCCCCGCCGAGGAGAAGCCCGCGCCTTCCGTAAAGGCGGCTATCCCCGAAAATGCCGTTCTGCCCAAGGAAACTATCGCTCCGCCGAGAAAAGCCCGCAGCAACAAGGCTGTGGCGGAACTTATGAGCATTATCGACGCGGAAGAAACAAAAATGAAAAAGTAGGTATTTTATGGCAAATAAAGGAATAATTTTCGATCTGGACGGAACATTGTGGGATTCTTCGGAACAGGTGGTAAAGTCGTGGAATGAAGCACTTGCACAGCGTCCCGAGACAGATCTTCAGATAACTGTCAGCGATATGCAGGGCTATATGGGTAAGACTCTTGAAAAGATCGCGGAGCTGATGATGCCCGACATTCCCTATGAACTGCGCATGGATATTATGAAAGACTGCTGCGAAAATGAGAACCGCTATCTGCTTTCACACGGCGGAAAGCTTTTCCCCGAACTGGAAAACGTGCTTGCAAGGCTTTCGGAAAAGTACAAGCTGTTTATTGTCAGCAATTGCCAGAGCGGCTATATAGAAGTCTTTCTGGAATACCATAAGCTGGGAAAATATTTCACCGACACGGAATGTCCCGGGGGAAGCGGTCTTGAAAAGGCGGGAAATATCCGCCTTGTTTCGGAGCGGAACGGTCTGGAAAGAGCAGTTTACATAGGCGATACCCAAGGCGACTGCGATTCCGCGGAAGAAGCGGGAGTAACTTTCATACACGCGGCATACGGTTTCGGGACGATAGATCACAAAGTCCCCGAAGTGCATTCGCTGACAGAAATTGAAGCGGCTGTAAGACCGTTTCTGGACGAATAAGAACGAAAGGAACGTTGAAAATGGCTGTTTACCTTGATAACGCGGCAACAACGCGTCCCTGCGAGCCTGCGGTATCGGCAGTTTTTCAGAATATGGTGGAGGACTACGGGAACCCCTCTTCGCTCCACGGAATGGGCATTACCGCCGAAAAGAACATGAACGAGGCGCGGAAAGCAATTGCCGCCGCGTTGGTCTGCGACCCGCAGTGCATAACTTTCACTTCGGGAGCTACGGAAGCCAACAACACGGCTGTTTTCGGAGCGGCAAAGAATTACGGCAAACGGAAGAAAAAGATAGTTGTTTCGGCGCTGGAACACCCTTCCGTTGCCGAACCCGTAAAGTATCTCGAGGAAAAGGAAGGCTTTGAAGTCGTCCGCGTAAAGCCGTCACGGGGCGGAGTTATCGACCCCGATGAATTTATCTCCGCAGTGGACGATAATACTTGCCTTGCTTCCTGTATGCTTGTAAACAACGAAACGGGGGCTATTCAGCCCGTGCGGAAAATTTTCTCCGCGGTAAAGCGGGAATTTCCCGAATGTATCACTCACTGCGACGCTGTTCAGGCGTTTATGAAAATGCCCATCAAGTCCGCGGAACTTTTTGCGGACGTAATGGTAGTTTCGGGACACAAAGTCCACGCTGTCAAAGGCGTGGGAGCTATGTATATCCGCAAGGGGATAAGGATCGCTCCGCTGCTTCTGGGCGGCGGTCAGGAGAAAGGACTCCGCAGCGGAACGGAATCGGTGCCGCTTATAGCGGGTTTCGGAGCGGCAGTGCGGGCGCTTATGCCTACAATGAAAGTTGCCCACGAAAATGCGGAGCAGATCCGGGAATATCTTCTGAAAAAACTGGCAAAACTTGATTTTGTAACGTTAAATTCGGACGCGGAAAGCTGTTCGCCGTTTATAACAAATTTTTCCGTTCAGGGAATACGTTCCGAGACAATGCTCCACTATCTGGAAGAAAACGACATTTACGTTTCCAGCGGTTCGGCTTGCTCAAAGGGAGCGCACAGTTCGGTGCTGACGGCAATGGGAATTTCCGATGACTTAGCGGATTCCGCAATAAGAGTTTCGCTGTCAAGAACTACCACAATGGGGGAGATCGACCTGCTTGTGAATGCCCTTCAGAACGGGTATATGTCGCTTGCCAAAAAGAAAAAGTAAGGAGACAATATGAAAGAACTGATAATTTTCAAAGAGGGAGAAATTGCCCTCAAAGGTCTTAACAAACGGAGTTTTGAGGACGCGTTTATCCGCAACCTTAAACATAGATTAAGTCCGCTTGGCAAATTTGAATATGAGCGGGCGCAGTCCACGATTTACGCAATTCCCATGTCGGAGGACATCGACCTTGACGAAGCCGTGGAGCGCGGTTCAAAGGTTTTCGGCGCGGCTGCACTTTGCAGGGCGGCTGTGGTGGAAAAGGATTTTGAGGAAATTTCCCGCAAAGCCATCGAATACATCAAAGAAACGGCGGAAATTTCCCGCACTTTCAAGGTGGAAGCAAAACGCTCGGATAAGAAATTTCCCATGAAGTCTCCCGAGATCTGCATTGAGCTGGGCGGACGTATTCTTGAAGCATATCCGCATCTTACTGTTGATGTGAAGAACCCGCAGATGGTAGTTACCGTTGAAATACGGGACACTGCCGCATATATCCACGCGGGAAATCTCAAAGCCGCGGGCGGGATCCCGGTGGGAACTTCGGGAAGCGCACTTCTGCTGCTTTCGGGGGGGATAGACAGTCCTGTCGCCGCGTATATGATGGCAAAACGCGGAGTGAAGCTTTCCGCCATACATTATGTTTCCCCGCCATACACTTCCGAGCGGGCAAGAATGAAAGTTGAGCGGCTCTGCGAAAAGCTTACCCCATACTGCGGGGATATAGCTTTCTACTGCGTTCCTTTCACGAAAATTCAGGAAGCTCTCCGCGATAACTGTCCCGAGGAATTTTTTACCATAATCATGCGGCGGCTTATGCTGGAAATTGCACAGCGCATTGCCGCGGAAAAGGAAATTCAGGCGCTTGTTACAGGTGAAAGCGTGGGACAGGTGGCAAGCCAGACCATGGGAGCCATCGTCTGCACCGATGCGGTGTGCCGCATGCCTGTTTTCCGTCCCGTTATCGGAATGGATAAGACGGAGATCGTGGAAATTGCACGGAAAATAGATACTTTTGATATTTCCATTGAGCCTTATGAGGATTGCTGCACGGTCTTTACGCCGAAACACCCCAAGACCCGTCCCGTTCCCGAGGAAGTGGAAAAAGCGCAGAATTCTTTTGATTTTGAGCCGCTTATTGCCGAAGCTGTTCGGGATACGGAACTGAAAGTTGTAAAATTAGAATAAATATTTAAATATTTCTTAAAATTATCGGACTTGTTTGTGAAAAACAGATGAAAAATATCGGTATTTCCTGAAAATTATATGTATCTCCTTGACGATTAGGATAAAAAGGTGTATTATTATAGTATCGGATAGTGTCGATAAATTTTGTTAATTGGAGGAAGTTCATGGCACTTTCGGGAAGTGCCCGCAAGGCTTATAAAAAAGCCGTCAAGGCAAAGAAGAAAAGAATGCGCGGTCACTGGCTGCTCATACAGAAAGGCGACAGCGCAAAAGAAGTTGCAAGCAAGCTGTTCACGCAGTTTGCGGTGCTTGTGCTGATAGCCTGCGGACTTATTCTTGCAAACGAGCTTCGGCTTTCTCTCAGCACGAAAAATCTCAATAGTTCTCTGAAAGATCTTTATTATACCTACATCAGCCCGGGAGATAACGGCGGGGAACTTCTTGACAGCGCAAAAGCACTGCTGGAGATCAATCCCGATACCGTGGGCTGGGTCCAGATAGACGGAACGAATATTTCCATGCCCGTAGTCCAGAAAAAGACTGCCGACGGCAACGAAGCCTATCTGAAAACCGCTTTTGACGGAAGTGCCAACAAGGCGGGAACGATCTTTCTCGATATGAGGAACGTTTTAAACGCTCACGAAAGATCGGACAATCTGATAATTTACGGTCACAATCAGAAAGACAAGACCATGTTCGGCGACCTTGCATATTACAAGAAGGATATAAACTTCTATTCTGAGCACCCTGTTATAATTTTCAGTTCAAACTACAGGACGGACGTCTATAAGATATTTGCGTACTTCGTAACTCCTACGCTTGAGTCCCAGACTGCGGACGGGTATGTTTTTGACTACCACAACAGGCTGGATTTCAAAACAAGAGAACAGTATGACGATTTTATAAATAATGTAATGCTCCGTTCCCAGATAATCACGCCGGTAGATGTGGAATACGGAGACAAGTTCCTTACTCTTTCCACCTGCTCAAATGAGTTCTCAAACTCCAGATTTGCCGTTTTTGCAAGGCGTGTCCGCGAGGGAGAGGACGAAACGGTGGACGTTTCACAGGCGTATCTGAATCCAAACGCCAAAGAGCCCGATTGGAACGTAATTTACAATAGGTAGGTGTTTTCCCATGACTTCAAAAAAGCTTGTCACTATAATTGCTTCGGTGGTTCTGGCTGTTTCGGTCACAATTCTTGCGGTCTACTTTATAAAACAAGCGCAGAACCGTGCTGAAATAGAAAAACAGCGGGAAATGCACAACGATCCCGTGGTTATCACTCAGGCGACAACTACGGCACCGCCCGAGGAGACCACAGTTTCCGAAACAGAGCCGCCTCCTCTGGTAATGCTTGCAAACATTGAAAGCTTTGTGGAGGAAAATCCCGACACAGCGGGCTGGATAAAAGTTCCCGGAACGAATATTGACAATGTTGTGGTTCAGACGGATAACAACGATTACTACCTTGACAAGGATTTCTACGGAAACCGCAACATTGCGGGACAGATATATGTTGACTATCGCTGCGTTATAAATGATTACGACAACAAGCAGACGGATAACGTCATTGTTTACGGTCACAATCAGGCAGATCTGAGTATGTTCGGAACGCTGAAAAAGTACAAGATAAAGAAGGAAAGCACGGGAAATTTCGATTTCTACCTGCAAAACCCCACTTTCAGCTTCAGCAGCCTTTATGAAGAATATACATACAAGATAATTGCCCTTTTTGTCATTGAGGTAGAACCTTATCAGACAAGGGACGGCATAATTTTTGACTACCATAACTATGTGAACTTTGCAGGGGAACGCTCCTTTGAGAAGTTCAAAGAGAATATAATGGAGAGGACTGCCGTTAATACAGGTGTGGATTTCAATGAGGACGACAAGTTCATGACTCTTTCCACCTGTTCAAATGAGTTCGAGCCTTCAAGATTTGTTGTTATAGGCAGACGTGTCAGGGACGGCGAAAGCGCCGAAGTTGACACTTCCAAGGCGGAGCTTAACATGGATATGCTCGAACCCGACTACAGTTTCATTTACGGCAGATAACAGAGGTCATTTCAATGTCTGATGATAAGAAATTTACTCTTGACGACATACTTGAAGAATACAAAGATAAAGACGCAAGCCGCTACGGGGAAAATAATGCAGACGGCAGTGAAGATACTGCTGAAACTGTGATTTCCGAACAGGAAGCGGCGGAGGACGTTCCGCAAGAGACGGAATATGACAACTATGAGGACGGCGAGGAACAGGATATTTCCGTGAAGTTTTCGCCTGAGCCGATGTTTGCCCCTGCGGAACTGTTCGATTCGGAAGTTCCAAAAGACGCGGATATGACGGTCGATGAGGAAGAAGAAAAAGAGGAGGAAACCGTTTCCCCCGAAGATATAACGCTTGACGATGATGAGGATATTCCCGAGGACACATCGGAGGAAGAACTTATCGCCGAGGAAGTTCCTGCGGGAAATGACGATACGGACAGCATTGAAACAGAGGAAATTGAAATAGAAGAGCCGAAAGATCAAGCTGCGGCAACATGGGAAGAAAACGGTCTGCCCCATGAGATAACTGCCGCGGAGATCGCTCCGGAAATTATGGAAAAGGAAACGGAAACCGCGGAAAATGACGGAAAAACTGTGGAAATTCCGGAAACGAGCGAAAGTATTTCCGAAATTTCCGAGGAAATATCCGATGCGGAAGATGTCAACGACAGATGGATAATAAGGTTCTTGAAAGGCATTTTCCCCGTCAAAGGTGACAGCATAGGCGAAATTATCCGCAAGATAATTTTCCTTGCGGCGCTGATAGTTTTCATAGGCGCGGGCGTAATGCTTATAAGCACGCTGATACAGTCAAAAGCCGCGCAGGAAGTCAAGGAACAGGTAAAAAGCGTCATAACCACCACAGTGGCAACATATATTGACGAGGACGGAAACGTTCAGACAGTTGCTCCCACCGAGGAGGAAATTGCACAGCACAATTTTGATGTTGCGGAATATTTCAAGAAGATAAACAAGGACTATGTGGGCTACCTTGAAGTTGAAGGCTGCGACATTCACGAGCCTGTGGTGCAGGGCGAGGACAACGAATACTATCTTAAAGTGAACATTTCGGGTGGCTACAACAAGGCGGGAACGGTCTTTATGGACTGCCGCTGCACCGCCGACAAGGGCTATGTTTCCCCGAATATCGTGCTGTACGGTCACAATCAGGAGGACGGCACCATGTTCGGAAACCTGAAAGAATACAAGCAGAATGTGGAATTTTACCGCGAACACCCGGTAGTAAACTTCAACACCGAGTATGAATCGGGAGTATACCTTATTTATGGATTTTTTGTGACTACAGTATATGAGAATCAGGACAGCGACGGCGAAGTTTTCCACTATCATGACTATATCGAGACACTTAACGATGAAAGGACATTCAACTGGTATCTGAACGAAATTCAGGAGCGGAATCAGATAATTTCTCCCGTGGACGTGAAGTTCGGGGATAAGCTTCTGTGCCTTTCCACCTGTTCAAATGAGTTCACCGACTCGCGTTTCGTGGTTTTTGCAAGAAAACTCCGTGACGGCGAATCTGTGGAGGACTATGATTTCTCCTCCGCATATATGAATCCCAACGCCGAGGGCGTGGACTGGGACGCTATAATGTCCGCGGATCCGAATTATGAGCCCGAGGTCATAGGATCCGATGAGGAAGAGGAAGCATTTACAGGCTGGGAAAAATCCATTGGCAAAAGCAATTCGGGAAACGGCGCAAAAAACAGGAAATTATCCATTTCTCCGCCCGAACAGACCGAAGCTGAAACAACTGTTCCCGAAGAGGAAACGACGGTGAAGAAGTCCAAAAAGACAGAAACGGAAACTTCCGAAACGGAAGAGACCACAAAGAAGAAGTCCAAAAAGACGGAAACGGAAACTTCCGAAACGGAAGAAACTACAAAGAAGAAGTCCAAAAAGACGGAAGCGGTAGATACAGAAACAAGCATTTCCGAAACAGAGAGTTCCGATACTGATGACGGAGCCGTAACCGAGCCGCCGCCCGAAGAAGAAGGCAGCGAAACGGAGACTGCTGTCTGAACGAAAATAAAGATATTTCTCATATGGGAAAGTTAAAAATATGTGTAAAACGAATTTGCGAAAGGAAGGATAGGCAATGGCAATGTCGGACGAAGTCCGTTCGGCTCCAAGATACAAAACTCCCGAGAAAAAGCCGAAGAAAAGCTTTGCGGAAACTTTTATTCCCATGCGGGGCGACAGTTCGGGCGAGATAGTCAGCAAAATAATTGCGCTTGTGGCGATACTTGCGCTCATTGTCTGCGGGATCATTCTCGGAGTTTACTTCTATCATATATTTGAAGCCAAGCAAAACCACAACGACATAAAGGATAAGCGGGTAATTTATGGCAGCAGTCAGTCCGCCGAAGCCGTGACGGACGGTGATGTTACCACTGTTCTTGATGATGACGGCGAAGTGATAAGACCTCCGCTTGTAACGCTGCCGTTTGCGGAGGAAATGCTTGCAATAAATAAGGACTATGTGGGATATGTTTCCATTCCCAACTGCGTAGATGAAGCTGTCGTTCAGTACACCGACAACGACTATTATCTTAAAAAGAACATCTACGATCAGACACGTTCCTGTGGAACAGTGTTTGCTGATTACCGCGACAATGTCAGCGATTATGCGGATCTCCAATCGGACAATATCGTGCTTTACGGTCACAATCAGCGTGACGGAACGATGTTCGGACAACTGGACTATTACAAGTGGGATCCGAAATATTGGCTGAAAAATCCGTTCATATACTTTGACAACAAATATGAGCAGAGCGTATATGTTATTGTTGCATCATTTGTTATAAACACCGAGCCTGAGCATGACAACGGCTATGTTTTCGACTACCAGAACTACATTGAATTCAGCGACAAATACCCGTTTGAGACCTTCAAGAAGGAAATTACCGAAAGAAGCCATTTCATTACGGGAATAGACATCAATGAGAACGACAAGTTCATTACGCTCTCTACCTGCTCTTATGAGTGGGAACCTTCCCGCCATGTTGTTATAGGCAGGAAGTTAAGAGCGGACGAAACCACGGAAACAATCGATCTTTCGGGATTTGCAGTAAATCCAAACCCGAAATGGCCCGCCATTTACTATAAATATAACGGCGGTTCATATCAAGGAGAGTAGAACAAAGATTCAGGACGTCAGAAAGAAGGGGTCAAAAATGAAGCTTAACGCAGTGCTGGGCGCAATTGTGGGAATGCTGTTCCTTGGAACTATATGTACATTTGCGTTCTGCATGGTAGAGGACATTGATGAAAGTACCGTTTCTCCCGAATACATATACATTGAAAAGCAGGAGGACGATATTTTAGCGGAAGCGGCAGGTGAGGAGTTACCTCAGAAGCCCGCAGAAACGGAAATTGCCGCTCCGAAGAAAGAAAAGGAAAAACCGCAGGATATTGCTGAAGCTTCCGCAGAGGACGAATTTGATGAAGAAGCCGTTCCCGCAGCTGTCACCGCTGTTCCGCGGAATGATGAGGAGCCTGTTACCGTTCCCGCAAAGACGGAAAGCGAGCAGGAAGAAGATCATCCCACAGATTACGATGTTGACGAATACGATGACAGCAATACCGAAGCAAATGCGCAGTCGGTTTACGGCGGCGATAACAATGAGGATTCAACTTTGTCTGTAGAAGATGAGGAAGTTGAGGACGATGAAACTTACGAGATCTTCGGAGATCCTTCATGGGTGGAGGAAGACTCCTCGGACAGCGAGCCGCAAGTAAGTCAGACAGCGGAAGTTACATTACAGGATCAGCAGCAGAAAAAGTCTGATATTGTTATCACGTTTTTTGATAACGGAAACAGTCAGGCGCAGCAGGAAGATACCGCTGATACCGAGACTTCCGATGATCAGCAGAATGTTCAGAGCGGAAGTATCACAACGGGTGAAACTTTCACCGCAAAATTTGACGGTGCTGTTCAGACGGTAAACGCTTACGATCTTATATGCTGGATAGTCAACAACGAAGTTTCCGCAAGTTTCAGCGATGAAGCTATCAAGGCACAGGCTGTTGCGGCGTATTCATATGTGAAATATCATAACGTCAACGGTCTTACGCCGAATGTTCTGGTAAAGAAAAATCCTCCTCAGCATATAAAAGATATGGTCTCGTCGGTATGGGGAGTTTGCTGCTACTACAACGGCAAGGTCGCACAGACTGTATATATGGCATCATCTTCAGGCTATACGGCGGACGCGGCAAACGTCTGGGGCGGAAGTTTCCCATATCTGAAAAGCGTTGCTTGTCCTTTTGATGTCGGAAACGATCCCAATTACGGTTCTACAAAAACCGTCAGCGAGTCGGAAATGCGTTCCTATCTGGAAAATTCGCTGGGCATCACTCTTTCAAATGATCCGTACAACTGGATAAAGATAACAGGCTATGTGGACGGCAACTATGTTTCTTCTATAAACATCGACGATCAGACTACGATCTCGGGAAGAAAGATGCGGGAAAGCGTTTTCAACTACAAGCTGAAAAGTGCGGCTTTCGATGTTTATTACAGTGACGGAACATTCACATTCATTACATACGGCTACGGTCACGGCGTGGGAATGAGCCAGAACGGTGCGAATATTCTCGCGAAACAGGGGTATTCCTATAGTGATATACTTAAATACTATTTCACTGGAATTGAAGTATTATGACAATTTATGAAATAATTACCAAGAAAAAGCGTAACGCTGAATTAAGCACAGAAGAGATAAACTGGGTCACCGCCGGATATACGTCCGGCAGGATCCCCGATTATCAGATGTCTGCGCTTCTTATGGCGATATGCTTTTCTTCTTTGTCCGACAGGGAAACTGCCGATCTTACCATGGCAATGGCACATTCGGGGGATATGCTGAAGCCCGACACAGGCGGTTTCAATGTTGACAAGCACAGCACAGGGGGCGTTGGCGACAAAACTACGCTTATATGCGCTCCTATTGCGGCGGCTTGCGGGGTTTTCGTGCCGAAAATGTCTGGGCGGGGGCTTGGTCACACAGGCGGAACTATCGACAAGCTGGAAGCCATTCCGGGATTCCGCACGGCACTGGGTTATGATGAATTTATTGGAAATGTCCGCAAGGCGGGTCTTGCGATCTCGGGGCAGACAGGCGAACTTGTCCCCGCGGATAAGAAAATTTACGCACTTCGGAATGCCACCGCAACGGTGGACAGTATTCCTCTTATATGTTCGTCCATAATGAGCAAGAAGCTTGCTTCGGGCGCGGACGGCATCGTCCTTGATGTGAAAGTCGGCGATGGTGCGTTCATGAAAACAATTCCCGAAGCGGAAAAGTTAGCCCGTCTCATGGTGGAAGTGGGAACTCGGGCAGGAAGAAAATGTTCCGCGCTCCTCACCGACATGAGCAAACCTCTCGGACGGACGGTAGGAAACGCTCTTGAAGTCATGGAAGCGATAGAAGCTTTAAAGGGAAATGCTCCAAAAGATCTGCATGAGATTTCCGTTGCCGCAGCTGCGGAAATGCTTTTCACCGCGGGAAAAGGCAGCTCGGACGAGTGTATTTCCATGGCGGAAAAGGCAATTTCTGACGGTTCCGCTCTGGAAAAACTGCGGGAAATGATAACTCTTCAAGGCGGCGATCCGTGGGTAATTGACGATTACGGACTTTTCCCGGAAGCAAAAACGCAGCGGGAAATATTTGCGGAAAAAGACGGTTACATTTGCGGAATTTCCTGCGAGAAAACGGGTATAATTTCCATGAAGCTGGGCGCGGGACGGCTCACAAAAGAGTCGGACATTGATCTCTCGGCGGGGATAGTTTTTGAAAAGACCGTCGGCGACTATGTTCGGAAAGGCGAGAAACTTGCCGTTCTCCACACTTCCTCGGAGTGTGACCTTGCGGAAATCTCCGAGGAATTCGGCAGAGTTTTCCGTTACGGGGAAAAGCATGAAGTTCCCGAAGAAAAAAATGTTATAAAAATTATAAAAGGGTATTGACATTCAATATTATATGTGATATAATATTATTGTCAAGCAGATACACTACGCTTATTTGAATGGAGGAATCAACTATGAGCGATATTTTAAAGAAGATAAGTGAAACCATTACCGAAACGGGCAAGTCCGTCAGCGAAAAGACCAAACAGGTGGGAAATGCTGCAAAACTCAACGCAAAGATAATTTCTTCCGAACATTCAATTGGGGAAAATTACATTGTTCTGGGAAAATATTACTATGACACCTACAAGGACAACCCCGATGATGATGTTGCGGAAACAGTAAACGCCGTTACAGCGTCCATTGATGCAATTTCCGAAATGAAAGCGCAGCTTCTTGCGATAAAGGGACTTGTAAAGTGCGTAAATTGCGGTGCTGAGTGTCCGTGTGATGATGATTACTGCGGCAAGTGCGGAACTAAGCTTGTAAAGCCCGAACCTGTTGTTGAGGAGGAAGAAGCGGAAACTCCTGCTGAGGAGACCGATGAAGCGGAAACTCCGGAGATCACAGACACCACCGAAGAATGATAGTGATACTAAAAAACCGTGTCGGCATTGAACTGCTGACACGGTTTTATTTTATTTAAGAAGTTTTTTCAGTCTGGACATTGCTTCTATGGTGTTTTCCCGTGAACCGAAAGCTGTCAGTCGGAACCAACCTTTGCCGTTTGGACCGAAGCCCTCGCCGGGAGTTCCTACCACCTGAATTTCTTTCAGCAGATAGTCGAAGAATTCCCAACTGCCCATGCCCTTGGGACATTTCAGCCAGATGTATGGGGAATTCTTTCCGCCTGTGTACTTTATTCCAAGCTCGTCACAGGTTTCCGACATGATGCGGGCATTTTCCATGTAGTAGTCGATATTCTTCCTCGTCTGGGAAAGTCCCTCGGGGGTGAAAACCGCCGCCGCCGCGCACTGTACGGGATAGGACACGCCGTTGAACTTGCTTCCCTGACGTCTGCACCATATCTTGAAGACATTCACTTCCTTGCCGTCTGCGGTGTAAGCGTTCAGCTCTTTCGGAATCACCGTGTAGCCGCATCTCATTCCCGTAAATCCCGCGGTTTTGGAAAGGGAACATATTTCAATTGCACATTCTCTTGCGCCGTCAATGGTGAAAATGCTGCGGGGAAGCGTTTCGTCACGGATAAATGCTTCATATGCCGAGTCGAAAATTATGATCGCTTTCTTGCTTTTTGCGTATGCGACCCACTTTTCAAGCTGTTCTTTCGTGTATACCGAACCTGTGGGATTGTTGGGCGAACAGAGATAGATAATATCGCAGTCAACGGAATCGTCGGGCATTGCCGCGAAGCCGTTTTCTTCATTTGAAGAAGCGTAAACTATCTTTTTGCCGCTCATGGTGTTGGAATCCACATACACGGGGTACGCGGGGTCGGTGATAAGAACGGTGTTGTTTTCGCCGAAAATATCAACGATATTTCCGCAGTCGCTTTTCGCGCCGTCGCTTATAAGTATTTCTTCGGGGTCGATGTCCGCGCCGAAGCTTTTGTAATATCCCGCAACGGCTTTGCGGAGAAATTCATAGCCCCGCCCGCTGTCCTCATAGCCGCGGAAGGTTTCCTTGTGAGTCATTTCCTCCGCGCCTTTTTTCATTGCTTCCGCGGTAACGGGTGCGATCGGAAGCGTAACATCGCCTATTCCCATGCGGATTAGAGATTTATCGGGGTTTTCCGCCTGATACGCCTTAATTTTTTTGGCAATATCAATAAAAAGGTAGTTTTCTTTCAGTTCAAGAAAGTTTTCGTTTATATGAGCCATTGGTATCAGTCCTTTCGGTTAATTTTATGCAGGTGTGTTATCGGCAATATTTTCAATATCCGCTTCGCCGTTAAAAACTTCCGCCGCAGGTCCGCGCTTTATGACGTGACCGTCCGAACGGTACGTAATGGCAAGCTTTCCGCCGCGAAGCAGCAGGGTAATTTCCTCGTCTTTTTTGCAGTGACCGCAAAGCACCGAAGCAACAGCGGAAGCGCAGGCGCCGGTTCCGCAAGCCCATGTTTCGCCGCTGCCCCGTTCCCAGACGCGCATTTTAACGGTGTGACCGTCAATGATCTCGCAAAATTCTGTGTTTACTCTTTCGGGAAAAAGCGGGTGGTTCTCAAAATGCGGACCTGTCTTTTCAAGATCAAGGGAATCGATCCCCGATGTGAAAATAACGCAGTGGGGATTTCCCATGGAAACGGCGGTAACATTGTATGTGCTGCCGTTCACCTCGATAGGCTTGTTGATAAACGTTTCGCCGTCGGCTTTCATGGGGATCAGTGACGGCTTGAGAATTGCTTCGCCCATGTCTATTTCAACGGTCTTTACCTTTCCGTTTTCGGAGAAAAGCCGCAGGAACTTTATCCCGCTTTTAGTTTCAAGGGTAATTTCCGTCTTTTTGGTAAGTCCGTGGTCATAGACGAATTTCCCTATGCAGCGGGAAGCGTTTCCGCACATCATTCCCTCCGAACCGTCGGCGTTGAACATTCTCATGCGGAAGTCGGCTTTTTCGGACGGCATTATAAGAACAAGCCCGTCTGAACCTATGCCGAAATGCCTGTCGCTGACGACTTTTGAAACATACTCCGGGTCGTTCACCGTTTCTTCAAAGCAATTCACATAAACGTAGTCGTTGCCGATGCCGTGCATTTTTGTAAATTTCATAAAAATATCCCTTTCGGTCACATTTCGTAGGTTTTGAGAATATCACGGGCAACTTCCACCTGCGGGAGCCGCATATCCATAGCCCGCTTCTGTATCTGGCGGTGCGCGTCCGCTTCGGAAATGCGGAGATACTCCACAAGAACGCATTTTGCCCTGTCCACCAGACGAACGTCTTTCAGCTTGGCTTCAAGAGCGATATTCTGCGCTTTAAGGTCATTCTGCTTCTCGGCGGAAAGTGTCACGAACCGCAGAGTTTGCAGCAGAATGGCTTTATTCAGCGGACGGGGCAGAACGAAGATATTCCTGTCGCCTATTTTCTTTGCGATCTCGCCGCAGTTTTTTGAAGCTGCGGAAACTATGACTCCGCAGCTTAATTTTTCGGCAAAAACAGCAAGGTCAAGTCCGAATTCCTTTTCAAGAGGGGTGTTGACAAGCACAATGTCAAACCGCTTTTCGGAAAGCAGTTCCCGCGCGCCGCTGCCGTCCGAAACGGAAATGTCATGAAATCCCGCTTCTCCTGCGGTGAGGGCGATATTGTCAAGGGTCTCACCCTCGTTTGAGAAAATTATAATGCTTTTCCTGTCCTGCATGGTAATTTCCTCCTGTCAATTATATTTGCAATAATTATATCATAAATGCCGCCGTTTTGCAAGGCAAATCAGTTGTTTACATAAAGCTGCTTGTAGGGGCTGGCGGTGTTGGGGGTAAGCTTGAAGAAATGGTCTTTCATAAGCTCCGCCGCGCTGTAGCCGAAGTTTTGGGCAAATTCCTCAATGTCGGGGCGGATATTTTCCATGTCCTCGGGAGTTGCGTCTGCGCACTTTACCTGAACGGGAAGTCCCGCAGGGGCGTGGTTAGTGCGTATGTAAATTGCGCCGCCGTGCATACCCGTTCCGCAGAAGCTTCCTACGGGGCAGCTTTCCTCGTGACCTATGCCGAGAACGATAACTCTGCCGCCCGCTTGGTATTCGCCGAGGAAATCGCCTACTTTTCCGCCGATAACAAGGAAAGGTATGTGCTTCTGATACTCTTTCATGTGTATTCCCGCGCGGTAGCCTGCATTGCCTTTAATGAGGATCTTTCCGTCACGCATACCGTAACCCGCCGCGTCACCGCAGTTGCCGTGAATGATGATCTCGCCCGAATTCATAGTATCGCCTGTGGCGTCCTGCGCGTTTGCGAAAACGGTTATGCGGGTCTTGTTGAGATATGCGCCGAGAGCGTTTCCCGGAATGCCGTGTATCTCGATATTCTTTTCCTGCGCTCCCGTGCCGATATAGCGGTGACCGAGGGCGTTTTCGATAACGATGTCCTTGTCGTTCGTGGTGCTGACAAGGTGGTTAAGGTCTTTGTAATGCAGACCTGCCGCGTTTATTTTAGTCGGCATTTCCAACACCTCCTGCAAGCTTGTCGTTGCGGCGTTCACGGGTGAAAGCCATCATCTGCGGGGCTTTTTTCAGAAGTTCAAAATCACATTCGCTTACGGAAATATGCTGTTTTATAAGTGAAGTGTAGATTCCCGCGCGTTTTACATCGCCCATGAGAATGAAGCCTTTCAGTTCGCCGTCCTTGGTGACAAGTTTCTTGTAATTTCTTTCGCCGTCCGTTTCAATGAACGCTTCGCCGTCATAGCTTCCCGCTGTGATGATATGCAGTCCGAAAAATCCGATAGCGTTCATGGGAATGGCGTTCAGGTAGCGGAAATCAGTTCCCGCCATGTTCTTTCCCGCTGCTTCGCCCTGCATGAACGCATTGGGGAGAAGCGCAAGGATCTTCTGCTGTCCCGTGGTAATATCAAGGGATTCGGTGCAGTCGCCTGCCGCGAAAACGTCTTTCAAGCCCTCGACCATCTGGCGGTTGTCGGTAACTATTCCGCGGTTCACCTTTCCGCCCGCTTCGGAAACAAGTTCCGTATTTGGACGAACGCCCACCGCAAGAATTACCATGTCGAAGTCCACTTTATCGCCGTTGGCGAGAACTGCGGAATTTTCACCGAACTCTTTGACGCTTGTTCCCAGAATGAACTTCACGCCTTTGCTTTCAATGTGTTTCTGCATAATTGCAGAAGCTTCATTATCAAGAATTGACGGAAGTATTCTGTCCGCAAGGTCGATAACGGTCATGTCCGCGCCGTAATGTTCCAACGCTTCTGCGGCTTTCAGACCGATAAGTCCCGCGCCTACGATAAGGACTTTCATGCCCTCGGAAACCTTTTCTTTTATGGCTTTTACGCTGTCAAAGGTCATGAACGTGAACTTGTTTTTCACCTTGTCCATGCCCTCCATAGGCGGAACGAAAGGTTTTGATCCCGTGGCAACCATAAGCTTGTCGTAATTTATCTCGTTTCCGTTTTCGATGGTAACGGTTTTCTTGGCAGGGTTTATCTTTGTGACTTTCGTGCCAAGAAGCGTGTCAACATCGTTCTTTTCGTAAAAATCCTCATCGCGGTAGCGCATATTTTCGTCTGTTACCGCGCCTTTCAGCCAGTAGGAGATAAGGGGACGGGAATATGTGTGATAGGGTTCGTCCGAAATTACCACTATCTGACCTTTTGGATCAACGGAACGTATGCCTTGGATAGTTCCCACGGCGGCTGCCGAGTTGCCGATTACAACATATTTCATTGATCTTCACCCCTATCTTCAAATACTATTGCCCTGTTGGGACAATTTGCCACGCAGGCGGGTTCGCCCGAATTGTTTTTTATGCAGAGGTCGCACTTGGCAATAGTTTTGCCGCCGTTCTTTTCGTCGATAACGATACAGCCGTAAGGACAGGAAAGAACGCAGGTATAGCAGCCGACACAGCGGTCGGTATTTACCGAAATGACCCCGTTTTCCACCGAAAGCGCGCCTGTTATGCAGCCTTTTACGCAGGGGTGTTCCGCGCAGTGGCGGCACTGGACGGCAAAATTTATGCCGTCGCCCTCTTCCACGGTAATGCGCGGAACGGGCGCTCTGTCCAGCTTGAAAGCCTTTGCCATGTCGGTCTCGCCGCTGTTGGCAAAAGCGCAGTAATATTCGCAAAGATGGCAGCCTAAGCACCAGTCTTCGTTGACATACACTCTTTTCATCTGTAAAACAACCTTTCCTCTCAATTCGTAATGCGTAATTCATAATTCGTAATTAAAGGTGCAGATTACGCATTGTGTCATGCACGGCAGGCATTAACTTGAAAATCACAAAATAATGCCTGAAAGGGTGCAGGCTCAGCCTGCTCTTAACTCTCAACTCTGACGGAGAAGCCTGCCTACTCTCCGGCGTGCTGTATTCCCAGAATGTCAAGTTCTTTCTGGTTCAGTCCCACGCCGCGGAGCATAAGCCTGTTGCCTCGGAGAGCTTCAATGGAGTTGATGCCCATGCCGCCCATGATCTCCTTGATCTCGTGATCCCAAGCGTGAACAAGGTTTACAAGACGTTTGTAACCTACTTCAGGATTGAGACGTTTTACAAGGTCGGGACGCTGTGTGGCAATACCCCAGTTGCATTTACCCTCGTGACAGCTTCTGCAAAGATGGCAGCCGAGAGCAAGCAGCGCGGGAGTTCCTATGTAAATAGCGTCCGCGCCAAGGGCGATAGCCTTTACCGCATCGGAAGAAGAACGTATCGAACCGCCTACTACTATGGAAACCTCATTTCTTATTCCCTCGTCACGGAGACGCTGGTCAACTGCCGCAAGGGCAAGTTCTATGGGAATTCCCACGTTGTCGCGTATCCTTGTGGGAGCGGCACCTGTTCCGCCACGGAAACCGTCTATGGCGATGATGTCCGCGCCAGAGCGTGCTATACCCGAAGCGATAGCCGCAACATTGTGTACGGCGGCGATCTTTACGATAACGGGCTTGGTGTAGTCGGTGGCTTCTTTAAGTGAGAAGATAAGCTGACGAAGATCCTCAATGGAGTATATATCATGGTGAGGAGCAGGGGAAATGGCGTCCGTTCCCATGGGTATCATACGCGTTCTGGAAACGTCCTCGCCTATTTTTGCACCGGGAAGATGTCCGCCGATGCCCGGCTTTGCGCCCTGTCCCATTTTAATTTCTATTGCTGCGCCCGCGTCAAGGTAACCTTTGAAAACGCCGAAACGTCCCGAAGCTACCTGAACTATGGTGTTTTTGCCGTATTTGTAGAAATCCTTGTGCAGTCCGCCCTCACCGGTGTTGTAATATGTACCCAGTTCCTCGGCGGCTCTTGCAAGGCTTTCATGGGCATTTTTGGAAATTGATCCGTAGGACATTGCCGAGAACATTATAGGAACGTTCAGTTCCAGATAGGGCGGAAGGTCGGTATTTACCGAACCGTCGGGGTTCTTGACAACGTGGCTTGGCTTCTTTCCGAGGAAAACCTTGGTTTCCATAGGTTCACGAAGCGGGTCGATGGACGGGTTCGTTACCTGAGAAGCGTTTATAAGCATTTTGTCCCAGTAAACGGGGTAGTCTTTGGGCGTTCCCATAGAGGAAAGCAGAACTCCGCCGCTTCCCGCCTGACGGTAGTTTTCGATCATTATCTGCTGGGTGTAGTTGGCGCTTTCGCGGAAAGCGTTCTCGTTGGGACGGATCTTCAGAGCGCCTGTGGGGCAGATACATACGCAGCGCTGACAGTCAACGCATTTTGACTCGTTTGCAAGCATTTTATCATAATCCGCGTCGTAGTGGTGTACTTCGTTGGAACACTGACGTTCGCAGGCGCGGCACTTTATACATTTGTCCGTATTACGGAGCACTTCAAACTGGGCAGGAAAAAAGTTTACAGGCATTTTCTTTTACCCTCCTCGCTAAGATTTACAATTACAGGTTCGCCGCCGCGGGGACTCCATACGTTTTCAGCGTCGGGGCAGATCGCGCGGATAGCGCATTCCTCACTGGCGATATAGACCATGTCTTTCTTTTCGGCGACGACCATGGAGCGGAGTTTCAGACGGTCGTTGAGAGCCATAAGTCCGCCCGTGTAGCCGAGGATTATGGAGAAAGGTCCGGTTATCAGCAGGCTGGAAAAAGCGTTCCTGAAATATTTCAGCTTGGCGGCTTTTTCGGGGTCGGTCTTTTCAAGGGCTTCTATCTCGCTCCAGAACGGCGCGGCGATTATTCCGGCAATATCTTCAAGGCTGAGCTGCTGCTTTCTGTTCAGGTAGTCGAAAATGTAGGTGATAACTTCCGTATCGGTGAGAAGCGTGCATTTATAGCCGAACATTTCGATAAAGCGGCGGTTTGCGTCGTAAGAGGAAATTTCGCCGTTATGTACTATTGTATAGTCAAGCAGGGAAAACGGGTGCGCGCCGCCCCACCAGCCGGGGGTATTTGTAGGATAACGTCCGTGGGCGGTCCAAGCGTAGCCGCTGTATTCGTCAAGACGGTAGAATTCTCCAACGTCCTCCGGAAAACCTACAGCTTTGAAAACGCCCATGTTCTTTCCGCTGGAAAATACATACGCGCCGTCAATGTCGTTGTTTATGCGGATAACGCATTTGGCAACGAATTCCTTTTCGTCAAGCTGAGACGAAGCTATCTTGGTGGGCAGAGGATTTACAAAATATCTCCAGATAAGGGGTTCATTCTTGATGGCAGGAACTTTCTTTGTGGGGATACGGCTGAGGTTCACAACGTCAAAATGGCGGTCGAGAAAACGCTCGGTCTGTTCCCGCGCGGTGTTGGAATTGTAGAAAACGTGGAACGCGTACAGGTCTTTGTATTCGGGATAGATACCGTAGCCGGCAAATCCGCCGCCCAGACCGTTGGAGCGGTCGTGCATATAGGAAATGGACTTTACTACGTCGCTGCCGTTCAGCCGTCTGCCGTCTCGACTGATAAAGCCTGAGATGGCGCAGCCCGAAGGTATTCTTATCTCGCCTTCTTTTAAAAGCATATACTCACTCTCCTGAAAAAAGTTTTCGGATAACGATTTCCAAGCTGTTCTCATAACAGACTTGAATTCAATATATATGATAACACATTATAAAATGCTTGTCAAGGGATTTTTGCAAGATTTTTCGATAAAACTTGCAAAATTGCGTAAATATTTTGTGAATACAACTATTTTTAATAAAAAACTGGAATAAAATGATTTTTAAATTGCATTTTGAAGAATTAATACAGCAATTTGCACTAAATGTTGACAAATTTCGCGCGAAGTGTTATATTATATGTATAGGACTTTTGAAATGAACTATAATATTTACATAGATGAAGGGAGAAACGGTCATGAGATGTACGGAATGCGGTTCTGAAATTGCGGAAAATGATGTTATATGCCGCAGCTGCGGTGCGGAGATCATTACCGTCGCAGGAAACAGCGCGGAAAGGGACGCTTTTGATGATGTGGAAAGCGTTGATACGGGAAAAACAAAGAAAAATAAGAAAAAATCGGAAAAGGCAAAGCGGGGATTTGTTCTTAAAATTGCCGCCGCTGTTGTTGTTATTGCGGTCATTGCTGTTATAATAGTAAATATTGTCATTTCGGTAAAGGCTGCGGAAGGACGGAGACTTTTTGATAAAGTTCCCCTTGGCAGGGACGTGGAGAAAATTTCCGCGGACACGGGCGTGACGTTCCTTGACGGAGAAGGCTCAATTTACGGCGCATTGAATTATATTGCGGATTACGACTATATATGCGAGTCGGAAAAATCCGCCGAGATAAGCGGCATTCAGGTGCCTGAATGGGCTGTTCTGCTGAATGAGGACGGTTCCGGAAGCGTAAATGAAGCAGTCCTGTATAATTTCAGTGTTCTGAAACATAACTGGATGGGTATTAAGAATGAAGCCAAGATAGACACATCCGTGGTTGAGTTCGGAATGAAGATCAGGGACGCGGAGCGGGCTGTTGGGCTCAAGCCGTATACCATTATAAAGGAAAGCGGCGAAAATACCACCACTTATACTTATAGGTATCATTATACCGATGAAGCAGATGGAAACAACTGCGTCATGAATCTTTACATTGAAGTCAGCGACGTTGACGGTCAGGTAAAGAATGTCTACGATGAAAAACTCGACTATCTTAATCTTATTTTAAGAGGAACATTTTCAGGCGATATTTCATAAAATATAAGCATACGGCATGAAAAACGGAAATTTTATGTGGAATTTGTCTAATTTGGAAGTGAAATTTACTAAACTTTATGTGTAAAACGCTGATTTGAAAAAAAGTGCTTGACAAAGGGTATGGACAGTAGTATAATAAAGAAGCTGACTCACGAGGGCGACAAGATTACGGATCAAAAAAATTGAAAAATTTTTTGAAAAAGTACTTGACAAGCGAGTGAGGATGTGATATAATGAAAAAGTTCCGCGGGAAACGGAGCGGCAAAGGAAAGCCGATGGGATCGAGCAGAGAATTTGCGGTGAAGAGGAAAGCGGGATACGGAATCTTGAAAATTGAACAACAGAACGAAACGAACCAAAGAAACCCTGAAATTCCAGAAATGGAAAAGTAAAGC
>CANQTP010000004.1 GCA_947626755.1 uncultured Clostridia bacterium
TACGTAAATGAGGAATTTGAGATGTTGAGAACAGCCGAAATGTCAGCGTTAGACAGAGCTATAGATGATCTTTATAACATGAATAACAACGAAAAATTGAAAGAGCTTGCCCGTATGCGCGAAAAAGCCATGCACGACAAAGCTTCCGCACTTGAAGAAGCTATTCAAACTGGCATTGCCAAAGGCAGATCCGACCTACTTGCACTAATGGCAGCAGACGGCGTGTCGGAAGAAATCATAAGAAAATATATGCAGAGTTGAGAGTTAAGAGTTGAGAGTTGAGATATTGCAGTAACGCCTATATCTTGGCTCTCAACTTTTTGCAGATTTAACTTTACTTTACCTCACGGCAGGCATAAGTCGGGAAATAACAAAACTATGCCTGCATGGGTCAAGGTTTCAGCCTTGCTTTGTAGAAAATATACAAAAATTTCAAGAAAATGAGTGGAAATTTCTACATAAAAATTTTGCAAAATCGGCGCAAACCCCTTGAAATCGGGACGGGGAAATGCTATAATATTACTTGCGTGACTGCAATATTTAAAGTTTTTGCGAGGAAGCGGAAGGTTGCCTGCGGTGTGCAGGGGAATTTCCGTGGAGTATGTCCGACTTCGAGCCGGGCGGCTGTGATAGTGAACACTGTGTGTGCTTAAACCGTGGGCGGGAAATTTCTGCCGTCCAAAGGTAAGTTATGTGTTTGCGCTTGCTCGGAAAACAATGTTTTTCGGGTTTTTTAATATTTTTCCGCGCGAAACGCACGGTAACGTGGAACGTTTTGCGGAAATTACAGAAAATTATCACAAACCTCGTCCCCAAATCAAAAAGTAATTCAGGAGGCGATCATTATGGCAGTCAATGAAAAAATCAGAATAAGGATCAAAGGTTACGACCATGCGGTAGTCGATGCTGCTGCTGCGAAGATCGTTGACGCTGCAAAGCGCAGCGGCGCGAGAGTAAGCGGCCCTATCCCACTTCCTACCGATAAGGAGATAATCACCATTCTCCGCGCGGTACACAAGGATAAGGACAGCCGCGAGCAGTTCGAGCTGAGGACTCACAAGAGACTTATAGACGTTATCAGACCGTCCGACAAGTCTGTTGAAGCACTGCAGGGTCTTGAACTTCCTGCCGGCGTTGACGTTGTAATGGAAATCAAGTAAACAGTCCTTTCCTGCACAGGGAGAATGTGACGCGGTTTGCCATTTCCCAAAAATGTTGACGGCAGGGTCATGCTGCTGAAAGGCAGCCAATAACCAAAGGAGGAAAAACTATGACAAAGGCAATCATCGGTAAGAAGATCGGCATGACACAGATCTTCGATGAAGCAACAAACAAGGTAATTCCCTTGACTGTTGTGGAAGCCGGCCCCTGCGTTGTCGTTCAGAAGAAAACTGTTGAGAACGACGGCTACAGCGCAGTTCAGCTGGGCTTCGGCGATCTGAGAGAAAAGCTTGTGAACAAGCCCCTCAAAGGTCATTTCGCCAAGGCGGACGTTGCAGCTAAGAGAACTCTCAAAGAGTTCAAGCTTGACAATGCCGAGGCTATGGAGATAGGCGCAATTCTGAAAGCCGACACTTTTGCGGCAGGCGACATCGTTGATGTTTCCGGCACTTCAAAAGGTAAGGGTTTTCAGGGCACTATCAAGAGAAACAACAATTCAAGACTGAAAGAGACTCACGGTACAGGTCCTGTTCACAGACACGCAGGTTCAATGGGCGCTTGCTCGTCCCCTTCGCGTATCTATAAGGGCAAGGCTCTTCCGGGTCACATGGGACATGAGAAAGTTACCGTTCAGAATCTTGAAGTCGTTAAAGTTGACGCAGAGAATAATCTTATCGCAGTAAAAGGCGCGATCCCCGGTCCTAAGAACGGCATCGTTACCATTTGCGACTGCGTTAAGAAAAAGGCTTAATGGAAGGAGGAAGCAATAATGCCTAATATTAAAGTTCTGGATATGACAGGTAAAGAGGTTTCCGACATTGAGCTGTCAGATGCTGTTTTCGGCATAACTCCCAACGAATCCGCCATGCACACAATGGTAGTCAACTACCTTGCAAATCAGAGACAGGGCACACAGTCCACTCTCACCCGCACAGAAGTAAAGGGCGGCGGAAAGAAGCCTTGGAGACAGAAGGACACAGGTCATGCAAGACAGGGTTCAACACGCGCTCCTCAGTGGACACACGGCGGTATCGCTCTCGGACCCAAGCCCAGAAGCTACCGTTTCACAGTAAACAAGAAGCTCAAGAGACTTGCTATGAAGTCCGCTCTTTCCACTAAGGTCATTGATAATAATATCATCGTTCTCGATTCCATCACAATGGACGAGTACAAGACAAAGACAGTTGCGGCTATGCTGAAAGCTATAGGCGCAGAGGGCAGCAAGGCTCTCATAGTAATGCCCGAGGCAAACAGCTTCGTTATCAGAAGCGCCGGAAATATCCCCGGCGTCAAGACGGCTCTTGTAAATACAATAAACGTTTACGACATTCTTAACTATGACAAGTTCATCGTTGTTAAGGACGCCGTTTCCAAGATCGAGGAGGTGTACGCATAATGACTGCACAGGATATAGTTATCAAGCCGATCATCACTGAAAAGAGCATGGAAGGCTTGCAGGACAGCAAGTACACCTTCAGAGTTGCCAAGTCCGCCAACAAGATAGAAATTGCCAAGGCGGTGGAGGAGCTTTTCGATGTAAAAGTTGCTAAAGTCAACACCGTAAGCGTAAGAGGACGCGCCAAGAGAATGGGTATGAACAGAGGTTACACACCCGACTGGAAAAAGGCGATAGTTACTCTCGCAGAGGGTTCAAAGACCATCGAGTTCTTCGATGGCATGATGTAAGTTTACTCCTTATCCGGCAGGAAAACGAGTAAGTATGGAAGGGACAGCTTCCGCAAAACATCGCAAAATATTATAAGGAGATGAACTGCAAATGGCTATAAAGTCATATAAGCCGACGACGCCTTCAAGACGTCAGATGACTGTTACTGACTACAGCGTGCTTTCCAAGACCGCTCCCGAAAAGAGCCTTCTTGCACCTATCAAAAAGACCGCAGGCAGAAACAGCTACGGCAGGATCACCGTTCGTCACAGAGGCGGCGGAAACAGAAGAAAATACAGGATCATTGATTTCAAAAGAGATAAGCAGGGTATGAACGCTACTGTTCTCAGCATTGAATACGATCCTAACAGAAGCGCGTTTATCGCTCTCGTTCAGTACGAGGACGGCGAAAAAAGATATATCATCGCTCCGAACGGCCTCGCAGTAGGAGACGTTGTCACAAGCGGCGCACATGCCGACATCAAGCCCGGCAACGCTCTTGCGCTCAACGATATACCGGTAGGTACTTTTATCCACAATATAGAGCTTTATCCCGGCAAGGGCGCTCAGCTCGTCCGTGCGGCAGGCAATATGGCTCAGCTTATGGGTAAGGAAGACGGTTACGTTCTGGTAAGACTTCCTTCCGGAGAGATGAGAAAAATACCGGCAGGCTGTATGGCTTCCATCGGTCAGGTCTCAAATATCGACCATGAGAACGTAAGCCTCGGCAAAGCCGGAAGAACACGCCATATGGGCATCAGACCTACCGTAAGAGGTTCCGTAATGAACCCCTGCGATCACCCCCACGGCGGCGGTGAAGGTAAGTCTCCTGTAGGCCGTCCGGGACCTGTTACTCCTTGGGGCAAGCCTGCTCTCGGTTACAAGACCAGAAAGACCCATAACCGTACAGATAAGTTTATCGTAAAGAGAAGAAACGGTAAGTAATTCCCTATAAAAACAAGTCACGGACTTACGGAGCATAAACTCCGAAAGGACGTGCGTCCGGATAGGATCCGGCTCATTGAATCATAAAGAAGGAACCGTCAAGGTTCCCTGCCTAAAATAAGAGAGGAGGAAAACCAATGAGCAGAAGCGTTAAGAAGGGACCTTATGTACAAGAAGTCCTGTTGAAAAGAGTTATCGCTATGAACGAAGCCGGTGAAAAGAAAGTTCTCAAGACATGGAGCAGAGCTTCAACGATATTCCCCGATTTCGTAGGTCATACATTTGCCGTTCACGACGGCAGAAAGCACGTTCCCGTATATGTTACGGAAGATATGGTAGGTCATAAGCTGGGTGAATTTGCACCCACAAGGACCTTCAAGGGCCATGCAGGCTCCAAAGTATCCAACAACGGTAAGAAATAAGGCAGAGAGGAGAATTTAAAATGGAAGCAAGAGCATATCTTAAAAATGCTCGTATCGCGCCGAGAAAAGTCCAGATCGTTCTTGATCTCATAAGAGGAAAGGACGTTGAGACAGCAATGGCGATCTTACAGCACACACCAAAATCTGCCTGTGAATACCTGGAGAAGCTTCTGAAGTCCGCAGTTGCAAACGCAGAAAACAATTTCGGAATGGACAAGGATAACCTTTATGTTTCCGAATGTTTCGTTTGCCCCGGTCCTATAATGAAGAGAATCATGCCCAGAGCTAAAGGCAGAGCGTTCCGGATCCTCAAGAGAACATCACACGTTACTCTTGTGGTCAAGGAAAAAGAATAAGTCGAAAGAGGAGGTAAACTAAATGGGACAGAAAGTCAATCCGCATGGAATGCGTGTCGGCGTTATTAAAGATTGGGATTCCCGCTGGTTTGCGAATAAGGCGACTTTCGGCGATACTCTGGTCGAGGACTACAATGTCCGCAATTATATCAAGAAAAACCTTTACGCAGCAGGCGTTCCCCGCATTGAGATCGAAAGATTTGCGGATAAGGTAAGGATCCACGTTCACTGCGCTAAGCCCGGTATTGTTATCGGACGCGGCGGTGAGAATATTGAAAAGCTTCGTCTCGACGTCGAGAAGATGATGAAGAAATCCGTTGCTATCAACATAGTTGAGGTAAAGTCCCCCGATATGGACGCTCAGCTCGTTGCGGAAAGCATTGCGGCACAGCTTGAAAACCGTGCTTCCTACAGAAGAGCCATGAAGCAGGCTATCGGCAGAGCAATGAAGTTCGGTGCAAAGGGTATAAAAGTAATGGTAAGCGGACGTATAGGCGGTGCAGAAATCGCCCGTTCCGAGTCCTACCATGAAGGAACTATCCCCCTTCAGACCATTCGTGCAGATATTGACTACGGTTTTGCAGAAGCAAGCACAACATACGGACGTATCGGCGTAAAGGTATGGATCTACAAGGGCGAAGTCCTCAAGGGCGATGTTGCCAAGGCAAGAGCTGCGGCTCCCGAAAAGCCCGAAAAGAAACCCCGCAGAAATGACAGAGGCGAACGCCGTCAGGGCGGAGAAAACCGCGAGAACCGCGGCGCAAGAAAAAGAGAAGGAGGTAATCAGTAATGCTGCTTCCGAAGAGAGTAAAGTACAGAAGAGTACAGAGAGGACGTCTTACAGGTAAAGCGTCCCGCGGAAACAAGGTTTCCAATGGAGATTACGGTCTTCAGGCTCTGGAGCCCGCATGGATCACCTCCAATCAGATAGAGGCTGCCCGTATCGCTATGACGCGTTACATCAAGAGAGGCGGTCAGGTATGGATAAAGATATTCCCCGATAAGCCCGTTACCGAAAAACCGGCTGAAACACGAATGGGTTCCGGTAAAGGTTCTCCCGAATACTGGGTAGCGGTAGTAAAGCCCGGCAGAGTAATGTTCGAGATCGCAGGCGTTACCGAGGATATCGCAAGAGAAGCTATGCGTCTTGCTATGCATAAGCTTCCTATCAAATGTAAGTTTGTAGCGCGTGAGAAAGAGGAGGCGAGCGAATAATGAAAGCTGCAGAGATCAGAGATATGACAGATCTTGAACTTGACAACAAACTGACAGACCTTAAAAAAGAGCTTTTCGCTCTCCGCTTTCAGCACGCTATAAATCAGCTCGACAACCCTACTCGTCTGAAAGCTGTCAAGAAGGACATTGCCCGCGTTAAGACCATTATCCGCGAGCGTGCCGGTTCCGAACAGTAATTGAAGGAGGGAAACAAAATGGCTGAAAGAAATCTCAGAAAGACCAGAGTCGGAAAAGTAGTTTCCAATAAGATGGATAAAACCATTGTTGTTGCTATCGTTGATAATGTACAGCACCCTCTGTACAAGAAGATCATCAAGAGAACTATCAAGCTTAAGGCTCATGATGAGAACAACACCTGCAACATCGGCGACCGCGTTGAGATAATGGAGACACGTCCTATGTCCAAGGACAAGAGATGGCGTCTCGTAAAAGTTATCGAGCAGGCTAAGTAATTAAGCCCCGCGGCGTAATGAGCATTGTTACGGAGGCGCTTCGGAAAACACCGCTGCCGCTTCCGACGCTCCTGCTCAGATCAGGAGAAAGATCCAAATATGGAAGGAGTTAATCGCTGTGATCCAGATGCAGACTTATCTGAAAGTTGCCGATAACACGGGCGCAAAGGAACTTATGTGCATAAGAGTCCTTGGCGGTACCCGCAGAAGATATGCAAACATCGGCGACGTAGTTGTTGCTTCGGTCAAGAAAGCAACACCAGGCGGCGTTGTTAAGAAGGGCGACGTCGTTAAGGCAGTTATAGTTCGTTCGGCAAAAGGTCTCCGCCGTGACGACGGAACATATATCCGTTTCGATGAGAACGCTGCCGTAATTATCAAAGAGGACAAAAACCCCAGAGGTACACGTATCTTTGGACCTGTTGCCCGTGAGCTGAGAGACAAGGACTATATGAAGATCCTGTCACTTGCTCCCGAGGTTCTGTAAGGAGGCGTAACAATATGAATAATCTTCACGTTAAAAAGGACGATGTTGTTGTTATCCTTTCCGGCAAGGACAAGGGCAAGCAGGGCAAGGTACTTGAAGTTTCCCCCAAGGAAAAGAAAGTTATCGTTGAAGGTCTCAACATCGTTACCAAGCACGTTAAACCCAGACAGATGGGTCAGCAGGGCGGCATTGTAAAGTGCGAAGCTCCCCTTTATGCTTCAAAGGTAATGGCTGTCTGCCCCAAGTGCGGCAAGCCCACCAGACTCGCTCACAGGATCGAGGACGGCAAAAAGGTAAGAGTCTGCAAGCACCCTGACTGCGGCAAGGCTTATTAAGGAAAGGAGTAATTGAAATGGCATCTAATATGAAAGAACTTTATGTCAGCACAGTGGCTCCTGCTTTAATGAAGAAGTTCGGCTACAAAAGCGTTATGCAGATCCCCAAGATAGACAAGGTAGTTATCAACGTCGGCGCAGGCGAAGCAAAGGACAACGCTAAGGTGATCGACGCTATCATGAACGACCTTGCGGCTATAACAGGTCAGAAGCCTATCGTTTGCCGCGCTAAGAAGTCCGTTGCTAACTTCAAGATCCGTGAGGGTATGCCTATCGGCGTAAAAGTTACTCTCAGAAGCGAAAAGATGTACGAATTCCTCGACAGACTGTTCAATGTTGCGTTCCCCCGTGTACGTGACTTCAGAGGAATAAACGGCAACTCTTTCGACGGCAGAGGCAACTATTCCACAGGTATCAAGGAGCAGCTGATATTCCCCGAAATCGAGTACGATAAGATCGACAAAGTCCGCGGTATGGACATTAACATAATCACCACCGCAAACACAGATGAGGAAGCCAAGGCTCTGCTTGAGCTGATGGGCGCTCCCTTTGCTAAGTAATAGGAAAGGTGGTCAGGATTAAATGGCTAAAACATCTATGAAAGTTAAGCAGCAGAGAACTCCTAAGTACAGCACCAGAGCTTATAACAGATGCAAGATCTGCGGCAGACCTCACGCATATATGAGAAAATTCGGCATCTGCCGTATCTGCTTCAGAGAGCTTGCTCACGACGGTCAGATCCCCGGCGTGAAGAAAGCAAGCTGGTAAGCTGAACGCTGCTTTTTAAAGTAATATAAGGAGGTTAACCGTTATGCAAATTACAGATACAATTGCAGATATTCTTACAAGAATACGTAATGCCAATTCTGCAAAGCACGCAACAGTTGACGTTCCTGCTTCCAATATGAAGAAAGCTATCACTCAGATACTCGTTGATGAGGGTTATCTCAAGAGCTATCAGATCATAGACGACGGAAAGCAGGGCATCATCAGGATCACGCTGAAATACGGCGAGAACAAGTCTCAGGTCATCACAGGTCTGAGAAGAGTTTCTAAGCCCGGTCTCAGAATATATTCAAGCTGCGAGGATATGCCCAAGGTAATGAAAGGTCTCGGGATCGCTATCGTTTCCACATCAAAGGGCATTATGACCGACAAGAAAGCAAGAGAGCTCCATGTCGGCGGCGAAGTCCTTGCATTCGTATGGTAAGGAGGAACAAGTAAATGTCAAGAATAGGCAAAAAGCCCGTTACTGTTCCTGCCGGCGTTGATGTAAAGATCGACGGCACTACCGTTACGGTAAAGGGACCCAAGGGCACACTTACAAATACTTTCAACCATGATATGAAGATCAAGGTCGAGGGTAATGAAATAATTGTTGAGCGTCCCTCCGAGGATAAGCTCCACAAATCACTCCACGGTCTGACAAGAACACTTATCCACAACATGGTGGAGGGCGTTACAAACGGATTTTCCAAGTCTCTGGACATCGAGGGTATCGGTTACCGTGCTCAGAAGCAGGGAAAGAACCTTGTTATGAACCTTGGTTATTCGCATCAGGTCATCGTTCCGGAAACAGACGGCATCACAATAGACGTTCCCGCGCCCAACAAGATCGTTGTAAACGGTATTGACAAGCAGAAAGTGGGACAGTTCGCTGCCGAGCTCCGCGAGAAAAGACCTCCCGAGCCGTACAAGGGCAAGGGTATCCGCTACACCGGTGAAAGGATCATCCGCAAGGAAGGTAAAGCCGGTAAGGGCAAGAAGTAATTTCAAAATAAGAATCGTTATCCTATTTTTAGAGAATGGGACAGTCCGCGGCAGGAAATTTCCGCCGGAGCGACTACTATTCTCCGCTTGAAAAGGAGTTGAATTTTAATGGTAAAGCAGATAAACAGAAAGGCTGCAAGAGCCAAGAGACAGGTACGCGTCCGCGCTAAGATAAGCGGAACAGCTGAATGCCCAAGACTTAACGTTTTCCGCAGCGCTAAGAACATCTATGCTCAGATCATCGACGATACTGCAGGAGTTACACTCTGCGCGGCTTCTTCGCTGGAAAAGGGTTTTGACGGAAACGGCGGCAACAAGGAAGGCGCTTTCAAAGTCGGCGAGATGATCGCCAAGAAGGCTGCCGAGAAGGGCATTAAGGACGTTGTTTTCGACCGTGCAGGTTATCTCTATCACGGAAGAGTTGCAGAACTTGCCGAAGGCGCAAGAAAAGGCGGTCTGAATTTCTGATTCGGCGCCATCAACAAATAAGGAGGTAATACTTTTGGCAAACGCTAAAATAGATGCTTCTGCTATGGAGCTGACCGAAAAAGTCGTTGCTATAAACAGAGTTTCCAAGACCGTTAAGGGCGGACGTATCTTCAAGTTCGCGGCTCTCGTTGTAGTAGGCGACGGAAACGGCATCGTAGGCTTCGGCATGGGCAAGTCCGGAGAAGTTCCCGACGCTATCCGCAAGGGAATCGAGGACGCTAAGAAAAATCTTATCAGAGTTTCCCTCAGAGGAACTACAATTCCTCACGAGATCATCGGAACATTCGGCGCAGGCAGAGTTCTTATGAAACCCGCTGCTCCCGGTACCGGCGTTATCGCAGGCGGTCCTGTACGTGCGGTGATCGAAATGGCAGGTATCAAGGACATCAGAACAAAATCTCTCCGTTCCAACAACGCCTGCAACGTGGTAAGAGCGACCATCAACGGTCTTGCTCAGTGCCGCAGCGCAAAGGAAGTTGCTGAGATCAGAGGCAAATCCGTAAAGGAAATCTTGGGTTAAGGAGGACGAAGAAATGAAAGTAAAGCTTGTGAGAAGTCTTAACAGCGTTAAGAAGGATCAGGCTGCAACAGCTAATTCCCTCGGACTCCGTAAGATCGGAGACGTTTCCGAGCAGCCCGATAACGACGCTACAAAGGGCAAAGTAAGAAAGATAGCTCACCTCGTAGAGGTTATCGACGCATAATTAATACAAGGAGGTGCGAAAAGCATGAAAATTCACGAATTATCCCCTGCCGAGGGCTCTAACAGAGATGTGAAGAGAATAGGAAGAGGTCACGGTTCAGGAAACGGCAAGACCGCAGGCAAGGGTCACAAGGGTCAGAATGCCCGTTCGGGCGGCGGCGTAAGGATCGGCTTTGAAGGCGGTCAGATGCCTCTGGCAAGAAGGATCCCTAAGAGGGGCTTCAATAATATTTTCGCAGAAAAGATGGCAGTTATCAACGTTTCCGACCTTGCAAAATTCAAGGCAGGCACTGTTGTTGACGCAGAGCTGCTTAAAGCAGCAGGCGTTGTAAAGAAAACTGCCAACGGCGTTAAAGTTCTCGGAAACGGAGAACTCGGCGTTGATCTTACAGTAAAGGCGGCGGCTTTCTCCCGGTCTGCTAAGGAAAAAATCGAGAAAGCAGGCGGGAAGGCTGAGGTGATGTAATGTGTTCACGACCTTCAGAAACGCTTGGAGGGTTCCCGAATTAAGGAGAAAGATACTTTACACATTACTGATAATCCTCGTGTTCAGGATCGGCTGCCACATTCCCGTACCGTTTATGGATCCTGATGCCATAAGCAATATGTTCGCTGACGGTAACTTCCTGAGTTATATGGATATCCTTACCGGCGGTGCGCTTTCACAGGGAACGCTGCTGTCACTGTCCATTCAGCCGTATATCAACGCGTCCATCATAATGCAGCTGCTGACATATGCGCTTCCTCCTCTGGAAAATCTCCAGAAAGAGGGCGAATCGGGACGGAAAAAGATACAGAAGATAACAAGCTTCGTATCGCTGGGCATTGCTTTTGTAATGGCGTATGCCTACTATGTAACGCTGAGAAACAATCATGCTATCACTTATACAAGCGGTGCGGCGGGAGTTTTCACGGCGGTGGTTATCGTCCTTTCATTGGCTGCGGGCGCAAGCATTGTTGTATGGCTGGGCAACAGGATAAACGAAAACGGCATTGGCAACGGTATCTCTATGATACTGTTTGCGGGTATCGTTTCAAGAGGTCCTTCGGCGATACTTTCCATGTTCGAGCTTGTAAAGTCGGATATGAAGTATGTGTTCGTAGTTCCTGCGGTGCTGATAGTGTTTATCGTAATGATCGGCTTTATCGTTTTCATGAACGAATCCGAAAGACGTATCCCTATCCAGTATGCAAAGCGTGTAGTAGGCAGAAAACAGTACGGCGGACAGAATACTCACATTCCTATCAAAATTGCAATGAGCGGCGTTATGCCTATCATCTTTGCGATGGCGATAATGTCACTTCCGTCCACAATTTCAATGTTCGTTCCGCCTAAAGCGGATCCTGTAACATTCTGGCAGAAGTTCTACGCAGGATTTATCAGATTCTTCAGTTATACCAGCCCATGGTATGCAATTCTTTATTTCCTGCTGATAATTGCATTCAACTATTTCTATGTTTCAATGCAGTACAATCCGATAGAGATCGCAAACAATCTCCGTCAGAACAACGGCGGCATACCGGGAATCCGTCCCGGAAAGCCCACAAGCGATTTCATTCAGAGAGTTCTCGGCAAGATCACTCTTGTGGGAGCGTTCTTCCTTGGTGTTATCGCGATATTCCCTATCCTTACGAACCTTGCGCTCCCGCAGCTCGGGATCGCAATGGGCGGTACGTCTATCCTTATCGTTGTAAGCGTTGTGCTTGAAACGGTAAGAACTCTTGAGTCACAGATGATGATGCGTCACCACAGGGGATTCCTCGAATAAACAGGACGTTTTGCGGCAATACCGCAAAGCGTTCCCCGAGAACGCATACGATTTTTGCGCATTATATCGTCACGGTATAATGTCAGATCAATAAAAATTTCAACAGGAGGATAAATATGAACCTGATCTTATTGGGCGCTCCGGGCGCAGGAAAAGGCACACAGGCAGAAGTTATCAGCGAAAAGCTGGGCATTCCCCAGATCTCAACGGGAAATATCCTTCGCGAGGCTGTAAAGAACGGCACAGAGTGCGGTCTGAAAGCCAAGAGCTTTATGGAAAGCGGCGCGCTTGTTCCCGATGAAGTCGTTATCGGTATCCTTAAAGACAGGATCGCTGAGGCTGACTGCAAAAACGGCTATATTCTGGACGGTTTCCCAAGAACTGTTCCTCAGGCGGAAGCTCTGGAGAACATGGGGATAAACATTGACAAGGTAATTTCCATCGACGTTCCAGACGAAGTTATCCAAGGCAGACTTTCAGGCAGAAGAGTCTGCGAAAAGTGCGGTGCTTCTTACCACATCGAGTTCAATCCTCCCAAGAAAGAGGGCATTTGCGATAAGTGCGGCGGAAATGCCGTTCAGCGCAAGGACGATGCTCCCGAAACGGTCATCGAAAGACTTCGCACATACCATGAACAGACCGCGCCTCTTGCAGATTTCTACGAAAAGAGAGGCAAGCTCGTAAGAGTTGAGGGTCAGGAGGAAGTCAAGAATACTTCCAAGAAGGTTCTGGAGGCTATCAACGCTTGATCTCCGTACTTCAAGGAAGGAAGCGTATTTTAAATGATAAGCGTTAAATCAAAGACAGAGCTGGAGAAAATGCGCAGGGCAGGCATTATTGCAGGCAACGCGCTCCATACCGGCGGACGTTCTATAAGAGACGGAATGACAACATATGAACTTGACAGGATCATTCACGACTATATCGTCAAAAACGGTGCAAAACCTTCATTCCTCGGCTACGGAGGATTCCCCGGCTCGGCGTGCATAAGCATAAATGAGCAGGTCATTCACGGGATCCCGTCCAAAAAGGTGAGGATCAAGGAAGGGGACATTGTCAGCATCGACGTGGGAGCGTATATAGACGGCTTTCACGGAGATACGGCATTTACCTTCCCCGTCGGCAAAATTTCCGAAGAAGCAAGAAAACTGCTGAAAGTCACGGAAGAAAGCCTGTATCTGGGTATCGAACAGGCGACCGCGGGAAACCGTATAGGCGACATCGGTCATGCCGTTGAGGAATACTGCGTTTCATACGGTTTCGGAGTTGTGAAGGACTATATAGGTCACGGTGTGGGCAGAAACCTTCACGAATCTCCCGAAGTCCCCAATTACGGGAAGGCGGGTCACGGTCCCAGACTTATGCCGGGAATGACATTCGCCATTGAACCTATGATAAACGCATCGGGCGAGGGCGTAAGAGTTCTGCCAAACGGCTGGACCGTTGTTACAAAGTCGGGTTCGCTTTCGGCTCATTTTGAGCATACGGTGGCAATCACCCCGGACGGACCTGTGATCCTGACAAAGCCTACTCTTTAAACAGTCAGGAGGGCGGAATGTGGAAGCAAAAGTCGGAACGGTCGTCCGCGCTTTGGCGGGACGCGAAAAAGGCAGATTCATGGTCATAGTTTCCACAGAGGACGGATATGTTTATCTTGCGGACGGAAAAGAGCGGAAGCTCGGTTCTCCCAAGAAGAAGAATCCGAAACACGTCAGTCTGACAAAAACTACGGTGAATACCGAAAAGATGACAGATAAAGAACTGCGGAAGTTTCTGGCGGAGTTCTCCGGGGGAACGGAATGAGCAGTTTTGCCGAAATCGAATATCAGAAATTCCGGAAGGAGGCTTATGCTTGTCTAAGGAAGATGTTATTGAGATCGAAGGTACGGTCATAGAAGCTTTGCCGAACGCAATGTTTCAGGTGGAGCTTGCAAACGGACATAAAATTCTCGCTCATGTTTCGGGTAAGCTCAGAATGAACTATATAAGAATAGTTCCGGGAGATAAGGTAACAGTTGAAATGTCGCCTTACGACCTGTCAAAGGGCAGAATTACCTGGAGAGCAAAATGATCAAGTTTTTAAACTCAGAAAGGTGGTAATTTTTCATGAAAGTAAGACCTTCTGTAAAGCCTATCTGTGAAAAATGCAAGGTTATCAAAAGAAAAGGCAAGGTAATGGTTATCTGCGAAAACCCCAAGCATAAACAGCGTCAGGGCTGATGAGAAACATTAGTATTCAAAACCAACATGGAGGTGTATTGTAAATGGCACGTATTGCCGGCGTTGACCTTCCCAAGAATAAGAGAGTCGAGATCGGACTCACTTATATTTACGGAATAGGCCGCAGATCCGCTGACGTTATCCTCGCAAATACGGGAATCAACCCCGATATAAGAGTTAAAGACCTCACCGAGGACGATGTTGCAAAGCTCAGAGAATATATTGATCATAACTTTATTGTAGAGGGCGATCTCAGAAGAAATGTCGCTCTCAACATCAAGAGACTGGTTGAAATAGGCTGCTACAGAGGAGTTCGACACAGAAAGGGTCTCCCTGTAAGAGGTCAGAGAACAAAGACCAACGCAAGGACCCGCAAAGGTCCCGTTAAGACCATCGCTAACAAGAAGAAGTAAGGAGGGATATATTAAATGGCTCAGGTCAAAGGTAAAAAAACAGTCGTCAGAAGACGCCGTGAACGTAAAAACATCGAAAATGGAGCTGTTCATATCCAGTCCACTTTCAACAATACGATAGTAACTATCACCGATACTCAGGGCAACGCTATCTCTTGGGCATCGGCAGGCGGACTCGGCTTCAGAGGTTCCAAGAAGTCCACTCCCTTCGCCGCTCAGACTGCTGCTGAGACAGCTGCAAGAGCTGCTATGGAACACGGACTCAAGACTGTTGAAGTTTATGTAAAAGGTCCCGGAGCAGGACGCGAAGCCGCTATCAGAGCACTTCAGACAGTAGGTCTTGAAGTTAAGCTCATCAAGGATGTTACTCCTATTCCCCACAACGGATGCCGTCCTCCCAAGAGAAGACGTGTCTAATTTACAGGAGGTGTTATTGTAATGGCATTGAATAAAGAACCTATCCTGAAAAGATGCAGATATCTGGGCATCAGCCCGATGGTAATGGGCATCTCCAAGGAATCCAACAGAAACCCCGGCGCAAACAACAGGAAGAAGGTCTCAGAATACGGAATGCAGCTGAAGGAAAAGCAGAAGCTGAAATTCATCTACGGCGTTCTGGAAAAGCCTTTCTACCACTACTTTGAAATTGCCGAGAAGATGGAAGGCAAGACAGGTGATAACCTTATCACTATACTTGAATCCAGACTTGACAATGTTGTTTACAGAATGGGTCTGTCCCTTACAAGACGTGAGGCAAGACAGCTCGTTTCCCACAGACATTTTACCGTAAACGGCAAGCGCATAGATATTCCTTCCTACAGAGTAAAGGTCGGAGATGTTATTTCCCTTTACGAGGGCAGCCGCAGCAGCGAGAAGTTCAAGACTGTTGTTGAAGAAACAGCAAGCAGAACAGTTCCTCTCTGGCTGGAATCCGATAAGGCTAATTTTGCTGCTAAGGTGACACGTATGCCTCTTCCCGAAGATCTGGACTACGAGACACAGACTCACCTTATTGTCGAGCTGTATTCCAAATAATAACTACAGCAATATACGTTATCCGCAACTTGAATATAGGAGGGTTTTATCATGCTTGAACCAATTCAGAAGGCGGACATTGAAACCGTCGAGCTTAAAAGCAACGGAACCTACGGCAAATTTACTGTTGCTCCGCTGGAGCGCGGCTACGGACATACTCTCGGCAACAGCCTGAGACGTGTCCTGCTCTCCTCACTTCCCGGCGTCGCCGTTACATCGGTAAAGATAGACGGCGTTCACCATGAACTTTCTACAGTACCCGGCGTTAAGGAGGACGTTACAGAGATCGTCCTGAACCTTAAGAGCCTTACCGCAAAGCTTCACGGCGAAGGACCGAAAACGGTCTACATCGAGGCAGAGGACGAGTGCGAGGTTACTGCGGGTGACATTAAAACCGACTCCGAAGTGGATATCCTTGTTCCTGAAATGCATATCGCCACTCTGGGCAAGGACGCAAAGCTCTATATGGAAATTACGATCGACAAAGGCCGCGGTTACGTTCCTGCCGAAAAGAACAAGCAGATATCGAATTTCGGCATAGATGTAATTGCAGTGGATTCAATCTATACCCCCGTACTGAAAGTAAACTACTCCGTTGAGGATACACGTCTCGGTCAGGTAACGGACTATGACAAGCTTATACTTGAAGTCTGGACGGACGGCGTAGTGTCCGCAAAAGAGGCAGTTTCACAGGCAGCCAATCTCCTCATTGAGCATCTGAAGCCGTTTACCGAGCTTTCCGATGAATCCGCTATCACAGAGATAATGATAGAAAAGGACGACAAGGGTAAAGAAAAGATCCTTGAGATGACCATTGAGGAACTTGACTTGTCGGTGCGTTCCTTCAACTGTTTGAAGCGTGCCGGAATAAACACGGTGGACGACCTTATAAACAAGTCCGAAGAGGAAATGATGAAGGTAAGAAACCTCGGAAAGAAATCCTTCGACGAAGTAAAGGAAAAGCTCAATTCACTGGGCTTCAACCTCAGTTCCGAGGAGGAATAACAGCGATAACACATCGCGCTGAATTGATAAGTAAGGAGTGAATTATATGCCGGGAACCAGAAAACTGGGCCGTACAAGCGACCATAGAAAAGCTATGCTCAGAGCTATGGTAACATATCTGCTTGAGAACGGCAAAATAGAGACAACAGTTACCAGAGCCAAGGAAGTGCGCTCAATGGCGGAGAAGATGATAACTACTGCCAAGACCAACGATCTGCACTCCAAGCGTCAGGTTCTTGCTTATGTAACTAAAGAAGATGTAGTCAAGAAGCTTTTTGACGAGATCGCTCCCAAGTATGCCGACAGAAACGGCGGCTACACGAGGATCGTCAAGATCGGACCAAGACGCGGCGACGCTGCGGAAATGGCGATCATTTCACTGGTTGACTAAAAAGCAAACGCTCCGAAGGCAGGAATGCTTTCGGAGCGTTTATCATTTCCTTGGAAATATGGAATTTTATTTCTTATGGCGGCGGTAGGGACGTTTATTATCTGTAAGCCCGATGATATAGTCCGCGCTGGTATCGTAAAATCCTGCAAGATCTGCAATTACCGATATTGAAGGCTGAAGTTCGCCCGTTTCATAGCGGGAGTAGGTCTGCTGAGAGCAGCCGAGAAATTCAGCGACTTGCCGTTGATAAAGGCGGCTGCTTTCACGAAGCTCACGGAGTCTCTTGGCGGCTGCATATTCTTTCATAATAAAGCATCCCTTCTAATATTTGTAAATATGAATAGATTATATAATATTTTTAAGTATTTGTCAATATTTTGGAATAAAATTACGGATCCTGCATTTCAATGTTCCTTGGGAAATAAAAGCAAATTTTGTTCTCAAAAAATTACATTTAGTGAAAAGAATAACAAAACCTGTAACCAAATTTTAATTTTTAAGTGAAAAAAATCTGCGATTTTGTGCATACCGCCTAAAAAAATTAAAAAATTTATCTGAAAAATTGTTATAATAATGCTTGGATTTAATTGCCGATTGTGTTATAATTACAGCATAGTTAGAAAAACTATATTAAAACAATTGAATGGAGGAAATAACAATGAAAAAGATCCTTGCTGCAATTGCTGCTTGCGCTATGTCAGCAGCTATGCTTGGTATGACTGTTTGCGCTGCAGGCGCCGAGGGCGATGAAGCTGAGCTCGACGACGGCACAGAAGTAAGCGATGAGGGCGATATCAGCCTTGAAGATGAAGGCGATGAGGACGAAGCTCCCGCTGACGATGAAGAGCCTGCTGATGAAGAAGAGGCTGCTCCTGCTCCTGTTCAGAACCCCGGCACAGGCAACTCTCCTATCGCACTGGCAGTTATCCCTGTAGCACTTGCTGCAGCAGCTGTAGTTGCTAAGAAGGCTAAGTAATTTAATTTACAAGCAAAATAGACTCGTCCGTAAGGGCGGGTCTTTTTGTTTATGCGCATATTTTATCTGTTTCTTTTATGGTAGCTGTTGAAATCGAACTTTATGTATTCGCAGATAAAGTCGGTCATTTCGTCAGCCGCAAAAAGAATATCCTCCGCAAGATCGCGGCTTATTTCCTCGGGAATATCGGCGGGGTACCTCGTCTCTATGTAGAAACGGTTAAGTATGGCGCACTTTGCGATCCACTTTGTAAACGCCTGATCGGTCATTGCTGCCTGTTTGCAGAGCCATGTAAGGTTGTGCCCGTCAAAAAGTTTCCTGTGCTTGTACAGCAGAAACGCTTTCAAACCCTTTTCGATAGCCTGCTGACAGTGAAAGACCGTTTGCCCGTAAAGGCGCTTGTCATCAATAAGCATTTTCGCCGCAAGCATATCCTGATACGCATGATACAGCCAGTCGTAATAACGCTTGCTGTCCCCTGAATGATTACTTGACCTGCTCATATATCAGATTCCCTTCATTATCAACTCTGTACGCAAAGGTGCAGTCGTCGTCCAGACATTCGTTCCAGTCGCTGACTGTGTAGACTATCACGTCACAGGGGACGGGACAGTCGGTGTTAAGGAGTATCTCCGTTTCAAGATCGGTGTGGCTTTCGTATTTGTCGTCAACGACTATGCACAGCTTGAAAGATGTCAGCTCCCCCTTGCTGTTGGTTTTCTTTGAAACAAGAAATATCTGGAACGGGTCGCAGAGCTTGATTATATCGTCAGCCATTTCCTTGATAATGGGGTCATGTTCCATACAGATCCTTCCCTTCTAAAATTTTATAGAATATGTTTTTCCCGCTTCCGTTTCAAAATATGAAACGTCCGCTTCATGCTTTACGGGAATATTTTCGCCGTCACGGGAAACTTCCGCAGCGTTCCCCACGATCCTGCAAACGTTTCCGCAGCAGGACAGAATCGTAAGTTCCGACACTTTTCCGCCGTTCCACGAGAACGCAAGTTCAAAACCGCCGCGGGCTTTTATGCCGCGCACCGATCCGCTTTCCCAGTCCTTGGGAACGGCAGGCAGAATGTCTATTTCGCCGCTGTGACTTTGCAGAACGGCTTCCGCGATCCCCGCGCCGCCGCCGAAGTTTCCGTCTATCTGGAAAGGCGGGTGCATATCAAGCATATTGATATTTGTGGAATGTGTCAGGAGCGCGGTAATATTCTCCGAAACCTTTTCGCCGTCATGGAGCCGCGCCCACATATTGATTATCCAAGCCCGCGACCAGCCCGTATGTCCGCCGCCGTGGGTAAGTCTGCGGATAATCGTGGCTTTTGCCGCTTCCGCAAGTTCGGGAGTGTGCCGCAGGGTTATCTGATCCGAAGGGTAAAGGGCGAAAAGCTGGGAAATGTGCCTGTGTCCCGGCTCGAATTCGTCATAGTCCTCTGCCCATTCCATTATCTGACCGTACTTTCCGATCTCGGGCTTGGGAAGTTTGCCGCGTAGTTCTTTTATCTTCGCGATAAATTCATCATCGTCCTCCTGCTTTGCGGAATCGTCAACAATTTCCGAACTGTTTATAACGGCGGTGAACAGGAAGTATAATATCTGACTGTCCATGGACGGACCCTGGCAGATAGTTCCTTTCGCCCCGTCCGCGGTAATGTATGTGTTTTCGGGGGAAACAGAAGGGCTTGTTACCATTCGTCCCTTGCCGTCGTCGATAAGGAAATCTATGAAGAATTCCGCAGCTTCGCGGAGTGTGTCGTATTTCTCCGAAAGAAAATCTTTATCTCCCGTAAAAAGATAATGTTCGTAAATGTGCGTGCAGAGCCACGCAAGACCGGTTTGCCAGATCGTTCCGGGAAGCCACTTGTCCTGCGGGGCGGTATCTCCCCAGATGTCGGTATTATGATGGCAGACCGTACCGCGGTAGCGGTACATTTCACGGGCGGTAACTCTGCCGTTCTCCCGCATACGCTCGATATGATCGAAAAGCGGCGTGTGACATTCGGAAAGGTTCTGTATCTCCGCGCCCCAGTAGTTCATTTCTGTGTTGATGTTTATGGTGAATTTGCAGCCCCACGCGGGCCACATATCCTTGTTCCATATTCCCTGCAAGTTCAGCGGCAGTGTTCCCGGGCGGCTTCCCGCGATCATAAGGTATCTTGAAAAGTTGAAGTACATCTCCGCAAGTTTGTTGTCTTTCCCGCCGTCACGGAGTTTTTGCAAACGCTCATTAACGGGAAGTTCCGAATTCCCGCCGCTGTTGTCGCAGAGGGAAAGTTCACAGCGCCCGTAAAGGCGGCTATAATCGCTTGTATGGCGTTTTTGGAGAACGGCGGCAGTTTTCCTTAAAGCTGCCTTTGCTTGGCTTACGGAGAGTTTCTCGTAGTCTCCCGTGCGGTATGAAGTCTGACAGGCTAAAGTTATGATCGCTTCATCGGCGTTTTCGGCTTTCAGGCGGTTTGCATCGGTGAACGCCTTTCCGCCTTTTGAAGTGCAGGACACCGCAGCGGCGTAAGGGATCCCGTCCGAAACGGTAAAGAGCAGGGTATTGCCGTCATAAGCTTCGTTTTTGTCGTAATTGTCGTCCCTGCCGTCAATTGCGGCGGTAAATGATATTTTCCCGCTTTCGGAAGCCGTAAAGTGTATTACCATTACATTATCGGGGAAGGAAACATAGACGGTTCTTTTATATTTCACGCCTTCACACTGCCATTCGGTAACGCAGAGGGCGTTTTCAAGATCGAGGTAACGTTTATAGTCGGAACATTCCGCCGTTCCGCTCTGCCGGATATGCAGATCCCCCAAAGGCTGATAATGCCGCTGGTTCTCATTTGTACCCATAAACGCGTCATAGCAGAGGTTTTCCGCGTCGGTTGTCTTTCCAATGCGTATAAGTTCACGCATTTTCTCCAGATTGGAATATGCTTTCGGGTTGTTTCTTTTCCTGAAACCGCCCGACCATATAGAATCCTCGTTCAGTTGGATAAGTTCGTCGGCGGGTTTTCCGAAAACCATGCCGCCTATTCTGCCGTTGCCGACGGGCAGGGCTTCGTCCCAGTTTTCTGCGGGAGAATCGTACCATAACACATTTGATTTCGGATCCATCACATCATCGCCTTTCCTGAATTGATTACATTATAACATACAAAATTTATAAAATCAAGCAGGCTGAGCCTGCACGCCTACAGGCGTTATTTCGCGCGTTTCTGCCTAAGTATAATGTGCGGCAAAGCAAAGCGCGTTCTGAATTTTAGTTTTAAGAGTTAAGATCAGGCTGAGGCGGGGGAGCCCCCGCGGGCTTATTCAGGCAAAGTTTTGCTGTCCTCTGCCTAAGTATAATGTGCGGCAAGGTAAAGTACAATCTACATTTTAGTTTTGAGAGTTAAGAGTTGAAAGTTGAGAGTTGAGATATAGGCGTCCCTGCAATATCTCAACTCTCAACTCTTAACTCTCAACTCTTTAATTACGCATTACGCATTACGAATTTTTTATAAAATCCCATTGTAATTTTTTAAAAGGTGTGTTATAATATGAATTATAGTAATTTCCGAAAAACTAAATTTTATATAAGGAGTTGAAATTCTATGAAAGCTTTTGGCGCATTACTTCTTGCTGCTGCATCTGCGGCTGCGGGTGCGGCTGCCGCCGCTTACGCCGTTAAGAAACGCGAGGAGATCGAACAGTACGACTACGATTTCGATGACGACGATGAAACATATTTCGACAGCTTCGGCGACGAGAACGAAGAGGATATGTCCGAACTGGACAGTCTTGACAGTTCCGATGTCCCCGCTTCCGAGGGCGGTACGGAAGATTTCTGATGCTGAACGGGGCGCGTTCCTGCGCCCCGATTTTTCATGAGGAGAGTTTTATGACGGAAAGGAAAAACGCGGGAAGTGTCCGTCTGGACAGATTTTTGTCAAATCAGCTGGCAATTTCACGGAATGACGCGAAAGAGCTTATAAAAAAGCGGCTTGTTACCGTCAACGGCGAAATCGCTAAGCTTTTTGACATGAAAATTTCGCCCGAGAGCGATATTGTGGCTTCCGAGGGGAATAATGTTGTTTATCGGGAACATATATACATTATGCTCAATAAACCCGCAGGCGTCGTCTGCGCCACAAAGGACAGGCTTTCGGATACGGTGCTGGAACTTATCCCGCCCGAAATGCGCAGGAACGGTCTGTTCCCCGCAGGACGGCTTGACAAGGACACTACGGGATTTGTGCTTATCACCGACGACGGCGGGTTCGCGCATGACATTCTTTCGCCGAAAAAGCACGTTGAGAAACGCTATTTCGCCGTTCTGGAAAAGCCCGCTTCGGAAAGCGATGTAAAGGCATTTGCAGAAGGACTTGTAATAGACGGCGGGGAAAAGTGCCTTCCCGCCAAACTGGAACCGACAGAAGATCCGAGGGAGGTTTTCATAACCCTGCACGAGGGAATGTTCCATCAGGTGAAGCGAATGGCGGAAGCTGTCGGCAATAAAGTGTTAAGTCTGAAAAGAGTCGGCATCGGCGGACTCCGGCTTGACGAAAATTTAGCCGAAGGACAGTGCCGTGAAATTTTGCACAAAGAAATCGAAAAGATTTATGCAAAAACATGATAAAAATTTTTCCGTAAATTGCCAAACGGCGTTTTTTCGTCAAACTAAATAAATAAGTTTTTATAAGTTTAGTTAATAAGCAACTTGAAATTTGTTATGAAAATTTGGTATTATATTAATATAACCGAAAGCATATATCGGTAAGACTAATTTTTGGGAGGTCCGCACAGAATGGCTAGTTTGTCACTCAGATCCATCTATAAGAAATACCCCGGCGGCGTTGTTGCCGTTTCAGACGTAAACCTCGAAATCAGAGACAAGGAGTTCATTATCCTTGTAGGTCCTTCGGGCTGCGGTAAGTCTACCACACTTCGTATGATCGCCGGTCTGGAAGAAATTTCAGAAGGTGAACTCTATATCGGAGACCGCCTTGTAAATGACGTTGCTCCTAAGGACAGAGATATTGCGATGGTTTTCCAGAACTACGCTCTGTATCCTCATATGACAGTTTATGATAACATGGCATTCGGTCTTAAGCTCCGTAAAGTGCCTAAGGACGAGATCAACCGTAAAGTTGAAGAAGCCGCAAGAATACTTGATATTTCTCACCTGCTTTCCAGAAAGCCGAAGGCTCTCTCCGGCGGTCAGAGACAGCGTGTTGCGCTGGGTCGTGCTATCGTCCGTGAACCTCAGGTATTCCTTCTCGACGAGCCTCTTTCCAACCTCGATGCCAAACTCCGTGCTCAGATGAGAACCGAGATCTCCAAGCTTCACCAGAAACTGGGTACTACATTCATCTATGTAACCCACGACCAGACAGAGGCTATGACAATGGGTGACCGTATCGTTGTTATGAAGGACGGTTTCATTCAGCAGGTAGATTCTCCTCAGAACCTCTATTCAAACCCTGTAAACCAGTTCGTTGCAGGATTCATGGGTTCACCTCAGATGAACTTCGTTGACGCCGTTCTCAGAAAGATCGACGGCAAATACAGCATTGAATTCGGTTCCGAAGATACCAAGACTTCCAGAGGAAAGAAATACTATGTTGAGCTTCCCGAGTCTAAGGTAGATGAGGTCGTTCTTACCGATTATGTTGATAAAGAGATCATAATGGGTGTTCGTCCCGAGAATATCCACGATGAGGAAATGTTCCTCTCCGCCGCTAAGACAGGTATCATCGAAACTAACGTCGAGATCACCGAAATGATGGGCGCTGAAACGTTCCTGTACCTGAACTGCGAAGGTATTCCTCTTACTGCTCGTGTTGATCCTCGTTCGACTGCACGTCCTCAGGATACCATCAAGGTAGCTATCGATCCTAACAAAGTTCACATCTTTGACAAGGAAACAGAAAAGACTATCGTCAACTGATAAGCTTTTGATACGGGGTTCGCTTTTCGGGGCGAACCCTGCTTATTTTAAAAAATCAGACAAAAATATCTGAAATTATTGTATAACAATAGTGTTGTTAATTTGCCGCGAATATGTTATAATATTTGTAACGGGCATATAAAAGCCCTGCGAATGGAGGAGTTTATTATGAAGATCAAAAAAATTCTCGCAGCTGTCGCCGCTTCTGCTGTGGCAGTATCTGCAATGGCTGTAAACGCTTTTGCTGCCGATGAGTACACCGTTAAACTCGGTTTTTCGGATATGAGCTGGACATATCAGGATTGGGAGTCAAGCACTACCGTTACCGGAGACGGACAGTATACTCTTGAATCCACTGCTGTTGCAGGCGCACCCGATTTCGGAGTATTTGTACTTGACATTGAGGGTATGTATTCCGATCACCCCGAAGCAACGGCTGTTCTTGATAAGGTCGAGATCGACGGCGCAGAGGTGTCGTTTGATGCTTCCAAGATCAGATACGGCGACATTGAAAACAAAGGCAACTACAGGATCGAAATTTATAATCAGTACGGCGATACAAAGGACGATTCCGGAATTGCAGCAACACCTATTACTTCCGACCTGAAACTGACATTTACGGTATCGGGTCTCGGCGGAGGAGATGCGGCTGCTGATACTTCCGCTGCCGATGATACTGCGGCTGCCGATACTTCTGCCGGTGATGCTGCTCCTGCTCCCGACAGCACTACAGATTCCGCAACAACAGGAAATGTTCCCGCTGTGGCTATGATCTCCGTAATGACTGTTGCAGGCATTGCTGCAGCTGTTTCACGCAAGAGAAAGTAAGATGCTTCCAAATATCCCCTCTTCGCGGCAAGAGGGGATATTTTTATTGAAAATGCAGATATTTTGCAGTTGACAAAAAGTAATCTATGAGTATAAATAAACAATATGTAGAAAAATATCGTCAAATTTGCTATTTTAAACAAAAAAAATTCTAAATAATTATTAAAAAAATGAGTTGCCATTTTAATAAGTTGATGATATAATTAAAGGTACAAATAATAAAACAGGATACCCCTGTTAAAATGTATTGGAGGAAATAAACAATGAAGATTTCTAAGATCGCTGCGTCTATTGCAGCTGCAGCTCTTGCTGTTTCTTCACTTACAGCTATGTCCGCTTCTGCTGTTACAGCAGGTGCAACATCCGTTGACTTTGAGGACGGCGATTGCTCATTCGTTTACATGAACACAGACAGCGGTGCTTCTAATGCTACACTTACTGTTGAGGACTACAACGGTTCTAAGCAGCTCAAGGTAGACGTTGCTGATAAGGCTGCTGTTCCTAAGGTTTGGTTCGATCTTGACAAGATCCTTCCCAGATCCGAACTCATCAAGACAAAGACTGTTGAATGCGATCTTACTATCGTTTCCAAGGACGATGCTACAGCAGTAGGATATGCAGGCGGTGCATTTGCTCACGCAGGCGGATTTGATACTTCTCTTCCCGACAGCGGACAGGTAAATCCTAAGTGGGGTCAGAAGGAATGGGACGGCGGAGCTTATAATCCCGGCGAAGTTGTTTCTGTTCACCTTACACAGACATTTATGCTCCCTGCTGAAAAGTTCACAGAAGAGGGCGTTAATCCTTTCGTAGGTATTATGAGGTGGGCTGCTGCTGATGGTCCTGACTACGTTATGTATGTTGATAACCTCAAGTTTACAGATGATGCAGGCAATGCAATAGCTGTTGGCGCTGCTGCTCCTGCTGCCGAAGAAACTGCTCCTGCTGAAGAAGCTGCCGGCGAAGGCGAAGCTGCTCCTGCTGAGGACGCTGCTCCCGCTGCTGAAGCTGATGTAACCGATGAGGACGCTGCTGATGATGCTGCTCCTGCTGAGGAAGCTGCTCCCGCTGCTGCTGACGAGGCTGCTCCTGCTGAAACAACAGCTGCTGCTCCCGCTGCTGATACAGCTGCTACAACTGCTGCTGCTACAGGTAACGTTGCAGTTGCTTCCATCGCTGCTGTAATGGCTGTTGCAGGTGCTGCTGCTATCGCTTCCAGAAAGAGAAAGTAATTTATACTTTGATTTGGAGGAATTCACAATGAAAATCAAAAAGATCCTTGCTGCAGTTGCGGCGACTGCCGTTGCTGCTTCAATGACCGCTGTTACATCTTTTGCAAGTGAAACTATCGGCATGGACGGCTATACATTAAGCGATGAATATGGCAATTACATGGATATGCTCCAGATGTACACTGATGTTGCAAGCGTTGCTACCTGCGAGATCACTATTACTGACTCCGAAGCCAACGGCTGCGCAGTAGTTGCATCCGAATCTACAGGTTGGGCTTGGAATCAGGTCGATTCAAGTTCAGCTACAGATAACGGCGACGGTACATTTACTTATGTCGTTCCTTGTACGCTTGCTGCTTCTGATACTCTGGTAAAGATCACTGTTCAGGACTGGGACGAAGTAAACACACTTGGTGTAGTTTCCAAGGTCGTTCTTAAAGATGCTTCCGGCAATGTTCTTGCGGAAGTTACTCCCGGCGGTGCTGCTGAAGCTGCTCCCGCAGCTGATACAACCGAGGAAGCTGCTCCTGCTGAGGAAGCTGCTCCCGCTGCTGATACATCTACAACAGCCGCTGCTACAGGTAACACTGCAGCTGCTTCCATAGCTGCTGTAATGGTTGTTGCAGGTGCTGCTGCAATCGTTTCCCGCAAGAGAAAGTAATTTAAATTTTAGATTTGGAGGAATTTACAATGAAAATCAAAAAGATCCTTGCTGCAATCGCAGCAGGCGCTGTTGCTGTTTCAATGATGGCAATAAACGCATTTGCATCTACCGTTACACTTAACTCGGACTACACAGGCGCATGGTCACAGAGCGCATTCATTCCTAAGTCTGAGCTGACAGCTATCGGCGGCGATGTTAAGGTAACACTTCACATCACTCCTAAGGCTCCTGTTATAGGTACTATCAACAGCCTGTTTGCTCCTATGGACGCTAACTGGACACGTCTTTCAGACCAGCTTACAAGTGATACAGCTGTTGTTAAGGAAGATGGCATGATCGTAGTAAACGGTACAGTTGCAGAAGATACAGTTTCTTTCGTTGTTCCTGCTGCAACAATTGAGGCTCTTACAGATGATGGTCTTTCATTCCAGCTCAATGATATTATCATAACATCTGCTGATCTTGAAGCAGGTGCTCCTGAAGCTGCAATGAGAACAGTTAACGAAGATCAGTCCGGTCTTATGATCCAGAAGGGTATGACTTACGAAGAAGCTACAGCTCCCGCTCCTGCTGAAACAACAGCTGTTGCTGAAGAAGCTGCTCCCGCTGATGATGCTGCTGAAGCTGATGTTACCGATGAGGACGCTGATGATGCTGCTCCCGTTGCTGAAGCTGAGACCGAAGAAGCTGCTCCCGCTGCTGCTGAGGAAGCTGCTCCCGCTGAAACAACAGCTCCTGCTGCTGATACAGCTGCTACAACAGCTGCTGCTACAGGAAACGTTGCAGTTGCATCTATCGCTGCTGTAATGGCTGTTGCAGGTGTTGCAGTTATCGCTTCCCGCAAGAGAAAGTAAGCAGACTGAGTCTGCACGCCTACAGACAAAGTTTAGTGATTTCTAACTTAATGCCTGCCGTGCATGAAGTAAGGCTGAGTTTGAAAAAAATTTTCCCGTCCATAATTATATGGACGGGAATTTTGTTTTTAGATTGCACTTTGCTTCATGCACGGTATACGTTAGGTTGAAAATCACAAAACAAACCCTGAAAGCGTGCAGGCTCAGCCTGCCCCGTCCATGTTATAATGGACGGGAATTTTTGTTTTTAGATTGCACTTTGCTTCATGCACGGTATACGTTAGGTTGAAAATCACAAAACAAACCCTGAAAGCGTGCAGGCTCAGCCTGCCCCGTCCATGTTATAATGGACGGGAATTTTTGTTTTTAGATTGCACTTTGTTTCATGCACGGCAGGCATACACGGAATATAACTTAACTTTGCCTGAAGGGGTCAAGGCTACAGCCTTGCTCTCAACTCTTAACTTTCAACTCTATAAAAGGCGAATTCCTCATTTATCAAGAGTTAATACTGAAAATCCTGCTTATATCATTATCGGATAAGCCGAAGGCTTTCATTTTGGCAAGTATCTCATTATCTCGTTCTGCTCTGCCCTCTGCTCTTCCCTCTGCTTTTCCCTCTGCTTTTCCCTTGATGTAATTTTCTGACATTAAAGTATTATAATCCCAGAGTGCTTTTTGACGGGCATTGTATTCCAAGCGTTTCTGTTCGTCCTGGCTTATAACTTCAAGCGTATCGACTGCTTCTCTGATGTATTCATTACTGCTTGCTGCCATATCGAATTCCTCCTTCTTTTCAGCTTTCAGAAATCTTATCCAATCATACAGTTCCGTACCGTCTTCTTTTGTCGGAAGTTTTGGCAACTCTATCAAGTGCCATTCCATTATGTCTGTATAGCAAATATTTTCGCTGTCCTCTCTTATGTGATAGATTGTGTGGAAACGTTCTGTTTCCTTAACATATTTGAAATCAAGAATGTTTATTCCAATGCATTTTTTAAAGTTTGAGTATATCTTGTCTATATTGGTCTGATCCACAAGCATTTTGGAAACGTAGAACGCGCTTCGTTCCGCCCAGCAGGCTGAGCCTGCACGCTTTCAGGCAAATTTTAGTGATTTTCAACTTAACGTATACCGTGCATGATGTAAAGTTGGATTTACAAAATGTTCCGCCTATATAGGCGGAAGTTCTTATAGATCGCGCTTTACTTAATGCACGTTATACTTAGGCGGGAAATCACAAAGTAAAGCCTGAAGGCGTCAAGGCTCAGCCTTGGCTTTACGTCCTCATGATTCTTGGGAAGATTTGCGTTTTTAAGAACAGTTTTCTTTATGTCGTCCACAGGGATATTCAGAACCGCACTTAAAAAGCCTTTCCGGACTTTGTCATTGTGCATTACCTCTTTGAAAGCGAAATCTACTTTCGGTGACATCATAAAATATTCCTGATCGGGCATGGTTCAACGCTCCTTTACGTTCTTTCAATTATATTATAACACGCTCAACTTAAAATTGCAATAGAAATTGACTGCAAAAAGTTGAGAGCCAAGATATAAGCGTTACTGCAATATCTCAACTCTCAAGTCTCAAAACTTTAATTCAGATCGTGCTTTGCTTTGCCGCACATTATACTTAGGCAAGAAATCACAGAACTTTGCCTGAATGCGTGCAGGCTCAGCCTGCTCAGACCATTTTTGTTTCTTTCATAGCGGCACGGACTTCCATTATCCCCGTGTCGCCGTGGAAAAATACCGTTCTTCCGAAATTAAGACCTGTTTCTTCGGCAACTATCCTTATCCTGTAAGAAGCAAGAACTTTCTTTACCGCTTCAACATTTCTTTCGCCTATATTGAACATCGAAGAACTGACGCTGAACATCTGCGCCCCGCCCGCTATCTTTGCGGTAAGCCGTGAAGCGGACGCACCTTGAAGATTCATCGTCTGGATAAGCTCCATTATCCCTGTATCAGCATAACGCCGCTTGTTGTCTATTCCCTGTGCAGCGTCCTTGCTGAGCGGGAGCATTATGTGCGCAAGCCCCGCTATCTTCTTTTCATTATCGTAAAGACATATCCCCACGCAAGACCCCAATGCGTATGTTACCAGTGTATCGGGCGCCTTGACTACATTCAGATCGGCTATTCCAACAGTAACAAGGTTCGCCATTAAACACCCACTCCCAACTTTTCAAAAAGAGTCTCCAAAGACTGCATTTCGGGAACAAGTATCATATTGCTCTTGATCTCACTGTCGCCGATGATGAAACTGTCATCTATGAACAGTACCTTATTTCCCACCTTTGCAAATTCGATCGTCGGAACACTGAGTATTGCTCCCACCATGTCAGAAGTAAGAGTGGGAACGGAAATATCTATCGTCATTCCCGTCAATGATGCAAGCGCGTTGATGTAAGATGCCGCCATGATATTTCCCACTTCGGAAATAAGCGACCGTTCCATGTCGTTAAGGTTCATCATGTCCGCTATATCCGTTCCGAAAAGCTGCATGGTCATCTTGCTTGCAAACGCTCTCTGAATGATATACAGCATCATGCCGTGTATCTCTCCGGTTATATTTACAAGCATACCGATGGTAATATTCTCGGGACCGCCCAGAAATTTTACCGCATCGTTGAAATCCAGCAGCCGCACTGTGGGAACGGCAATATTGGTCTCGCACTGTAGAAGATCCGCAAGTGCGCTGGCAGCATTTCCCGAACCGATATTTCCTATCTCTCTGAGTACATCTATATGTATATCTTTAAGCTGTTCTACATTTTGTATCGACATTATTCAGCCTCCTAAACAATAGCGTTCAACGCGTTATCAGTTTCTGAGATTATTTACAATGTTTTCAAGTTCGTCATGAGTCTTTACCATATTGACATTAAGCTGAAATGCCCTCTGATACTCAATTACCTTTGACATTTCATTTGCAATGTTCGTTGAAGAAGCTTCAACGAATCTCTGCTTTTTCCCCGTTTCGGGACTCGACACTGCAGGACCGCTTGACTGCGTTTCAATGAAATAGTTATCTCCCACCTGATCCAGTCCGTAGGGATTTTCAAAGGTGTAAACTCCCACCATTTCCGCAAGGGCAACCGCATCAATGTCCGTGCTGTCCTCATCGACAAACGGCACTGTTATCCTGTTTCCCTCATAATCCAGAACATAAGCTCCGTACTCGTTGCAAAGCTCCCAGTAGCCGTCGGGGTGCTGAGTGATATAGAAGGAACCGTCCTTTGTGTATGTAACATCGCCCTCGGGGGTGAGGACTGCGAAAAATCCCTCGTCCAGCGCGGCAAAATCCAGTTCTCTGCCTGTTTCGCGGAGCTGTGACTGCTCAAACATCATATCTGTCTTGGGGATCCTTACGCCGTGACCGTACTGCGTTTCCTCGTTGCGATTATTTCTTTCCGTATAGATAAGATCGGCAAAAGAAGGTCTTGAAGCCTTGAAGCCGTTTGTGTTGACGTTTGCAATATTGTTTGCGGTAATGTCCAGAGCCATCTGATACGCCATAACGCCCGAAGCCGCAGTATGATAACCTATTCTGCTCATAATAATTATCCTTTCTGAAAACTATTTGTATAATTTTCAATTATATTTTACTGTCAGTTGATTTTTGCAAGATCGTTTGCAGCCATCTGATTGACACTGTTTATGATCTTCAAAGCGGTGCTGCAAGCGGTGAAAATGTGCTGTGAATCCATTGCCTTTATTGTCTCCTCCGCAACGTCAACGTTTGAACGTTCAAACCAGCCCTGCATTATGCGGTATCTTTCGGGAATATCGCCGCCGATAGGCGTGTCCTGATAGGGACGCATAAGGTTGTCGTCAACCTTTTCAATGTCCGTTCCGCCGGGAATGTAGCTGAGTCCGATATTGAAAGTCCTGCCGTCGTCCGTAGTAAGCTGACCGAACCTGTCTACCTGAAAATCTGCTGTTCCAAGCCGGATCCGTTCGCCGTTTTCGTCCAGAACGTAACCGCAAGTTCCGAGAGTAAGATAACCCTCGGCGTTTATGGTGAACTGACCGTTTCTTGTAAGAAGTCTCTCGCCTGTGCGGTACTGTTCGATGTTGAAATAAACATTTCCAACAATAGCCATATCCAGACGCGAGCCTGTATTTTCAAAAGTTCCCTGCTCCAGATCGGTGAAAGTATAGTCAATGGTGCGGTAACGGATAGTTCCCGTGTCGCTGTGATCGCCGCGTATAAGGAGCAGCTTTTCCGCAAAAGTCGTGGGAATAGCTTCATCGGACTTGTAACCTGCGGTTTTCACGTTAGCAAGGTTATTTGTTATAACGTTCATTATCCTCTGCTCGTTTATCATTCCGTTGGCAGCGGTGTAATATCCTCTTAGCATGAAAGCATCTTCCTTTCCTTAGGGTATCGTCATGTATTGATATAATCACTCATGTATTTTTTTAGTTTCTGAACAGCCTGCGCGTGGATCTGGCAAGCTCTGCTTTCGGAAATATCAAGGACTTTCCCTATATCCGAAAATCTCAGCTTCTCATAATAGTAAAGCGTCACCACAAGGCGTTCTCTTTCTTTCAGAGCCTTTATGGCTTCTGCAAGGTACTTTGATCGTTCCTCATTATGCACCGATGATTCCGCCGACCATACGCCGTTTTCATCGGGACTTTCCGCAAGATCGAATCCCTTGTCTGCAAGCAGTTCTTCAAATGACAAAGTCTGTGACGTCGCCATCTGATATGTAAAATTCTCAAATCTGGAAAGTGTCAGCTTCATTTTTGCCGCCATTTCCTCATTGGTAGGTTCTCTGTCAAGTTCATTGAAAAGCTCGCTGTATGCGGTATCATATTCCTTTGCGAAACGTCTTATGCTTCGCGGGATAAAGTCCTGCCGCCTTATGTAGTCTATGATCGCGCCTCTGACCTTTATTGACGCATATGTCTCGAATTTTACATCTTTGTCGGGATCAAAGCTGTCTACTGCGTTCAGCAGCGCAACTGTAGCTTCGTTTACAATGTCCTCCGCGTCTGTGAATTTAAGATACATATTTCTTGTTGAAATTGCAGCGTACTTTACGATATTCATATACGCCATAACAACGTTGTTGCGTATGGTTTTGTCGCCTGTTTCTTTATATCTTTTAAGGAGCAGCGCCCTTTCTTCTTTTTCGGTATCGGTCAAAGGAACTCACCACCTCTGTTCACCCTGCGGCGTTTATTCAGACGGCGGGAGCGTCCTCAAGAGAAATATTTCCCACAGCCTGTATCTGAACGGAGTTATCGATCTCGCTGAACGAAAGCACTGTTATATTAGGGATAAACTGATCTATAAGCTTTTTGAAGTATATCCGCACTATGGGGGAAGTCAGCACTATAGGCACGGGAACAACGTCCTTCACCTTTTCGATCTGCGCATTGAGTGCGGCAATAAGCTGCTGTATGGTCTGAGGATCCATTGCAAGGTAGGATCCCTGTTCGGATTTCTTTACCGAAGCAACTATTTTGTTTTCCGTGTCGGTATCCAGAGTCAGGACGCGTATCTGACCGCCGTCCGAGAAACGCCTTGTAATGGTTCGCTTCAGCGCCTGACGGACATATTCCGTGGTGATGTCAATATCCCGCATATTATGCTGATTGTCCGCAAGGGTCTCAAGTATCGTCTGCAAGTCTCTGATCGGAACACCTTCTTTAAGGAGCATACACAGGACTTTCTGCAAATAAGCAGGCGTAACTACCGAAGGAACTATGTCCTCCACAAGAGCGGGATTCGACTGCTTCAGCTTGTCAAGCATGGTCTTGACGTCCTGCCTTGAAAGCAGTTCATAGGCGTGATCCTTGATGATCTCCGAAAGATGGGTTATAATTACAGAAGTGGGATCAATAAGCGTGTATCCTGCGATCTCCGCTTTCAGTTTGTTCTGTTCGGAGATCCACTTTGCGGGAATGTTGAACGCGGGTTCTATGGTGTCAATGCCGTCCACCTCTTTGGTGACGTTTCCGCTGTCAAGAGCAAGGTAGTGATCCATGAGTATTTCCGCATGAGCGACTATCTCGCCTTTTATCTTGATAACATATTGATTCGGGTTTATGTGCTGATTGTCGGTCATTCTCACCGACGGGAAAACCATTCCCATGTCCATTGCAAACTGTTTGCGGAAAATTACCACACGCTCTATAAGCGTTCCGCCCGCACTTTCGTCCGCAAGAGGGATAAGGCTGTAGCCGAACTCCATTTCTATGGGTTCAACGTTCAGCAGCTTGTAAACATTGTCAATATCCTTGTAATATTCCATTTCGGAAAGAGCTTCGCGGTTATCAGCCATTTCCTGAGCGCCGCTGTCAGTCGCAAGAGCAAGCTCCCGCTGGTTTCTCATAAGGATAACGCCAAGCGCCAGAAGAACTCCGCCGAGAACTACGAGCTGAACTTTCGGGAATCCCGGGATCAGCATCATTATCAGCATAACTATTCCCGCAATGATAAGTACCAGCGGCTGGGAAGTGAACTGATTCTTGATGTCAACGTTAAGGCTTTCCTCCGAAGCGGAACGGGTAACTATCATACCCATTGACGTTGAGATCAGCAGCGCGGGTATCTGCGAGCAAAGACCGTCGCCAACGGTTGAAATTGTATATGTGGAAAGTACGTCCATGAATTCCATTCCGTCAAAAACAAGTCCGACGATGGCACCGCCAAGAAGGTTTACTATCGCCGCAACGATGGAGAACGTTGCATCTCCCTTTACAAACTTGGAAGCACCGTCCATAGCTCCGAAGAAGTCGGATTCACGCTGGATCTTTGCGCGGCGGACTTTTGCTTCGTCCTCGTTGATGATACCCGAGTTAAGGTCGGCGTCAATAGCCATCTGCTTACCGGGCATGGCGTCCAAGGTAAATCTTGCGGTAACTTCCGCAACTCTCTCCGCGCCCTTTGTAACTACAAGCATCTGGACAACAGTTATAAGGATAAAAACTATAAATCCGATAAGAGCGTTGCCCTTCATAACGAACTGTCCGAACGCCTGAACTATCTGCCCTGCGTAGCCCTGCTGGAACAGGATCAGACGGGTGGAGGAAATATTCAGACCGAGCCTGAATATGGTGGTTATCAGCAGCATGGAGGGGAATATTGAAAACTCCAGCGGCTCTTTTATGTACATGGTTATCAGAAGAATGACCAGTGAAAGCGATATATTTACAACGAAAAGCATATCCAGCAGCCAAGTGGGCAGCGGAATGATTATCAGGAATATAGCAAGGATAACGAATACCGTTACCATGTTATTCAGTAATTTTTTCACGGTATAACGTAACCTTCCTTTCTCCTGCCAATAACTTTATTTAATGCGGATCTTCGGCAAATTTCGCGCACGTCCGTCCTTACCATTAAAACTATGAAAACAATTTTAGTCTGTCGAAAAAATATTTTTTGCTTGTTTTTATAAACTCTGTTTCAAATCCCGCTTTGTTTCATGCACGCCGGGTATAAAGCGGGGAATAACAAAATAAAACCTGAAAGGGTGCAGGCTCAGCCTGCCTCTTAACTCTTTAATTACGCATTACGCATTACGAATTACGCATTATTTAAATTCCCTTGGGTTTTTTGCCTTTAAGTCCGTAAACGAAGGTAAGCACTTCCGCAACTTCATGGTAGAAGCTGTAGGGGATCTCTCTTCCCAGATCAACGGATTTGTAAAGTCCTCTTGCCAGCGGAACATTTTCCACCATGGGAACGTTGCTTTCTTCGGCTTTGTCGATTATCCTGAATGCAAGATTGTCCGCGCCCTTTGCAACCACAACAGGCGCTTTGTCTTTGTCCGCATCATAGCGGAGCGCGACTGCAAAATGTGTAGGGTTTCTTATAACAACGTCCGCATTGGGAACGTCCTGCATCATTCTGCTCATAGCCATCTGCTGCTGTTTCTGACGGCGTTTGCTTTTGATCTGCGGGTCGCCTTCCATCTGCTTGAACTCTTCCTTGACTTCCTGCTTGGTCATCTTCATGTCCTTTTCCCACTTGTACTTCTGGAACAGAAAGTCTATCGCCGCAACGACTACAAAAACCGCCGCTATCTTCATGCATATGGAAAATATCGCGTCCGCAACATATACAAGTCCTGCTCCCGCATCGAGCTGCATAAGTCTTGAAAATCCCGGGATCCTGTCGATTATCTCATTGTAAACGACTGCTATAAGTATTACAAGCTTTACAATTGACTTTGCAAGTTCAAATATCGCACTTACCGAAAACATCTTGGCAATGCCCTTGAACGGATTCAGCTTGTCGAATTTGAACTGTATGGATTTCTTTGAAAATATGAATTTTGTCTGTATGCCCGTGACGATTATCGGCACAAGTATCGAAAGCAGAAGCACGGGACCTGCCGTCAGGAGCATTACCTTGCCCATTTCAAGTATAAGCTTGTAAGGCGTCTGCATTCCGTCAATAAGCGCGCCGTCGCCGCCCATTCCGCCGCCTGCTATGGAGAACCAGTATTTCATGCTGTCGATAACGGTGTTATACATGAATGAAGCCATCAGCCTTAATGTAAAGAATACAAGCAGGATAAATGCCGCCGTAACAACGTCCTTGCTCTGCATGACGTTGCCTTCTTTACGCTGTTCCCGCCGTTTATGGGGGGTCGCCTTTTCGGTTTTTTCGCCGCTGCTTTCGGGCATGGTCTATCTCCTTTGAAAACGGGTCTTGCGGACAATTTCTATGTTAAACCGCAGACATCAGGCTGCCGGAATGATCGAAAGATATTCTTCAAGAACTTCGAGCCAGCGCTCAAGGTACCTGTCTATAAAATCAGATATGGGAACTGCCGTAAGGAACAGCATTATAAATCCGAAGGCAACTTTCATCTGAATGTTCACAACCATTAGTTGTATCTGCGGAACGGATTTCATCAGCACGCCCATGCAGAATTCCATTATAAGCTCCGCCGCGATTATCGGCATTGCAAGCTTCATGACAAGCGCAAAAAGCACAGAAAAGAATGTAACTATATTATATCCCAGATCGGGGTTGAATCCTCCCCCGCCCACGGGAATAATGTCAAACGATACTACAAACAGCTTGATGTAGGACATATGGCAGTTTGTAACGAAAAAGTACAGATACAGCATAAAGCTGAGGAACGAGCCCATTATGGACATCTGCACATGAGTTTCGGGGTCAAAGACCTTTGCCATTCCCAGACCCGACTGCATATCCATAACTTCGCCCGCGACCTGTATCATAAAGAAGAACATATCGGTTATGAAACCGATTATGATCCCGATAATGCTTTCCCTGAGTATCATCATCAGGTAAATGCCCGCCTGTCCACCGCTGTCAATGGGTTCAGGCTGCTTTATAAGAATGACTATATATGTAATGAATATCGAAATGCCTATCTTGGCGATCACAGGGATATTTCTTCTTGAAAGAAGCGGGTTGAAAATGAATATACCCAGTATCCTTGCGAAAAACAGCAGATCGGTTTCAAAGCTGCCGTATAAAACAGTAAAGAAGTCCAAAAGCTGCTCCTTTCACTGTCGTCAGCCGATACCCATGGTAGTCTGGCGGCTGATCTGATTTATTACTTCAAATATCCTTTCAAGAAATTCGTTGCAGGAACTTATCATCATAGGCGCCATCAGAAGCAGCAGCACAACTATCGTCAGTGCTTTCGGCACAAATGTCAGAGTCTGTTCGTGGACCTGAGTTGCCGCCTGAAGAATGGCGATCACCAGACCGACGATCATGCTTATCAGGAGCAGCGGACCCGCTAATTTTATAGCAAGTATCAGAGCTTCTCTGAAGATCTGCAATACCATAGATTCCGTCATGCCCGTCTGCCTCCTTCCGATCCGCGGTCAAACTGCCGCATACTATGTGTAAAATCCCGTAACAAGCGATTCTATAAGAAGCGTCCAACCGTCACAAAGTATGAAAAGCAGCAGCTTGAACGGTATGGACACCGTTGTAGGCGGCAGCATCATCATACCCATTGACATGAGCAGTGTAGACACGATAATATCTATTATCAGAAACGGTATGTACAGCAGGAAACCTATTTCAAATCCCAGTTTTATCTCGCTGAGTATGAATGCAGGGACAACCATTGTGAAGCTGATCTCCTCAAGAAATTCGTCCTGAGTTGTGGCTTCAACTTCCGTCCCCGTAAGTCCCATGAAGAAGTTCATGGATTCGTTGCTTGTGTTTTTCAGCATCCATCTTTTTAACGGAACAGATGCCGCCTGAACTGCTTCAACCGTTGTATATTCTCCGTTTTTATAAGGAACATATGCCACTTCGTTCATCTCTTCAATGACAGGGTTCATTATAAAAAGGGTAAGGAAAAGAGCAAGACCTATCATAACCTGATTCGGCGGAGTCTGCTGAACGCCCATTGCGTTTCTCAGAAGAGAAAACGAAATTATGATACGGGTAAAACACGTCAGCATTACCAGTATCGAAGGCGCAAGAGACAATATCGTTATCAGAATGATCAGGTCTATAGTAGTTGAACTCTCGTTGATATTAAGCTGATCCAGAAGGCTCTCCGCATCGGGCTCGTCGTCTGTCAGCGGTCCGTCATAGGGAAGTTCCGTTGTGGTCTCCGCGTTCTGCTCGATCTCATCGGCAGGGACTTGCGTCTGCTCGGAGAAATAGTCCTGCGGATATGTAGTCTCCACATTGGGGATAGTTGTGACGAATCCCGTCACTCCCTCGTTGTCCATAGCCGCATGAGCGGTAAAGGCAGGAAATGCAAGCACCGCGGCACAGACCATGCCGACAGCAGCAAGTCTTTTAAAAATCATCTTTTTCATTCCGCCCGTCCTTTTCATTCCGCTCGCTTCCGCCGCCGTACATTTCCGGGATCTCTTCCGCGCGGTTCTTTTCCGCAAAAGCCTTTTTCAGGCTTTGCATGAACCCCGATGGTTCGGGAACATCTTCGTCCGCAATGTCCGACTCATCAAGGTCGCATATCTTGCTTACCGAACCCGTTGTTACCCCCAGAAGCATGGTTTTATTTCCAACGGTAATTATCATAAGCTGTTTATCCTGCGCAATGCCGATGGATTCTATGATCTTAATGCTGTTCTGCCCTCCGCGGAAGCCGCCGCTGTTGAACTTTTTTCTCAGCCAGCCTGCAAACCAGAAGGACAAGAACATCAATCCGATTATCCCCAGAAGCGCACAGATAACGGTAAATACCTCTCCAAACATGAGGAAACGGACTCTTTAGCCGAGAACTTTCTGAACGGTCTGAAGAATTCTGTCCGCCTTGAAGGGCTTAACTATAAAGTCAAGCGCACCAAGCTTGATAGCTTCAACTACCATAGCTTCCTGTCCCATAGCAGAGCACATTACTATCTTTGCTCCGGGATCTGACGCCTTGATGTCGCGCAGTGCTTCAATGCCTGTCTTGTTGGGCATTGTAATATCCATTATAACAAGGTCAGGCTTTTCGGCAGCATATGTAGTGCAGGCAATTTCGCCGTCGGAAGCTTCGAGAATGTTGGTGTAGCCGTTCTTTGTAAGAGCGTCCTTGATCATCATTCTCATAAAAGCGGCATCGTCTACAAGCATGATCTTCTTATCCATAATAAACTCCGTTTCTCCGCCGTTAAAGAATATTTTTTCAGAATGCGCCGCGTTCGGCGGTAGCGTCGGCGCTGCTTAAATGTTTGCGAAATTTATATTACAGAGGTCTACTGTGCATTTCCTCCAAGGGTATCAAGGAATCTTGACTTTACTATCTCGGTGATCCTGACTGCAAAGTTATCGTCAATTACCACAACGTCGCCCTTTGCAATGAGGTTTCCGTTTACGATTATGTCAACGGGAGCGCCCGCCTGTCTTTCAAGTTCTATGATAGTACCCTGTGAAAATTCCAGAATTTCCTTGACTTTCTTTATTGCCGAGCCTATCTCTACCGTAACATTAAGAGGAACGTTCATCAGCAGATTAAGGTTATCGTTCTGTTCCTGAGTAAGGGAAGCGTTCTGATACGTTCCGAAACTCTGGAGCTGTACGGGCTGTATATTAAGCGGTGCCTGCTGTATAGGCTGTACCGGCTGCTGATACCGGGGATAGGGCTGCTGCGGGTACATTCCCGGCTGCGGATACGGCATACCCTGCGGCGGCGGATACATTCCGCCCTGAGGATACATTCCGTAAGCGGCATTGGGATCCGATCCCGGCTGCGGATAGGGCATACCCTGCGGCGGCATTTGCTGAGGTGCGGGTTGTGGAGCAGGCTGAGGTGCCGCCTGCGGTGCAGGTGCGGGAGCAGGTTCTGATGCTCCTCCGCCGTTCAGCAGAGCTTCTATTTCCGCCTGTGAAAGCGTTGCGCCTCCTCCGCCCGATGAGGACGGCGCAGGTGTCGGCGCGGGAGCAGGCGCGGATTCTTCTATATCGTCCATGATGTTGTTATATCCTGCCATCATCTTGTCAGCCATTTCCTTGGCAAGATCAATGGTAAGGACGGACATGAACTCCGAGTTTATAACTTCGTCAATGGTGAGATCGAATTTTACCGTACAAACATACGGCTCATTGGTGATCTCATATATTTCCGTCATCAGGTTGTTCTGACCCTCTTGGACCATAGCTTCCGGAGTGGAAATATCGACTGTTGTTTCAATAATTTCCGAAAGTGCCGTTGCGGAAGCGCCCATCATCTGGTTCATTACCTCGCAGACGGCGGAAATGTTCATTTCGTCAAACTGGAAATCGTCAGTGACTTCAAGAGGAAGTCCCATAAGCTGATTGAGTATAAGCTGAACATCGTTCTGCTTGAGTATCAGCACATTCTGACCGGAAACGCCCTGAGTATATTTTATTCTTACCATTATTGACGGCTCAAGCTCGGGAAACGCCAGTTCTTCGGTGCTTATGACCTTTACATGGGGAGTTGTGATCCACACTTTTGCTGACAGCATATTTGAAATAGCTGTTGCAGCGGAACCCATGGTTATATTCATTATTTCACCAATGGCGTCCATCTCGACTTCGCCGAAGCCGTCGATGGTAATTTTTTCATCGCTCATTGTATGTAACCTTCCTTTCCGTTATTCGGATACTTTAAATAGAAGCCGGGTCACTTGCCGAGATCTTTGTAGATATTGTCTATTTTGACAGCTTTTCTGTTGTTTTTGATGCCAAGCTTCCCGTCAAACCAAAGATTGTTCCCTATCTTAACGTTGATATTCTTGTCTATCGGCATATTCAGCGGTATCACGTCATTTACCTGAAGCGTAAGAACATCGTAAAGGTCAAGTTTGGTTTCGCACAGTACAGCGTCTATTTTAAGATCGGAATCTTTAATAGCGTCAAGCAGCGAGACCCGTCTTTCTTTTTCTTTTTTCGGATCAAGCTTTTTGGAAGTTCTCGACCATCTGTCGCCGAACTTTGACATTATTGATTCAAGATTCATAGCGGGAATACAAAAGGTCATTGTATTTTTTATTCCCTTGAGTTCAATTTCCAGAACCACTAATATTACTACCTCATCGGGGGAGATCGTCTGCATGACTCTGGCGTTTGTCTCTATGGTTGTTATTGTAGGATTTACGTCTATGTATGTTCCCCAAGGTTCTTTCAGGAGAGCAGCCATCTTGTTGAGCACTGTTGAGTAGATGCCCACTTCTATTTCCGTGTAGTCTCTGTTCTGATCGACGTAATCTCCCGCGCCGCCCATAAGTCTGTCCATCATGGACATTGCGATGGGGTTGGAAACTTCCATTATGCAGTTTGTTTCCATAACGTCGTCATCGGTTATTCCCATATTGACCATCGACATCATAACATAGTCAGGGAGAGCGTTGTTGAATTCGTAGTACAGCTGTTCTTCTATCTGAAGGACTTCCACCTTGCAGTAAATTCTCATAAGTCCCGTCAGGAATGAGGAGAGCAGTCTGGAATAGTTCTCAAAAATACCGTCTATGACTTTAAGCTGTTCCTTGGTGAACTTTTTAGGCATCTTAAAGTCATAATTCTTTATCTTCTGTTCCTTTGCCTGTTCTTCTATTTCCTCAAAGGCTTTTGAACCTTCAGCCGAAAAGCTGTTCAGCAGCGCGTCTATCTGGCTTTGTGACAGTACATCAGCCATTTTATCTGCTACCTTTCTTTCTCCAAGTTAAACTATCGGGATCACCCTTTGATAATTCGCCCGCTTTCATAGATATGTAAATTTATCCGTCAGACTTAAGACTTGCGAGCATATCTTCCTTTGAAACGTACTCTCTTGTAGGATCGGAGCGTCCGTTATCTGCTATCTCCTCGGGCGGAGCTTCCTGAACGGGAACGCTTCCGTTCTCATCGGAGGGCTGAACGAATCCCGTACCGTATTCGAGCCGGAACAGTTCGTTCACGACTTCCGGATCGGTGAAATCCACATCGTTACGCACAAAGATTATCTCAACACGTCTGTTCTGCCGTCGTCCTTCCTCGCTGTCGTTATTGTCAACGGGGCGATACTTTCCGTATCCCGCCGAAGAAAACTTATCGGGTTCGCAGGCGTCAAGGCTTATCATATAGTTGATAACGGCGTTTGCACGTCCTGCGGAAAGGCTCCACTCGTTCACGTCCGAATTTGCCGCGCCTGCGGTGTGTCCGCTGACTTTGATCGCGTAGATACGCTCGCTTACGCTGCGGATACCGTCGGAAATAACATCAAGGATATATTTGCCTTCGTCAAGGAGAACATCGCTGTCCCCCGCGAAGAAGATATTATCCCTGAACCTCATGTAAACGCCTGTGCTGGACATTTCCACACTTACGCTTTCCTGAAGTTCATTGGTTTTTATTACCTCTTTGAGGTACATATAGAAATCTTCAAAATCCACTACCTGCCCTTCGTCCTGAACTTCAGGGACAACATCATCATAGATGGCGGCAGGGTCATTTTCCAGATTGGCGTCGTCCACAACGCGGATAGTTTCTTCGGTAGAAACTTTAGAAAGCGCGGAAACGATATACTGCCACTTGCTGGAATCCATATTTGACATTGAATACAAGAGAACGAAGAATGTAAGCACCAGCGTGATCATATCACCATAGGTGTCCATCCAGCTTCCGCCTTCCTCCTCTTGGGACTGTCTTTTCTTAGCCAATGCTTATCCCTCCCTTGTGGGTAAAAGACGCAAAAATGCATAATAAATTCAGTTTAGTTATTATAGCACATTTTTTAACTGATTTAAAGCATATTTTATAAATTTTACGGATAAAGTTTCAACAGAATTTTTCGCAAACTTTTAGTTATTTTGCACATTTAAACGATTAACAAGTCTACAATTTGCAGATAGTTCACAGTTATTCGCCCTCGGAAGCTGCCGCCGCAGGTTGTTTCTTCGGAACGTGGGAAGCAGGGAGCATCATTCTCAGCTTTTCTTCAACGTAACGGGGGTTTGCGCCTGAAATTATCGCCAGCGTTCCTTCCTCAACTATCTGCATACAGAGAATTTCCTGATTGTGATTGTATTTACAAAGGTTGCCTATAGGCGTGAATATAAGGTGGGCAAGGATACAGCCGTAGAACGTTGTAACCAGCGCCGTGGACATACCTTGTCCGAGGGATGACGCCGAGTTCGGGTCGGACGGGTCAAGTGACGCAAGCATATTGATAAGTCCTATCAGCGTACCGATCATACCCATGGCAGGCGCAACTGCCGAACCTTTTACCCAGAGCGCGTAGTTGTTCTCGTGACGTTCGCATATGAAGTTTATGGAATCGTCCAGCATACTCTGTACCTTATCGGAGTCGTTTGCGTCAACGATAAGCATGAGCGCGGACTTCATAAACGGGTCGGGACAAGCGTTTGCAGCCTCTTCAAGTGCAAGAATACCTTTCATACGGGCGGTCTTGCAGTGTTCCACCATGTCGTTTATGTACTTGTCAGGATCGTATTTTGTAGGAAAAAACGCTTCTTTCAGCATTTTGGGGACTTTCGTCAGTACCGACAGCGGGTAAATGAATACCAGCGCACCGATAGTACCGCCCAGAACGATGGCTATGGAAGCAGGATCGAAGAATCCGCTGAGTTCACCGCCTGTGGTGATACCCCAAACTATAAGTCCTATTGCAAGCACAAAGCCTATAATACCTGAAATGTTCATAAAAACTTCCTCCGATATTAAATTTTATATGAAAAGGCGAAACGCCGTTGTTTTCTAATTAAGGTTATCGTCTCTGAGACATTTTCTGCGGAACTCTGCGGACTTGTTCATGATCTCTTCCACCGTTTCTTGTACAAGATAGCTGTGTCCGTTCTGCATAACTACCACCGTATCGGGAGTTTCTTCCGCTATCTCAATAAAGTTCTCATTCAGAAGTATTACTGTACCGTTTATCCTGTTAAGTATTATCATAATATCTGTTCCTTTCAAGGAAATATATCGCTGTCACGCAGCGGAAATTTCCGACGGAAAACTTCCGCTGCGCCGCGAAATGATTTGTCAGAGGGATACTTCCGCCGAGCCCGCCAAAGCCCTGCGGAGACCGCTTTTCTCAAAAAACGGGATAGGAAAAATTATCTCTTGAGGTTTACAAGTTCTTCCAGCATGGAGTCGGAAGTTGTGATGATCCTCGCATTAGCCTGGAAACCTCTCTGTGTAACGATCATGTCTGAGAACTCCTGAGCAAGGTTTACGTTTGACATTTCAAGGAAGTTGGAGCGGATCTGGGTCTTTGTAACGCCCGGGTCGATACCTGCTCTCTTGATCTTTACTTCGCCCGAAGCGACTGTCTCGGAGAACTGTGTGTCGCCGTCCTCTGCAAGACCGTCGGGGTTATCGAATACGCCGATCTCAACTCTTGCAAGAGTTTTCATCTCACTGTTGTAAGTTACCGTGATAACGCCGTCTTTACCAACGCTTACCGCTTCCGCGTCACCGAATGACAGCTTGCCTTTTAAAACGCCGGACGTTTCAAGTGTGGTCTGATTGGTGTCATCGGGGTTTGCCTTGTACGCTACGTTTGCGCCCGCAGCATCAACTATCGCTTTTCCTGTTTTATCGCAATAGTAAAGAGCTTTACCGCTGACTTTAGGTGTTCCATTTGCAGTTGTATCAGCTATTTCTTTATTGATTTTATCTAAAGTTGCCTGAATATCAACATACTTAATTTTATCTTTCGCATCAGTAATCTTGGATAAATCCTTGCCGTCTTTAGTAGCAAGCTCCTCATCATAAACTACTATGGCTCCGTCTTTATCATCACCGATAAGCTGTTCCCAATTAATGCCGTACATATAGCCCGCATTATCGGTATAGATATTGTACGCCTGCTGCATAAGATCGTTGAGGTTTACAACATTTCTGTAGGTAACATCGGAAGCATTTACCTTTCCGTCGTCGTTCCTGTCAAGGATCTCAACATCATTCATGGCGGCAAGGCTCTCGTCGCCGTTTTTGGTAAGTCCGTCAAGGGTGTTTCTCGAACCTACAACAAGTACGTTATTGCTTGCGGCAAGGTTTCCGAAGCTGTCAATGCCGAACGCACCCATTCTTGTATAGTTTACGCTTGAAGCCTGCTTATCCGAATTGAGGTTCAGGCTGTCAAAAGTAGCAGTCATGAAGAATCCGTCGCCTGCAATTGCCATATCAAAAACTCTGTTTGAGTTCTGGAAGTTTGACATTGACATATCTTTGTCGATAGAACCCAGCTGAACGCCGTAACCTACCTGAGCGGGGTTGTTGCCTGCATAGGTGTTGCGTCCTGCTGTTTCACCGATAGACGTCTGATAGTAGATGTCGCGGAAAGTAACTCTTGAAGCCTTGAATCCGTATGTATTTACGTTTGCGATGTTGTTGCCGATAACGTCCATTCTTGTCTGGTGTGTTGTCAGTCCGGAAACACCGGAATAAAGTGATCTCATCATAGTAAATCAAGCACTCCTTTTTCAGTTGTGCCGGAAATGCTCCCGTCCGTCTGTCGTTCGGGACGGGAAAAGTCTCCTTTCGGTCCGACCTGTTTTCCCAGCAAATGTTTTTTCGGTCACATAATGACCGTTGAGTCAATGTTCGTGAAAATGCTGCCCTTCATATCATCGGCAGAAAGCGTAGTTATGACTTTGTTGTTCTTGACGCTTACCAGAAACGCCGTAGAATCTATCATAACGAGAGCATCGTCCGAGCCTTTTTCGCCCGCAAGCTCTACCGCTCTGTTGAGCCTGTCCAGTCTGTTCCCCTCGCTCATGTCGATATTTCTTTCGGAGATCCTGTCCATGGCGTGCTTTGAAAACTGCACACCGCCTTCGGCAGCTTCAAGCTGCTTCCGCAGTTCCTCCGCGAAATCGCTGTTCTGAGGGATATTTCCCGTGCTTTTTGGGACATCGACCGTTCTGCCCGTCTGTACCGACACATTGCGGAGCTGCATATACTCGCTTATCAGCATAGTCGGCATCAATTCCTTTCGTTGTGTTCCGTCCTACATCATGCAAGACCCAAAGAAGCTTTACTGGGTTTTGAATCGGGATCGGAAAAATGTCTTATAGCTTTTTCTGCGGGAGTAAGATCCGAAAGTGAACCTGCGGGAGCGTTCTTGTTGCAGATCTCATCAATGGTGTAGTTGCCCGATGTTACAAGCCAGCCGGATCTGCCGCCGCTGAGAAGCACCTCAACGCGCTGTGTTCCGTCCTCAAAAGTAACAACTTCGCCAAGCTGTCCAACGCCGCTGTAGCCTATTTCGGTAATTCCTCTGCCGCTTACGGTCCTGCCTATTACTTCGGTGCTTATTCTTGATGTAACGGCATGGTTATTGATAAAGCGTATATCATACATTCTTGTTCCCAGTTCATCGGCAAGAGCCGCTTCTTCGGGATATGCCTCAACGGAGATCCTGTGAGGAACGCAGTCGCTTGTAGAAACAGACTGTGCAGTAGTAACGCCTTTAAGGTTGCCGTTTGAAGTTCTTTCCGCAGTGTTCGGATCAAGGTCTGCGGTAACAGTTACTGTTCCGTTTCCGTATGTGGTATTGACATTTACAACGGAAGAATTATTTATCAGTACGCCGTTTTCGGGAATAGTGCTTACGCTTTCCGAAGATACCGTGCTGCTTTCGCTGCCGTCATTGGGAAGATAGTATATATCTCCGAATGCGCCCGCCGCAATATCATCGCCTGTAAGATAAGCAGTTTCGAGATAGTAGTCAGTGCTGTCAAGTTCCGCCTGATTTGTTCCGGAAGCCTCGCTTATGCCGTCAAGTTCCTTCATGAGAACGTCAACAAGTGCCTGTGATCTTGCAAGATAAGATGTGCTTATATTACTGACCTGAGCCTGTGCGCTTTCAAGGGAATACTGATCCTTATCATCGCTTTCCTGAGAAGGTATTGACGATGCCGATACAGCAACGCTTCCCGCGTTTTCCGTGCCGTCTGCTTCGCCGTCTTTTTCAACTTCTCCGCTGCCTTCTGTACCCTCGCTGCCCTTTGCGCTTTCACTGCCTTCTGTACTCTCGCTGCCTTCTGTGCCTTCACTGCCTTCAACGCTGTCGTCCTTGTCTTCAACGATCTCAACGTATCTGAGCGGCTGGGGTTCGCCGTTTACAACAACATAGCTTTCGCCGTAAAGGAACAGATAGCCTGTTACCTTGCCGGTAATGGAATCTTCCTCGTTGACCGTAAGGGTCTTGACAGTCTTTCCGACCATGGACTTGAGCTGCTCGAAGATCTGCGGATCAACAATATCGGTAACTTCGCTTGTCTTGTAAGCGTTGCCGTTTATCATAAGGAGCGGTTCGCCGTTTACGATGGTAACGGAATCAACGTTTCCTGTGATATAGCTCTGACCGAGGTTGATGGTAACAGCCTTTCCTACAAGAGACATTGCATAGCTCTGATTTGACTGCTGTGTCATGTTCTTGATGCCTTCAAGCATTGAGTACTGCGCCATCTGTGCAAGAACTTCGGAATCGCTCATAGGATCGTTGAAATCCTGATTCTGCATCTGTGCAACAAGGAGCTGAAGGTAGCTGTCGAAATCCATGTAGCTGCCGCTGCTTGTGTCATCGGAGTCAACATAGTTTCCCACATACTTGTTTGAATATTTGCTGTAGACGCCGGTCGCACCGTCAAGGTTCATGCTGTTGTCCATAATTTCGCCTCCCTGATCTCAATATTATCGTTATCGTTTGTTACGTCTGTTTCCTGAGATGTCTCATCTCCGCGGTAGCTGCCGTTTCCCGAGAAATACTCTCCGCGGCTCTCAAAGCCGTGATCCGTAAAGTTCAGACCCATCTGCTCCGCCGCATTGCTCGGCTCTACCACCTGAATGTCGCTGACCTCAACGTCATTTCTTTCCAGACCTCCGCCCAGTTCCGCCGCACGTTCCGCAAGCATTCTGCCTACAGCTTCATGCTGCGCCGAAAGCGTTACCGAAAGAGTTCCGTTTTCCTTGACAAGCTTTACAGCTACCTGACCGAGATTTTCGGGTCTGAGAACAATTACAAGCTGTTCCGTGCCGTTCTGCTCCGTCATTTCAAATACCCGTTCCGTCAGCGTTTCTGTCAGCCTTGAAGCAACTGCTTCCGCTTCGGGAAGTGTAAGCTCTTCCTTGGGAGCAAACTCTGTGATACCTGTTTCAACGGGAACATAGTATGTTTCCGCTGCAATATTTTCGGGAAGTATCTCCGCCGTGTCCGCGCTGTATGTTTCCGCAGCCTTGATAACATCATTGCCGCTTATTGTTTCAACCTGATCCGCAGCATTGTTTATCCTTACTCCCAGAAACGAAACTTTCACGGGAGCGATCCCGCTGTCAGTTTCGGGAACGTCCTCCGCAAGTGCCTTTGAGTAATCGGCATAAAGCCTTTCCATCTTCTCGGATCTTTCGGGAGCGAACTTTTCAGCCGCCTGTTTCGGATAGGTCATGATCTCTTCCGCCGCACTTACCGCAGCAGCCTTTCCGGGATCTGTGGAAATGTACTCTTCCAGTTCCTCTGCGGGAGTATTGAGCATAGCGGAAAGAATATCTGCAATGCTGAGGAGCTTTTCCTCCTCGTCCTCATCATCGTCCTTTTTCTCTGTTCCGCCGAATTTTTTCAGTATCTCGTCGATATTGCGTATTATTTCGTCGGTATCGGTAAGGGATTCTGTTTCAAGGGCGATAACATTTCCGATGTGATCCATTATTCCCCCGCCAAGCAGGAAAATATCGCTGTCCTCCTCGGAAAGTTCCGCGCCGCCGTCAAAAAGCATTGAGAAAAGATCCGTCTTGCGTTCCTGACCGTCGCTGTTTCCTCTTACGGCTCTTAAAACCGTGTCAAGGAGCATTTTCAAGCCTTTCAGAACACCGCTGTCTGTCTTGTCAAGCTGCGCCATAATGTCGTCAAAGGTTATGGGAGCAAATATCTCCGCGGGAACACCCGTATCGTCCACAGGAACATACGCAAGATCCTCTGCGAGAACTTCCTCTGTTCCCTGAGCAATGCTGTTCTGAGCAAGAACGTCCGAAAAGCTTACGCCTTCCGCAGCATTTCCGCCCTGACCGCCTTGGAGCATCGGCATACCCGCGCCCGCCGCCATTGCAGCCGCCTGAAGGTCAAACATCACCGTATTCATCTGTAATTACCTCCTTTCGGATAAAATATTTATCTAAAGCAGAAACTCCGCAAGCGAAGATCCGCTTTAAACCTTATTTAACTTCTGTATGTGCTGTTTGTCACATATTCCGCTATGAACTGCTCATCAGCCTTTGCGGCTTTGAAATTGTACTCTTCAAGCTGTTTCTCCTCTAATTTTTCAAGGGAAGAAACTTCCTTTGTGGCTTCTATCACAACATTCAGCTGATCCTGAACTTTTTCTTCCATGCGTGCGATGGACTCTTCCAGTTCCCGTATCTGCTCCGAAAGCGACTTATGATAGCCTTTGAACATCGTCACCTGCAAAACCGTCATTCCCGCCGCGGAACGTTCCACAAATTCGCTGTTTGAAGCTCTCAGCTTGTATTCGAGAGCGTTTTTCTCGTCCATGTACTGCTGCTGCTGTTTCCGAAGATGTGCAAGGTCGTTCTTTTCCCTGTCAAGGACTTGCTGCTTGTAGCCTTTCAGCTTATTCAGAGAGAACTCAAACTTCTTCACTGCCGATACATTTCCTTTCGTGGCGCTTTAATATACAAAAGCTATTTTACCGCTTCCTTCATCATTTCCACGGTCTTTTCAAAGGAGAATGCCTCGTCCGTGGCTTGCTGAAGGAATGCGTTTATCTTGTCTATTTTCTTTAAAGCCTCGTCCAGAGCGGGGTTTGTGCCTTTCTTGTACGCTCCTATGGAAACAAGGTCGTAGTTTGCATAATATACCGAAAGCAGGTTGCGCATTTTGGAAGCTGCGTCCCGCTGGGGTTTGTCTGCAATTTCCGACATCAGACGGGATACCGACTCTAATATCTCGATTGCGGGGTAATGGTTTCTTGCCGCAACTTTTCTGGAAAGGATTATATGCCCGTCAATGATACCTCTTACCGTGTCGGAAATAGGTTCGTTGGTGTCGTCGCCTTCCACCAGAACGGTGTAAATTCCCGTTATGGAGCCTTTTTCAAAGTTCCCTGCCCGTTCCAGAAGTTTTGGCATTGCGGTGTAAATGGACGGCGTATAACCTCTTGCAATAGGCGCTTCGCCGACTGCAAGACCGATCTCGCGCTGCGCCATGGCAAATCTTGTAAGCGAATCCATCATCAGCAGGACGTTCTTGCCCTGATCCTTGAAATACTCCGCAATTGCCGTTGCGGTCATGGGACATCGGTTCCTCATCATAGCAGGCTGATCGGAAGTTGCCACTACCAGCACCGAACGCGCCATGCCTTTCGGACCCAAGTCCCTTTCAATGAACTCTAAAACTTCACGTCCGCGCTCGCCCACAAGAGCGATAACGTTTATATCTGCTTCAACTTCACGGGCGATCATTCCCAGAAGTGTGGATTTGCCGACTCCCGAACCAGCGAAGATTCCCATACGCTGTCCTCTGCCGATGGTGAGAAGTCCGTCTATGGCTTTCACGCCGAAGGGGATTATCTCGTCGATCCTCGGTCTTGTAAGGGGATTTACAGGTTCGCCTGCAATTGAGTAACTGTCAGTAGTCCTGATAGCTTCGCCGCCGTCAATTGGTTCACCGATGGCATTTATGATACGTCCCACAAGTTCTTCGCCGACACCGACCTGAAGCTGTCTGCCTGTGTTGTCAACGATAGATCCGGGACCTATGCCCTCGGTATCGGTATAGGGCATGAGCATTACCTTGCCGTTGTTGAAGCCCACCACTTCGCCGTAAATGAAGGTATCGGAAGCTTTCCTGCCTTCGCCCTTGCGGTATATCCTGCAAACATCGCCGATATTTGCTTCCGGACCCGAAGCTTCAATGGTCATGCCTATGATCTTTTCGATCTTGCCCTGATAACGGAACAGATCCGCCTGTCTGACGGCGTCCCTGACGGCTGCAAAATTCATATACGGACTCCATAAATAAGTATTTGCGGGATCTCCGCCCTTGCCGTTTCTCCGGCTCCTGTCATTTTCTCCACACCTGTCACTTCTCCGCCATGTCAATTCTTCGCCCCGTCACTTCTCCGCCCCGTCACTTCTCCGCCCCGTCATTCTTCCTCGCTGTCTCCGCCGCGGGTGTTCTTCATTATCTCTTTGAGGAATTCAAGCTGTGTGGGAACTCCCGCGTCCACAATGGACGAACCGTTGTCAAGAATTGCTGTACCTGTCTCTGCTTCATTGTCAAACTCTATTTCAATTTCGGGAATAAATGGGATTATTTTGTTTATAAGTTTTGCGTCCGTCTTAAAACGCTCGGTAATATCGTCCTCTGCAAGAGTTATCTTCACATAGTCGGAATTGCGGAAATTCTTCGCCGCTTCTGCGATAATGCCGTCCATAATTTTCGGGGCGGTTTTCAGTTCGGTCATGGTGATCTTTTTCACCATTTCAAAGGCTGTTTCCCGCAGTTCGTCCTCATTGGAAATATAGTAGGCGTCTTTTCGGGAATTGATCTCCGCAAGGAGCTTTCCCGCCGCATCTATGTATTTTTCATACTTTTCAATGGATTCTTTTCTGCCTTCCGCAAAGCCTTCGTCATGACCTTCTTTTTTTGCCTGTTCTTTAATGGCGGCGCATTCCTTTTCGGCTTTTTCCATAACGGCAAGAGTAGCGGCTCTTGCATCGGCAGTCATTGCGGCTGCCTGCTTTTTTGCCTGATCTATGATGGATTCCCGCTCTCTTTCAAAAGCTGCCTTGTGATTTGCCATGAACTTGTCGATCTCGGCGTTTACCGCATCGTTGAAACGCTTTTCCTCGGCGGCTTTTCTTTCCTCTTCCTGACGTTCCAGTTCCTCGGCGGAGACGAACTCGCCGTCCTCCTCGGCAGTTTCTTCGGAAGAGATATTCACCTTATTGTCGAGCCTGACAGGTTCACCCATTTCATAAATGGAGCCATAGCCCCTGACGACCTTAAGCAATTATCTCGTCCTCTCCGCCCTTGCCGATAACAAGTTCTCCCTCTTCTTCCAGATGACGTATAATGCCGACGATCCTCTGCTGAGCTTCATCAACATCACGCATACGAACGTTGTGGAGATACTCGATCTCTTGCTGAATGGATTCCTGCATTCTCTGCGGCATATTTGCATAAAGGGTAGCGGCAACTTCCGCGTTGGATCCCTTGATAGCGACCGCCAGATCCTTTGTTTCCACGTCTCTGATAAAGCGCTGTATGGACATGGAGTCCAGCGAAAGGATATCCTCGAATACGAACATCTTTTTCTTGATCTCTTCCACCAGAGAAGGATCTCTTGCGGACAGTTCGTCGAAGATGTATTTTTCCGTTCCGCGGTCTACCTTGTTCAGAACGTCTGCAACATAGTTGATACCGCCCACCTCGGTGAGATCCATGGATACGACCGCCGCAAACTTTCTTTCCAGAGTGGATTCGATGGCTTTTACCGTATCAGGAGAAGCAGATTCCATCTTGGCTATTCTTTCAACGACTTCAACACGCTTTTCCTTGGGAAGTTCCTGCAAAACGTGGGAAGCCTGCTCGGAATTGACATATGACAGTACCAGAGCGATAGTCTGAGGGTGTTCGTTCTGGATAATGGCAAGAAGGTTCTTGTAGTCTGACTTTCTGACAAACTCGAACGCCTTGGACTGCATGGACTTTGATACTCTTTCCATGAGCTTCTGCGCCATTTCGGGACCGTAAGCCTTTTCCAGAACATCTCTTGCGTAATCTATGCCGCCCTCGGTAATAACTTTCTGCGTAAGGCAAAGTTCGTAAAATTCGTTAAGTACCTCATCGACCTTTTCTATTTCAATGTAAGGCAGACTTGATACCTCGAAAGTCAGCTTTTCAACGTCATCATCGCTGAGCCGCTTGTAAACGCTTGCGGCGTTTTCCGCGCCTATGGAAGTAATAACTATAGCTGCCTTCTGCAGGCTGGTCATTTCCTCAATATCGGGCATCAGGTATCACCGTCCTCTTTCATCCAGGTCTTAAGGAGCTGAGCAACGATCTCGGGACTGTTCTTGGCAAACTCGCTGATCTCGCGCCTGATAACGACTTCCTTGGTCTCTATCTGATCGTCCATAAGACTGGGTATTTCAATAGGTTCGCCGCCTTCACCAAATACAAACATATCTGTAGGCTCGCCCCCTTCTCCGTCTGCGGCAATGCTGCTGGCTTCGATGACCTGCTGCTCGAAGGCTTTCCGCTTCTTCTTAGCATTGCCCGAAAGGATAGCAAGAACGATAAAGATGATAAGCAGTATGATAAGTATGATCGCGCCCACAAGGATAAGCTGATCGAATGTAAGACCGAAGAGGTAAACGGGAACAACATTTGCATCTGCGTCCTCGATGTCCGAAAGTTTCGGGAAGTTGGTAACAGTTACAACGTCCTCAACAATTTCGGGATTTACCGTGCCCGAATTTCCCACCAATCTTACAAGATCAAGTTTCTGATCCTCGGAAAGATAGTCGGTGTAGATAATTACCGCAATTGAAATTCCTTCAACATCGTAACCGACCTTTTCGACCTGTTCTTTATAGGTATCGACAAGATATGTATTTGAAAGGGAATTTTCCGTCCATGCGCCGTTGCCCTCGGTATCGCCTGTGGGATATGTGTCATCGGCATTGTATTCAACACCGACAACACCGCCGTCCGCGGTAGTTCCGCCGCTGGCGTTGTCCGCATCCGCATGGGCAAGAACGCCTGTATTGTTGTTTCCGTCCGCGGAATAGTCGGTGTTCTCGCTGACCTTGTTGTCAAAGTCAAGCAGCATATTTACCGCAACGGAAACGCCGTCCTCGTTGTAAACGGGAACGAGCAGTTCAAGGATCTTTTCCTTTATGGAATTTTCAAGATTTGTTTTGAAAGCAAGCTTTTTGGTCTCCTGAACGATAACGTCATAGTCCGCTTCGGTGTCTATTATCTGGGGAATGCCATAGCCGTCCACAATGGAGATGTTCTCATCGGTAAGTCCCGACCATGACATTTTTACAAGGTTTGTGATACCTGCTATCTGCTTGTTTGAAAGCTTATCTATTCCGTCCAGATAAACGGTTATTGCCGCCGTGGGGTACTGTCTCAGTTCCTGAATGACGGTATTTTTCTGTTCGGGAGCGGTAAGATTGACCGTTGCGCCGCTTATAGTCTCCAATGAACTTATCTGCTCGCTCAGGCGGTTCTGCATATCTATGAGGTAATTTGTCCTGTACTCCTCATCGGTGGTGAACATTCCCGTCTGTTCGACAGTATATGTATAGCTCTGCTTGTTTTTGGGGTACTGCTGCATGGCAAGCTGCATGACAATGTCATTTTCTGTGCCTTTCTCGACCATTATCGTGCCGCCCGAAAGCCTTGCTTCGTAGCCCATTTCCTCGATAAGGGAGACCATTTCCGAAGCTTCTGTAGTCTCGAGCCCCTCATAAAGGACTATGTAATCTTTTTTATTCAAAAGTATCGTAACGATCACTGCAATAAGCACTATCGCCACAAGCATGGCTATGTAAAGGATCCGGCGCTTCTTGTCCTGTGATTCCCAGAACTGAGTGACGGTCTTTACGACCTTCTGGACTTGCTCGTTCATTATCCGATAATTCCCTTCTTCATTAATACGCGGGCTTATATCTATTTATATACAGATAAAGCCGTCAAAATCACATTGTGATCTGGAGAACGCTGTTATAAGCGTTTACTACTGCGTCCTTCACCGCCACAAAAGTTTCAACGGCAACAGACGCCTTTGTCATGTTGTTGTAAATAGTATGGAGATCGTCAATTTCGCCCATGGTAAGACGTACAGCGTCCTCCTGAAGGGTCTGCTGGGTCTCCTGAACTTCTCCGAAGATCTCCTTGAAAATGTCCGAGAACTGGGGGGTATCTTCCTTTGTTTCAAGGGTGGTATCTTCCTTGTCGAAAATTGATTCCACAGGCTGTATGGAACTGCTGATAGGCACTATAAACATATCAAAATTTCTCCTTTATCCGAAAAACTTATCTTCCGTTCAAAAGTTTTTTGTCAGGCAATATCCTTTTACCTTCCGTTAAGCGACATAGCTTTTGTAAGCATAGCCTTTACCGCATTCACGGCGGAAATATTTGCTTCATAGGAACGCTGAGCCGCCAGAAGATCTATCTGCTCTTTGGTGTTGTCAACGTTGCTTTTATAGATGTATCCGTCCTCGTCCGCAAGGGGATTGTCCGGATCGTAAACAGGGATAAACGGCGCGTCGTCCTCGATAACGTCCGCCACTGCAACGCCTGCGGATTTGTACTTGTTAAGGTGTCCCAGATAGTAAACGCCGTGATAGTGCTTCTTGCCGTCGGGACGTTCCGAGATCGTTGCATACTGATCAAGAACATCGGAAAACTTTTTCTTTTCCGTGAACACGGTAAGCTGTCTGCAATAGGGGTCGCCGTCGGGGGAAGTGTTATAGGTTTCCTGATTGGCGATATTCTGGGAAATAATATCCATACGGAGTCTCTGCGCCGAAAGCGCCGATCCTCCTATATCAAGCGAACTCAAAAAAGACATAATGACCGTCCTTTCACAAAGTTATCGGTGTTAAAGGTTAATTCTTGGAAACCGCAAGCCGTATCATGCTGTACCTGCTGTTCATGTAGTCCATGAGCGCGCTGTACTGATACTGGGCGTCTGCAAGGGCAAGCTGTTCCTTTTCCATATCGACGTTGTTGCCGTCAAGGATCTGGTTCGTGTCGGTCTCATATGTAGTTACCACCGAAAGTTTCAGCGGTTCGTTAAGGGACTTTCCGTAAACGTCCTTATCGTGGCACTCATGGTTTATCCATTCGTGGTATTTGCACTTGCATTTCTCTTCAAGAATAAGACCGAACTCCACGGTTTTTGCCTTGAAATCGGGGGTATCAACGTTAGCTATATTATGGCTTATAATGCGTTGTTTGTACCAGGTAGCGTCCAGACCCTGCTCGGCAAGGTTCATGGTAGTGCTGTCGAAAAGACCCATAGTTACCGTTCCTTTCATGGTATAATATTACAAGCAGTATATTTTTCTGCAAAATTTCCAATGTTCAAAAGGGCATAAACAGCCTTACAAAGGCATTTATTCACTATTAAGTATATCACTGTCGCGAAAAAATTACAAGAGTTTATCAAAAATTAATCTCGTAAACATAGTAAAAATTTTTACGATAATTCTATTAATTTTTCCTAAACATCACAAAAAAGCACGCGCACATACAAACTTTTGCTGTATTATGCGTATGCTTTTTGTTGAACTTATACAAATATGTAAATAATTGTAAGGAATATTATGGAATTATGCTGAGTATACGTCAAGGATTACTCGTATAAAATTTATACTTAGAGTTATTTTTTGGAGTTGAGAGCATTTAGCAGAGTTGAGAGTTAAGAGTTGAGAGTTGAGAGCAGGCTGAGCCTGCACGCTTTCAGGCAAAGTTTTGTGATTTTCAAGTTAATGCCTGCCGTGAGGTAAAATAAAGCTAAATCAGCAAAAACATTAAGAGTTGAGATATAGGCGTTACTGCAATATCTCAACTCTTAACTCTCCACTCTCAACTCTTAATGTAAGGCTCAGCCTGCCTCTCAACTCTGAAGCAAGGCTTCAGCCTTGCCGCGAGAAATCGCTTCAGCCTTGATCTCTTCATAGGCGAAAGCCATCGCCGCATGGTAATACGGGAAAACATATACTATTCCCAGAATGTTGTATGTAAGCGCCGAAAGCAGGAACCAGCCAAGAAAACTTAACTGCAAATAAAGCAGATCGGCTTTATGTCCGTCCATCATCTTCTGACTGAGCCTTAACGTTTCCGCTGCGGGAATGTCGGGATATTCCGCCTTGATAAACATTGCCTGGGAATAGCTGTAATACTTCACTATCCCCGGGATCACAAAGAGCAGGCTCCAGAGTGAGGTATAAAGCATTACAAGCGCAGTTGCCCCAAAACTTCCCATTATCCTGTCTTTCATGAATACGCGGAAAATTTCTCCTAACGAAGTCTTTTCGTAGATCGACATTCTGTACCAGTTCTGCATACCCATAAACAGCACGAACAGCGCGGCAAGCAGGACTGCGTAAATTATTACCATAAATAAACCGCCAAGGACTGTCGCGACAGCCGCGCCCCGTGCTTCGCTCTGCACAGTGCCTATTAAAGTCACAATGGAAATGCCCATTATTACCACAATCAATATATAAAGTATAATTGTGGACGCAAGCGTCATACCGATATAGATAAGGTTCGCCGCTATTGACGAGCCGGTATTCAATTTATAGAACGTTTTCGCGTTGTTTTTTATTCTTATGTGATCGTAACCCACTTTACATTCCCCCTGTAACAATGCGTAATGCGTAATTCTTAATGCGTAATTAAGATCGCAGATCCTATAATTACGCATTACGCATTACGAATTACGAATTAATTCTGCCCCATGAGTTTTACCATGACTGCCTTTTGCGCATGGAGACGGTTTTCCGCTTCCTCGAAAATTTCGTTTGCGTGCGCTTCAAATACCTTTTCGGTAATTTCTTCCTCGCGGTGAGCGGGCAGACAGTGCTGAACCATGGCGTCGGATTTCGCCGCGGACATTACCTCGTCGTTTACCTGATAGCCTTGGAACGCTTTGCGGCGCTTCTCCGCTTCGCCTTCCTGTCCCATGGACGCCCATACGTCAGTAATTACAACGTCCGCATTCTCCGCAGCCTTTACGGGAGAATCGGTCAGCTCAAAGCAGTCAAAATCCTTTGCAAAATCCAGTACGCGCTTGTCGGGGTGATAACCCTCGGGACAAGCAACGGAAACGGACATTCCCGATTTCAGACCGCCGACTATAAGCGAATTTGCCATGTTGTTTCCGTCGCCGATAAAGCACATTTTCAAGCCGTCAAACTGTCCTTTGAATTCGCGGATAGTCATAAGATCCGCAAGTACCTGACAGGGGTGGCAGAAATCCGTAAGCCCGTTTATTACGGGAATGCCGCCGAATTCCGCCAAGTCCTCAACTTCTTTCTGCTCAAAGGTGCGGATCATAATGCCGTCAATGTAGCGGGAAAGCACGCGGGCAGTGTCCTGAACAGGCTCGCCCCGTCCTATCTGCAAGTCGGAAGCGGATAGGAACAGCGGGTGTCCTCCAAGCTGATACATACCCGTTTCAAAGGAGACTCTTGTACGTGTGGAAGCTTTCTGGAATATCATTCCCAAGGATTTGCCCTGAAGATGTGGGTGGGGAATGTTGTGTTTCAGTTCGTATTTGAGCTGATCCGCAAGATTAAGTATCTCAATTATTTCCTCTTTGGATAAGTCAAGCATTTTAAGAAGATGTTTCATAGTAAAATTTTCCTTTCATCAGTTTATTTTCTGTATAAATTCCTCAATCGTCTTATTGAGTCGGGAGGCGAATTTATAGGGGATATTGTGACCCGCGCCGTCCCACATATCATAAGCGCAGTGTGGATTTCTCTGGGAAAGCATACGGGTGGATTTCCGCATATCGGTGGTCTCTTTCATGCCGCAAAGGGCAAGCATGGGAACGTCAATTTCCGAATATTCAGGGAAATTTTCAAGAACGATGCCGTTATCCACAGCCGCAAGAATGGATTTCATGCTGACGTTCTTGCAGTATTCCTTGTGTTCCTGACGTTCTTCCTTGTTAAGTCCCACGGAAATGCTTATTGCTCCGCTGCGCATGGTCTTTTCGTTGTCCGACTGTTGGCGCATAAGTTTTTCAACTTCGCCCATGTCCTTGATGAGCCATGCGCTTATCATTACAGCGCCTTTGAAAAGTTCGGGATATTTGCACACAAGCGGAACACACAGCTGCGCGCCAAGTGAAAATCCCACAATGGTGACTTTTACGCCGAAACTTTTCACAAGTTCAGCAACCTGTTCAACAGCCAAGTCCGCCGAAAATGTGCAGTCGCAGTTCCTGCCGAAGCCGGGCAGATGCGGCACGACCACCTGATACTTTTTCGCAAAGATCGGCGTCTGCTTTGAAAAGCAGTGGATAAAATTCATGCCGTGGAGAAATACGATAATATTATCGTCATTTTCGCCGTATTTTTCATAGTACATCATTCAAGTGTCCTCCTGATAATATCAAGTCCCTTGTCTATCTCATCATATGTAACGTTCAGCGGCGGCAGAAGCCTGAGCTTTGTCTTTGCCGTGAGCGTCAGCAGCCCCATATCAAGGCACGCCTTGCAGACATCTGCGGCGTTCTTTGTTTTCAGGCGAATGCCTATCATCAGCCCCATGCCGTCAACGCCGTCAACTTCGGGAATCTCAAGTAGCTTTTTCCTGAAATATTCGCCCTTTGCCTTTACCTCGTCAAGAAATTCCTTTCCGGAAACCTTGTTTACCACCGCAAGACCGCCCGCGCAGGCAAGAGGATTTCCGCCGAATGTGGAGCCGTGAGTTCCGGGAGTGAGAACGTCCGCGCACTTTCCGCCCGCAAGACATATTCCCACGGGAACGCCGCCCGCAACGCCTTTTGCAAGGGTGGTAATATCGGGTTTCACTCCGTACAGCTTGGAAGTGAGGAATTCTCCTGTTCTGCCCGCGCCTGTCTGGACTTCGTCGGCAATTGCGAGAATATCCTTTTCGGCGCAGATCCTGAAAATTTCGTCCACGAAATCTTTATTCAGCGGCATTACCCCGCCTTCGCCCTGTATGAACTCGAACATTATCCCGCAGACGGTATCGTCAACCTTATTCCGCAGATCCTCAATATTGTTTGCTTCAACATTTATGAAACCTTCGAGGAACGGGAAGAAATAGTTATGGAAAACGTCCTGACCCGTTGCGGAAAGCGTCGCCATAGTTCTGCCGTGGAAGCTGTTCACAAGGGTTATTATATTATAGCGTTTGGAATCTTTTCCGTACTTGTCGAAAGAATATTTCCTTGCAATTTTAATTGCGCATTCGTTGGCTTCCGCACCGCTGTTCCCGAAAAACATCTTTTCATAGCCTGTTACTTCGGAAATTTTCGCGGCAAAGTCCGCCTGTATCTTTGTGTAATAATAGTTTGAAGTATGCTGTATGGCTCTTGCTTGTTTGCAGACCGCGTCCGCCCAGTCCTCGTCGCAGTAGCCGAGGGAATTTACTCCGATACCGCTTCCGAAATCAATATATTTCTTTCCGTTCTCGTCTGTAGCGGTGCGGTTTTCGCCGCTTTCAAGGACTAACGGGTAACGCCCGTATGAACCCATAACGTGCTTATTAAAATTTTCTATTGTACTCATCAGATTCACTCCTCTTATTATTTATTGTTCTGTAATTTGATAAGATATTCTTTAAGTACAGGAATATCTTCAATAGAAGTATTCCAAGTCATATCATAATCAACAGAACCGTAATGATGTGCAAAAACGTCACGCATTCCCGAAATAGCTTTCCAAGCCATAGCATTATATTCTGATTTAAAATCTTCTGAAAGATTTTTTACCAATTCACCGATCTGCAAAATCGGCATTGTTATGGAATTGCGGTATATGAACCCTTTTTCTTTATTGAAAAACAATTCTTTATCATTGTTAAATGCTTCATGCGTTTTATCAATTTCATAACAGTATCTTATTATTTTTTCGACAACGAGGTCATCTCTTTTTCTATCTCTCATACAATAAAATTCCTTCCTGCATTGCAGTCTTAATAATATTTTCGTCAGGAGATGTGTCGGTTATAACATCAACATGGCGGTCAAGTACGCTTTCCAACTCGCCCACAAAAGAAATATATTGCACCAGACTCCGCAAATTGCCTTTTGAGATCAGAAAATCATAGTCGCTGTGTTCGTCCGCATCTCCTCTTGCCATAGAACCAAAAAGAAAAACACGCTCCACTCCGTATTTAAGTACAATGGGAAGTATCATATCTTTTACGGTCATAGCATTTGCTGTATTCATAAAAATCTTCCCTTCCAAGGCTGAGCCTGCATTTTTAATTAAGCATTACGCATTACGCATTATTTAAAATCCCATTTCTTTAAGTTCCGAAGCGATTTTAACGTATTCCTCGCGGGGGTCAAAGCCTTTGTAATCCTCGCGTTTCAGGTCGATGGTATCGCCGTGGGAAATCCCCCGTATGTGCTTTGTTTCAAATACCCCGCGGAAATTTCCCCACTTTGCCGATCCCACAGTCACAAGCCCGTCATTTGCACCGTACTTGCGGAGGATAAGATTCGTAAACCCCAGCAGATTGAAGCTGAACGGATATTTCATAACCGAAGCGTAACTCTGATAATATACCTTGTCCGAATCGGGTACTTCCGCATTGAATTTCTCTGTAAATTCACAGCTAAGCTGATGCGCTAACGTGTAGAAATCGGGAGTATTATCCCCGAACCCCATGAACCGCTTATCCATAAAATCAGAAACTTTCCTGTAAATACTGTCGGGAATGGCATTCGCTTCGTCCGATAATTGAGAACCGTGGTGCGGCGTTCCAACAGTGGTGAGAGAAGCCACACTGTCCGCCATTCCGAGCTTTGTAATTGCATAGCGCGAGTCCAGCCCGCCTTTTGAGTGTGCTATGATGTTCACTTTCTCGCAGCCCGTTTCGGCTTTTATTTCGAGAATTTTATTCTTTATCAGTTCGGAATTTGTGGCAATTGTGGCGCAGGCTTCCTGATGCCCGTAATAAATTTTCGCGCCGTTTTTGATAAGTTCTTTGGGAATACGTCCCCAGTAATTGAAATATTTCCAGTCGCGGAAACCCATTCCGTGAACGAGAAGTATGGGATATTTCGTGGCGCATATCTGTGATTCCGCCCGCTGAACATCGCAGGCGGCGCGGGTGGTTTCATAGTCGTATTCAGCATTTGCCGAACGGTACAGACCTATCAGCGCAAATATCCCCACTATCGGTACAGGAAGCAGGAAAAACGCAAGAACACGCTTTACAATTCCCAGTCTCCTGCATAAAACCATTATGCGGATAATTCCGTTAAATCCGTATCCGAAAATTATCAGCCCCGCGATAACAGTGTCGGGGATCCAATAACTTTTCGGCAGTCCCCGGAAATTATTCTTTATGGCGAAAATATAAAAGATCGTCTGGAAAACAAGTGAAATTGCCGTGTATTTCAGCAGATATTTCCCGCCGTACATCGCCCTTATGCGGATATTTACTTCCGACTTGTCAAATTTTGTCTTGTAGGGCTTTACCGCAAGCCTTATCAGCCAGTAAAGAGAAAACAACACAAAGGGCGCGGCGTTCAATATCAGCATTGCATACCCGAAAAATGCAGAACCAAGAATTTCAACATCTGAAAAATTTTCAGGCAGAAGAAACAATCTTACAATAAGGTAAATATGGGGAATGACCGTCATTCCGAGGAGTTTTCCCACAGTGCCCGCCAGCGGGAATTTGTCGAAAACGTCCAGAACTATTATTGCCGCAAAAATCAGCGTCATAAATATAAACATTCCCCATTACCCCTCTTTTATAATTAAATAAATTGCGTGCCAATTCCCTCGTTTGAAAGAAGTTCGATAAGTATCGAATGGGGAACTCTGCCGTCTATGATACAAGTCTTTTTAACGCCCCGTCTGACAGCTTCGACACAGCAGTCTATTTTAGGTATCATTCCGCCGGAAATTATCCCCTGGCGTTTCATGAACGGAACTTCGCTTACCTGAACGGTATTTATAAGCGTTCCGTCGTCGTCCTTGTCTTTCAGCAGACCCACAATATCCGTCATGAGAATGAGATTTTCCGCGCGGAGTTCTGCGGCAATTCTTGCCGCCGCAGTATCGGCGTTTATATTGTAAGTCTGACCGTTTTCGTCGCAGGCAACCGTTGCAATTACGGGAACATATCCTCTGTCGAGTGCGTCGGTTATAGGCGTTGTGTTGACGTTTTCTATCTCGCCCACAAATCCCAGATCGGGCTCGCTCTGCATTTTTGAAGCTGTTATCATCTGTCCGTCAATGCCGCACATTCCCAGAGCCTTGCCCTTATGCCTTGTAAGGTGTGAAACAAGTTCCTTGTTTACCTTACCCGCAAGAACCATTTTCACAATATCCACAGTGGCTTCATCGGTGTAGCGCAGACCGTTAATGAACTTGCTTTCAATGCCCACTCTTTTCAGCATATCGTTTATTTCGGGACCGCCGCCGTGAACAAGCACTACTTTCACGCCGACCAAGGAAAGCAGGACAATATCGCTCATAACGGCATTTTTCAGTTCCTCGTTTGTCATGGCGTTCCCGCCGTACTTTACAACGACTATTTTGCCGTTATATCTTTGTATGTACGGAAGCGCGTCTATAAGAATTTTAGAACGTATTTCATTTGAAATTTTTATCTCGCCCACTTAAAACAAACCTTCTTTTTCTCAGATTTAAAAGCCAAAATTCGTAATTCGTAATGCGTAATGCGTAATTATAGATAACTTTGCAATAAAGTAATAAGCATATTGATTACTAATTTGTAATTTGCAATTTCAATAACAATAAACCAAGAATTATTGATTTAATTACGCATTACGAATTATGCATTACGCATTAGCTTCTGTAGTCTCCGTTAATTTTAACATAATCGTATGTCAGATCGCAGCCCCAAGCAGCCGCGGAAACATTCCCCATATTAAGATCAATGAGAATTTCAATTTCGTCCTCGGAAAGAATTTTCTTCGCTTCTTCCTCGGAGAAACCCACTCCCGCGCCGCCTTTGCACATGAGAATTTTTCCCGCCTTTGACGCAAAGGAAACGTCCGCTTTGTCAACGTCAAATTCCGCTTTTGCGTAACCCATGGCGCAGAGAACGCGTCCCCAGTTCGCATCAGCACCGAACATGGCGCATTTTACAAGGGGAGAATTTATAACGCTTTTTGCAATTGTAATTGCAGTGTCAAGGTCGGGAGCGGTGGAAACTTCACAGGTAAGAAGTTTTGAAGCACCTTCACCGTCTTTGGCAAGCATTCGCGTAAGATTTGCCATTACCTGATAAAGGGCAGCTTTGAATATGCCGAAATTTTCATTTTCCGCGGTAATTTCGGAATTTCCCGCAAGCCCGTCTGCCATAAGCACGCAGGTATCGTTTGTGGATTGATCGCCGTCCACGCTGAGGCAGTTATATGTAACTTTCACCACTTCCGAAAGCGCCTTTTGCAGACATTCCGCCGAAACAGCGCAGTCGGTGGTTATGAAATTCAGCGTTGTTGCCATGTTGGGACAGATCATTCCGCTGCCCTTTGCCATGCCGCCGAGGTGACATTCCCTGCCGTCAATGACAAATTCAACGGCGTACTCTTTCTTCACCGTGTCGGTGGTCATGATAGCCGTGGCGGCTTCGATGTTTCCCGCGTAGGAAAGCTTTTCCGCAAGCTTGGGAATGGCGTTTTCTATAGGCTCAATGGGAAATATCTGCCCGATAACCCCCGTAGAACCGACTATTACCTGTTCCGCGGGAATGTTCAGCGCCTGCGCGGTAAGTTCGCACATCTTAACGGCTTTTTCCTCGCCGTCGGGATTGCAGGTGTTTGCGTTTCCCGAATTGACAATAACGGCTCTTGCTTTCCCGCCCGACTTTTTAAGATTATTCTTTGTGACAATGACAGGCGCGCCTTTCACCTTGTTGCTTGTGTAAACTCCCGCCGCGTTGCAGACATTATCGGCAAAAATAAGGGCAATATCGTTTTTTGTACCGCTTGTGGGAATATCGTTTCCGCCGGAAGTTCCCCATTTTTTAATGCCGCAGTAAACGCCGCTTGCCTTAAAGCCTTTCGCAGCGCAGACGCCGCCGTCTATAACATGAAATTTTTCTTCTATCATTTTAAAAAACCTCCGCAAATTTAATGCGTAATTCTTAATGCGTAATGCGTAATTTATGCAAAAGCCAACTTGCCCTTGGGTTCGGGGATTGCCTTGCCGATCTGTTTAGCTGTTTCTATCCATTCATCTATTATGATATGAACATTTTCAAGAGCTTTCTGCATGGTCTCGCCATCAGCCATACAGCCCGCAAGTTCGGGAACTTCGGCAATATAACTATTATCTTCATTACTCCAATAAATAATAATTTCGTATTTATACATAATTCTCAACTCTTAAAACTAAATTGTAAATCCAGCCTTGCTTTACCTCACGGCAGGCATTAAGCTGAAAATCACAAAATAAAGCCTGCATGGGTGCAGGCTCAGCCTGCTCTCAACTCTTAAAACTAAATTGTAAGTCCCACCTTGCTTTACCTCACGGCAGGCATTAATTTGAAAATCACAAAACTTTGCCTGAAAGCGTGCAGGCTCAGCCTGCTCTCAACTCTTAAAACTAAATTGTAAATCCCACCTTGCTTTACCTCACGGCAGGCATTAATTTGAAAATCACAAAACTTTGCCTGAAAGCGTGCAGGCTCAGCCTGCTCTCAACTCTCAACTCTCCACTCTCAACTCTAACAATTACGAATTACGAATTACGAATTACGCATTATATTAGTCCTGTCGTTTCATCAATCCCCATCATGATGTTCATGCACTGGATAGCCGCACCGCTTGCGCCTTTTCCAAGGTTGTCAAGCCGCGAACAGAGCAGAACGTGGTCATCATTTCCGAAAACAAATATCTGCATAAGGTTCGTGTCGTGAAGGGTGTTCGCCGCAAGGAAACCGTCCTCAAGAACGCCCTCACCGCCGAAAGGCATAACTTTTACAAAATTCTGTCCCTCGTAATGCGCCGCCATGACTTCCCAGACGTGCTGCGCGGAAGTCTTTTTCGCCATTGCACGAAGATGCAAAGGAACGGTAACTACCATTCCGTTGTAATAATCGTCAACTATGGGATTGAATATGGGCGGGTAGGATAAGCCCGAAACAGCCATCATTTCCTTGATGTGCTTGTGATGTTTTCCCATGGAATACTGTCTGGGAGAATTGTATTCAAAAGGCTTGTTCTCGCCTTCGTAAACGGCAATTGTCTTTTTCCCCGCGCCGCTGTAACCCGATACCGCATGGCATACTATGGGGTGATAAGGCGCAATAAGCCCCTCTTTCACAATGGGATATACCGCCGCGTTGAATCCGCTGGCATAACAGCCCGGAACGGCTACCCGCTTTGAAGCGGCTATCTTCGCCCTGTGTTCAGCAGAAAGTTCGGGAAGCCCGTATGCCCACGCGGGATTCGTCCTGTGTGCCGTGGAAGCGTCAATTACGCGGGTGTTCTTGTTCTCAACCAGCGAAACAGATTCGATAGCCGCCGCATCGGGCAGACAAAGAAATGTAAAATCCGACTCATTTATGAGCCGCTTCCGCTCCTCGGTGTTCTTTCTCAGAGCCTCATCTATTTTCAGAAGCTCCACATCGTTTCTTCCCTGAAATCTTTCAACTATCCTAAGCCCCGTTGTCCCTTCCTGTCCGTCAATAAATACTTTGTATGCCATATCAATGATCCTTTCTTCTCCCCCTGAATTGCAGTCATAAGATTATGATATATGATATTTGTGAATTTTTTAAATATATTCAGTGTCTGTGCTATAAACTTATGCAATTATGCAGGAATTTTATGTATATATTCATTTTGCAATGAATATTTCTCCGACTTCGTTACGAATATATTCAATTTGCGCCTTTACCGACTCCGGCGAAGGACCGCCCGGAACTTTTCGCATATTAACGCAAGTCTCTAAATTTATCGCCTTGTAAACGTCCTCATCAAAAGCGGAACATACCGCTTTGTATTCGGAAATGGGAAGTTCTTCAAGAGTAGTGCCTTTTTCAATGCAGAGCGCGACTAACGTTCCCGTAATTTTGTAAGCGTCCCTGAACGCAAGACCCTTTTTCACAAGGTAATCCGCGCAGTCGGTAGCGTTGATGAAACCTCCCGCCGCCGCCGCACGCATACGATCGCGGTTCACCGTCATGGTGGCAAGCATGGGGATAAATGTGGAAATGCAGAGTTTCACGGTATCGATCGCATCAAATATCGCTTCTTTGTCCTCCTGCATATCCTTGTCATAGGCAAGTGAAAGCCCTTTCATTATCACAAGCAGCGTGTTCAGATCGCCGTAAACGCGTCCCGTTTTTCCGCGGATAAGTTCGGTGATGTCGGGATTTTTCTTCTGGGGCATGATGGACGAACCTGTGGAGTATGCATCGTCAAGTTCAATGAACTTGAATTCCCATGAACACCACATGACAATTTCCTCTGAAAATCTCGAAAGGTGCATCATAAGGATCGAAAGTGCGGAACAAAGTTCAATGCAGAAATCCCTGTCCGAAACCCCGTCAAGACTGTTTTGTGTAATATCGTCAAATCCCAGCATGGCGGAAACCTGTCTGCGGTCTATGGGATATGTTGTAGCCGCCAGCGCACCGCTTCCGAGGGGCATATAATTCATTCGCTTGTAGGTATCGGAAAGCCGTCCCATATCCCTGAGAAGCATATTTGCATACGCCATCATGTGATGTGCAAGAGTTATGGGCTGCGCTCTCTGCAAATGAGTATATCCGGGCATTACCGTGTCAAGATTTTCCTCGGCTATCCTGCATACAGTTTCGATAAGTTCTTTTACAAGCGGTATAATTTCGATAATTTCGTCTTTTAAATACATTCTTATGTCAAGAGCAACCTGATCGTTCCTGCTGCGGGCGGTGTGGAGACGTTTTCCCGTTTCGCCGAGACGTTCTGTAAGAACTTGTTCCACAAACATATGAATGTCCTCCGCGTTGGGATCGAAAAGCAGTTTTCCGCTGTCCAGATCCGCAAGAATTTCGGTAAGTCCTGCAACTATCTTTTCGCTTTCGGATTTTTCTATTATACCCGTATCTCCAAGCATTGTGGCGTGAGCAATTGAGCCGCGTATATCCTGCCTGTACATTCTTGCGTCAAATGAGATAGACGAGTTGAAATCGTTGACACGCTTGTCAAGTTCCTTGCTGAAACGTCCTGCCCACATCTTATCAGACATATTTTATTCCTCCTCAAGTATCGTTAGTATCGCCGATCGGAATATCCCGTTCCGCATTGTCCGAAGTTTCCGAAGAACTGTCGCTTATATCGGGAACAGCGTCTGTTTCCGCATTTTCGCCGTTATGAACGGTAAGTCCCAGATTTACAGCCGCTTCCTCGGGAACGCGTTCATATTCGTCCGTTCTTTCATCTGTGATCCAGAACATCTTGCTGCCGTCCTCGTTTACGGATACCTGTGCGTAGGACGGAACGCCGTCCTCAACCACCTTGAATTTCAGATCTTCAAATGAATAACTTATTGGATCATAAGTGAGGGAGTAGCCCTCATTTACGTAACATTCACGAAGATAATATGTGAAGTCGTCTGTAAATTCAACAACTATCATGACCGTAAGGTTTCCGTTTTCATCATAAGTGTTGTAGCCGGTGCTGTCGCTTGCCGCCCAGAAACCTACCAGCGACTTCTGGAGCGCAAGATCTTCCTCCGTCATAACATAGTCCGAACAGCCGGAAAATGCAGCCGTTATCATCACGCAGATAATTGCCGCCGTTATCTTTTTCAGAAATTTCATACTTGTGTTCCTTTCGGGTCAAATATTATTATCTATACAGTTCATGATGACGCTTATCATCATTTCCTTTTCATCGGGACGTGATTCTGCGACCATAATAGTCAGTGCAACAAGTGTATGATCGTCAATAACTTTCTCACCATCAATAAACAAAGCGTTATTTCTGTCAAGAAAATACAAAAAAATTGCAGCGGCGATCCTTTTGTTTCCATCACTGAAACTATGATTTTTGGTAATAAAATACAATAAATTGGCAGCCTTTTCTTCCAACGACGGATAAACGTCCTGACCGCCGAATGATTGATATATATTTCCTATGCTGCCTTTAAAAGAGTCGTCTTTTTCGTTCCCAAAAACATCGGATGCAGTTCCGAATTTCATTGTATCAATAACTTTACGGCATTCATCATAGGTCAGGACATATACCGCATCACTGCCTTTAGGTCTTTTCATATTCTGATGGTCATAACTGTCAAGAAGATCAAGTGCAGTATTATATCTTTCTATTACAGACAGTACCTGTTTTGCGTCAAGTTTTTCATCTGAGCGTTTCATTATCCGTATTACCTCATTAAGCTGATGTATACGGTTATTATTTACAGCATATCCTTTGATTATGTAATCATTAAGGACACTGTTCGCCCATCTGCGGAACTCTATACCGCGCGACGATCTTACTCTGTATCCCACCGAGGTTATAACATCAAGGCTATAGTATTCCATATGATATGTTTTTCCGTCTGCGGCAGTTGTCGCAAAATTTGCGACAACTGAATCAAATCCCGCTAATTCCTCATTCAGAGCATTTTTTATATGCTTGCCTATAGTCTTTACATCTCGGTCGAACAGTTCCGCAAGCTGATTTCTGTTCAGCCACACTGTACTGCCGTCCGAACTTACAGTCAGCGAAACGGCTTTGTCTTTGCTCTCAAAAAATAAAATTTCATTTTTCATATGACATATAACAAATAAACGGGGCGAAACGCAGCATTGCGCCCGTTCAAAACGAAATGTCCGCCTTGAATTTTCGCCCCGAAAATTATCGCTTACTTGTTGTTTCTCTTAGCGTCAAGCATAGCCTTTACCTTGATGGGAAGTCCGAACAGATTGATGAATCCTGCGGAATCAGCCTGATCGTAAACGTGATCCTCATCGAATGTAGCAACTTCCTCGCTGTAAAGAGTATAGGGAGAAGTTACGCCTGCGTTGATGATATTGCCCTTGTAAAGTTTCAGTTTAACATCGCCTGTAACGGTCTCCTGAGTCTTGTCAACGAAAGCGGAAAGCGCTTCGCGGAGCGGTGTGTACCACTGTCCGTTGTAAACAATATCCGCAAAATCTATGGCAAGTTTCTGCTTCATACGCTGTGTAGCCTTGTCAAGAGTGATGGTTTCCAGAACTTCATGTGCGGCATAGAGGATAGTTCCGCCCGGTGTTTCATAAACACCTCTTGACTTCATACCAACAAGACGGTTCTCAACAATATCTGCAAGACCGATGCCGTTTGCGCCGCCAAGTTCGTTCAGCTTCATAACCAGCGCAACGCTGTCCATAGCCTTGCCGTCGATAGCGGTGGGAATACCCTTTTCAAAGTGAATGGTAACATATGTGGGCTTATCGGGTGCCTGAATGGGTGAAACGCCTAATTCAAGGAATCCGGGCTTTTCATACTGAGGCTCGTTTGCGGGGTTTTCAAGATCAAGACCTTCGTGTGAAAGATGCCACAGGTTCTTGTCCTTGGAATAATTCGTTTCTCTGTTTATTTTAAGAGGAATGTTGTGTGCTTCCGCATAGTCGATCTCCTGATCCCTTGATTTGAGATCCCAGATACGCCAAGGCGCAATGATCTCCATTTCGGGAGCAAAAGCCTTGATAGTCAGTTCAAATCTTACCTGATCGTTGCCCTTTCCTGTGCAGCCGTGGCAGATAGCGTCCGCGCCTTCTTTCTTGGCGATCTCAACAATTCTCTTTGCAATTATGGGACGTGCGAAAGATGTACCTAACAGGTATCTGTTCTCATAAACAGCTTGTGCCTTTACTGTGGGGAAAATAAATTCCTCAACAAATTCCTTTTTCAGATCCTCCACATAGAGTTTTGATGCGCCTGTCTTTAAAGCTTTTTCTTCCAGACCGTCAAGTTCGGTACCCTGTCCCACATCACCCGAAACGGCGATAACTTCGCAGTTATTGTAGTTTTCTTTCAGCCACGGGATAATGATCGAGGTATCCAGACCGCCGGAATAAGCTAAAACTACCTTTTTAATGTCTTTTTTTGCCTTTGCCATTGTAAAATTCCTCCAATAAAATTTATTAAAAAATTGTTTTTTCCGCGATATAAGAATATTATACACCATTTTGCGTGATTGTCAAGCACTTTTTGCATATTTTTATTAACTTTTTGAAAATATGCAAAAAATCATGCATAAAAAGTGGCAATATTCATTTTAAAATGAATATTGCCGGGTCAGACTATTCACAAAAATATCTTTCATGCAATCGACAATGTGCTTCCGACCGAAATATCACATTTGTCGATCAGAACGGTAATATCCTTGCCTATATACTGCGGATCTGTATATCGCACCATAGCAACCGATTTTACAACAACTACGTTACCGCTATCATCAACAAGTTTACAGCCGTTAGTAATTTTTTCGCTGTCTCCGTCAAGTGTTACGGAAAGCTCGCTGCCGATAGGCAATATATCTGTAACTCTTAACATATCAGTCACCTCCGTGTAAATTAATATATGCCTTTAATTCTTCCTGATATTTTATTAAAGCATTTTCTGTCTGCTTTATTTCAAAGTCCGTTAGTTTATAAACTTCTGCATACTTTAACAGTTTCTTTTGGGCTTCAATTTCGTTTAATAAACAGCTTTTGTAAGAACCGTCATTTTTACCGTTTCTATATTGCTCGGTATGTATTAATTCTTCAAACACACTTGCCCTGCCCGGGTCTTGTTTCAGCAAAATCGTTTTAGCATTATATGTAATTCCTTCGGCGTGCTTTCTCTCAAGATACACGTCTGTTTCATCACTTTGCTGGATAATGCCTCCATGATGCTGAAAAGCTCTTTTAATAGCCCTGAATTGCTTCTTTGGCATTGGTTCAACATAGCCGTCAGGTTTAGACTTGCGTGCCAACACACTCATACGTGTATCACTTCCTGCTTCTATTATACCACATTCCCCGGATTTGTCAACGTTCCGGACGACAAAAAAATCACCTGCCGAACGAGCTGAAAGCCGGTATTTCTGCCGGCTTGATGACCTGTTCAAAGCGAATTTCACTGCTTCTTTCCGCTTAACATACTAAGGCGTTCTATGAGCCTGCCCTTGTTCTTTTCGCTAAGCGAACGATATTTGTTTATGATCCTGTTTTCTTCCGGCAGAAGTTTCGGGTAATACATACCCTTTTTATCGTTAGTCCTTCCTGCAATATAATCAAGGGACACGTCATAAAATTCCGCAAGTATCTTTGCCATGTGGAACGGTATCTCTCTTTTCCCGCTTTCATACAGATAATACTGCTGTTTGCTCGTAAAGAGTATCTTTCCCACTTCTTCCTGAGTCAGATCCTTGTCCTCGCGCAGATCTCTCAGTCTCTGATAATACATACCCATCACTTTCCCAAAATTATTAAAGGAAGTATATCTCAATAATTCAAATAAATGTTTGACAGTATCCCGTATAAATGTTATAATATTTATTGTAAATCAATTGAATTACAAAGGAGCTGTTTTTATGAGTGTTACAGATTCGTTTATTGATAGTTTTTTCCGCGAAAGTTTTTCTTATTCCGAAAAATTTTTTGACGACATTTACGACGGCGAACTTGCAAAAGCCTTTGCGCCTTTCCTGCCGGAAGATACAAAAGATTATTCCGGAATTACGGAAAAACTTTCGGAGCATATTTCCGAAAGCTGCCCCGATCCGTCCGATCTGCTCCGCGATCTTTCGGAACTTTCCGAAGCCGCGCAGAAAAATAAAAGCCTTGCTTTTAAATGCGGCATAAAAGCAGGCTTGAGATTCGCACATGAAATTGCGTCTATAAACAAATTAAAAAGCGACGATGTTTACAAGAATTTTTTCTTTTAAACGTTGTCTTCCCCATAAAACATATCAAAATTTTCAAACATTATTTCCAGCTTGTCTATCTTCTTTTCGGTGTGGTAATGTCCGCAGTACCATTTTTGATAGTCAAGACGGTCTTCTATGCTGTCCAGCCAATCTTCCGTTGACTTGTCAACATCGTCCTGATCCACGCCTTTAAGGAAAACTTCCGTAGGCTCGTATTTCCGCGGAGTGGTGTGACTTAACACTGCATCAACTTTCCAGTTCACAACGTCAAGCTGACTTTCCACATACTGTTTTATTTCTTCCGAAGGCTGTTCATCTGGCCACCAGCCGTAGCCGAACATCAGCCGCATCATTTTGTCAATGCTGTATGCCCCGCCCATTACAATTGTCTTTTTCCCGTTCAGATCGAAAATTTCCCCGTCCTTTGCAAACAGCAGAGACGGATATTCTTCCTCGGCATACACCGTTCCGCCGTGCCAGAGCTTTTCCTTGTAGGTTTTTATGTTGTGCGGACGTCTTTCGTGGTTGCCGTGTATGCAGAACAATGTAACGGGAAGTTTTTCAAGATATTCTTTCTTTGCTTTGTCCCGCTCTCCGCCGCTGAAATTTATCCCCGCATCGCCGAGTATTATCAGTATATCTTCCTTTGTCGTTCCCACTTTCCCGCAGAATGTTTTTATTCTATCAAAATTGCCGTGGGTATCGCCTGTTATAAATATCATACAAGATCCCTTTCAATTTACAATTTCTCCGCCAGTGCAATTATCGACTCGGTAACAAGCTTTTTGAACAGCGGTGCAGTCCTGTCAGCAGTCTCCTGAACTTCCGCATGGGTAAGCGGTTTGTCGGTAATTCCGCAAGCCATATTTGAAATGCAGGAGATCCCCACAACTTTAAGTCCGCAATGATTTGCGGCAATTGCTTCACAGGCGGTGGACATTCCCACCGCGTCCGCGCCGAGAGTGCGTACCATTCTTATTTCCGCGGGAGATTCATAATTCGGTCCGGTAAGCTGTATATAAACGCCCTCCTGCAAAGGAATTTCCAGTCTTTTCGCCGTCTGACGGACAATTTCCCTCAGTTCCTTATTATAAATATTGCTCATATCGGGAAATCTAACGCCCAGTTCGTCGGGATTTTCCCCGATAAGCGGAGAAGGCGCCATGCATATCTGATCGGAAATAAGCATAAGATCTCCCGCGTGAAAATCAAAATTCACCCCGCCTGCGGCATTTGTAAGGAAAAGTATCTTTGCCCCCATCATTTTCATAAGACGTATGGGCAGAACAACATCTTCCATTTTATAACCCTCGTAATAGTGAACGCGTCCCTGCATGATAACGACTTTCACGTTTCCCACATAGCCGAAAACGAAACGTCCTTTATGTCCGAGAACGGTAGAAACGGGGAAACCTTCAATATCCTTATAGTCCAGAGTGGAAACTATCTTTATCCCCTCTGCGTAATCCCCCAGTCCCGAACCCAGAACCAGTCCTATATCGGGAGTGAAATCTATCCTCTCTTTAAAACATTCCAAACATTTTTTTATTCTTTCATAAACTTTACTCATAACTTGATTTTATCCTTTCAATAAACTTAGTACCCTGACAAATGCGTAATTCTTAATGCGTAATGCGTAATTATAAATACAATTTATAATTACGGCACAAATTACGAATTACGCATTGCGAATTACGAATTAATCTGTGGCAATAGTCTCATAGACTTCTTCGGCGGGAAGGTCGCGGCGTACACGCCCAAGAACCATTGCGCTGAGTCCGTCAATTTCATAATCGCCTTCTTCTATCATTCGCAGGGGAACAGTCCCCGCCTTTTCTCCGTCAACATACACACCGTATGAACCGAACGCGTGCAGAGTCACGGGACAATCATTAGGATTGAAGAATACCACCGCTTCTTCAAATTCATTATCGCCGTAAAGAACGAATCCCACCACACGTTGCGGAAGTCTGTCAATGTACTGCATTTTCTCGCCGATCTCGTCTTTATCGCACATTCTGAAAGCGGTATGCGCTTTCCTGAAAGCTATAAGCCCTTTGTAATATTCAAAAACGTCCTTGTATTCGGATTTCCTGTTCCATTTCAGACTGTTTATTGCATCGGGGGACTTGTAACTGTTGTGGTCGAACGCCGTTCCCCCGGGGAAAGGCTTGGAACGCAGGAATTCCTGCCCCGCTTGGATAAAGGGTATCCCCTGCGCAAGGAAAACCATCGCCGCTGCCATTTTGTCCATGCGGATACGCTTTTCCATGCTGTCGGTGCTGTTGGTGTAGTAGAGCTTATCCCAGAGTGTAAGATTGTCATGGGCTTCGGCATAGTTCACCGTCTGGGCGGGAGTTTCCGTCCATGCAAATTTCGTAAGATTCGGTATCTGCGGGTGGGGGATACGTCCGCAAAGAATTTCCTTGACATATTCTTCATTGCCCGTTGCGCCGTTTACATAGCCCTTATCGCGGTTCTCGAAATTATTTCCCTTTACGGTGTCGCGGAAATCATCGCTGAAAAATGCAAAATCGGGAGCATTCCGCGCATTTAATTTCATGGCTCGTTTATCCCATTCAAGGGGAGAATCTCCGCCTGTCCAGCCTTCGCCGTAAAGCAGGACGTTGGGATTTATTTCTTTCAGCTTTTGGGAAATTATATTCAGCGTTTCTATGTCGTAAAGCCCCATAAGGTCAAAGCGGAAACCGTCTATCTTGTATTCTTTCGCCCAGTAGCAAAGACTGTCAACAATGAATTTCCGAACCATCTTACGCTCGGTGGCAAGTTCGTTGCCGCAGCCGCTGCCGTTGCTGAAATATTCCCCGTTTTCGCCCCAGAGACGGTAGTAATATTTCGGATAAATTTTATTGAAATTGGAGTCCGCCGTTGCCGCCGTGTGATTGTACACAACGTCCATGACAACGCCTATCCCCTCTTTGTGAAGCGCATACACAAGCCGTTTGAACTCCGCAACTCTTGTTTTTCCGTTGAAAGGATCCGTGGAATATGAACCCTCGGGAGCATTGTAATTCTGCGGATCGTATCCCCAGTTGAACTGGGGACGGTGAACGTCGCTTTCGTCAACGGTGCTGTAGTCAAAGCATGGCATAAGGTGAACGTGTGTAACGCCAAGTTCCTTGATATGGTCAATGCCGATACTGTCGCCGGCGGCATTTACAAGTCCTTTTTCAATGAACGCAAGAAAACGTCCTTTATAGCAGAAATTCCCGCTCTTGTCAATGGAAAAATCCCTGACGTGCAGTTCGTAAAGACAGGCGTCTGTGTATTTTTCAAGCTTTACATAGTCCTGCTTTTCCCAGCCTGCGGGATCGCATTCCTTGGTGTCGATGACCATTCCCATAACGCCGTTGACGCCTGCGGAACGGGCATAAATGTCCACAGCTTCCTGTTCAATGCCGTCATAGGTCATAACATAGGTGTAATATACGCCGTTAAGGTCGCCGAAAGCAGTTTTGCTCCAGACACCGTCCCTGCCTTTTTCCATGGGCATACGGCGGTAGGGGGTCTCGTCTTTACAGGTCTTGTAAAGCTGCACCCTTGCTCCGTCCGCTTCGGGAGCCCATACCCTGAACTCCGTTTTTTCCTTGCTGTATAATGCCCCCAGTTCCCCGTCATAAAAGTATTTTTCATCTATGTGCGTAAACAAAACCGCCACTTCCTTTTCAGAAAATATTTGTGTGATAAGATCAAGTAAGATCAATACTTAGACTTTCCGTTTTCCTTTGCAATTTTCATTACCTGAACGTAGATCCCCGCCACTACCTGATAAAGTTCGGGAGGAATGCCCTGCCCCACATTGAGCATGGTGAGCAGTGCCGTTGTGGAATCATCACGATATATGGGAACGCCGTTCTCGTCCGCAAGATTTATTATCTTTTCCGCAACGTGTCCGTGTCCCGATGCCACAACTATGGGAGTGTAGTCCTTTTCGGGATTGTATTTCAGCGCGACAGCCGCTCCCGACGGCTTCTTGCCGCCTTTATATCCTGACACTGAGACCGCTCCTCCTTTCGTTAAGTTTCGGGAACACTTCGTTCAGTTCCCTTTTTCGCTTCAAAGCCCCGATCATGGTCTTTTCGGCATTATAGCCGCAGGCGGAAGCAATTGCGGGAACCGTGTCCTTTAGTGAAGAATAGCTCTTTTCCGTTCCCGCGGGACACATCAGCGCAACATTTATGTTCTTGCCGTGAGTGTAAACTTCCATTTCAAAATAACCCGCTTCTTCTATTTCAAAACAAAGGAAAAGATGACTGTCGTCCTCGCCCGTTTCAGTGTTTCTTCCCGCATCGGGATCTGCCCATAGTTCCCCGAAAGCTTTCAGTCCGTCAAGGTTCATGGGAACAAGGAAATGCAGCAGCGGAGTGAAAACTCCCGGCGCGGTCAGCAAGCCCTGTATCATGTCCGAACGGTCTATAGCCGCAAGGGATTTCAAAGACGGATCGTTAATGTTTTTAAGCAGGAAATCAAGCATATTTTCCATAGTGGTCGGCGGACGGTAATTTATACCCGCCGCCTGTGCCATGTCGGTAAGAATAAGGTTCACTCCCTGCGCAAGAGCGATCTTTCCGTCCATGTCGTCAACTTTGTTTATAATAACGCTGAGCCTGTCGATAAGCGAGTTCAGATCCTTGGTGGACTCAAATCCTCTCAGCAGCGTGTTGAGACCGCCTTTAAGATTGTCGGGGAGAAGCTCGGAGAAAATTTTCCTCAGCGCCGAAACCCCGCTTTGCAGGGTGAATTTTTCGGCTTCCGCAGCATTTTCAGGCAGTTCCGTGCCGTTCGAGGCAGCGTCAGCCTGCTTTTCTGCCTGAGGAACGGCTTTTTCAATGATCTCCGAAAGCTGTTCCGGGGAAAGCTTCTTTACCCCGTAATTTACCGCTATTGCAATACGTTCGGTGAGCATTGTCATGGAACGCTGCGCCGAAGCGGAAGGACTGTCGTTGAGAGCGTTCAGCTTCACATCGGAAGGAAGCGCGGACTTCTCCACGAATTTGGTGAAAAGCACCCCAAGCTTGTCGGCAGTTTCCGCATCGGGAGCCATGTTGAGTATCGCCTGAAAGCTGTCTCCCACTGCCGATGTGTCGCTGTTGAAGCGTGAAAGGTTATATGTTATCAGCGAAAGCAGGTTCTGGGTCTTGTCGTTGAGCAGAAGGCTCTTTTCAAGATAGTTCACAAGGGCGAGAACGTCGCCTTTTACCTCATTGAAAGTGTTGGGAGTAAGCTTATCCGCCGTTTGCAGCAGCAGATCCCTTATCTCGCGGCTTTGCGCCGTCTCTCCCGCAAGGTAGCGCAGACTTGCGGAGATGGAAGTCAGAAGTCCGTCCCTTGCTTCCGCGGAAGAGGCGGCTTTCATGAAATCCAGCACCGCAGCGGTCATTTCCTCGCCAAGATCCGTGCCCGCAAGCTCCGAAAGCATTTTTTTAAGTTCGCCCCACAGTTCTCCGCTGAAAATGGTGGATTCGCTCTGCTGACGAAGTATATCCGTCATGACCTCATCAGGGGAAAGCAGTATCTCCGAAGCAAACTCCGTAACTTTGTTGAGAAGCTCCGCATTTCCCGAAGCCTGAAGCGCGGCAAGGGCATTCCCGCCGACTATGCCTTTCAGCAGTACGGCGGACATGGCGGGATCCTTGACAAAAGACCCCTGAAACCGCAGCTGTCCCGCCCCCGTCTGATCCTTCAGGTTCTGTTCTCCAAGCTGCTCGTCCCGCTCGTTGGGTCTGTTTACCTGATCGACGTTCCCGAGTTCAAAATTCTGCTCCTGAGTCTGAAACTTTGGATTCTGGTTAAGGGAGTAGTCCTTGGGGTTTACCGGGGTAGTGACCCTTAACATTTCAGACATATCCGACCATTCCTTTCCGAAAAATTTTTCAGATATTTAAAATTTGCTGTTTGGAAAAATATTCTAACTTTGTAAAATTTAATCAGTTAAAATTTTAAAAATTTATCGTTTCTTATAAAAATTTATAGGTTTTTGTTAAATCTGACGAAAATTAGCATAAAAATTTTTCCGCTTTATTTTTATTATATTACATTTTTGTCTTGTAGTAAAGAGTTTTTTATAGTATAATTAAAAATATACTATAAATCATCATGCGGCATAATGTCCGGCAGCCATGAGCCGAGGGCATGACCTCACGCTCATATGTAATATCCACAACATTTGCTCATATAGGTTTTGTATGACCCGGGTAACGTAAACTTATTTTTTAGGTAGGTGTTTTTATGGCAAAATTTGAAGCAGGTATGGAAGCTATGGCGGATATGTACGTCTTTGAGACTACATCCCTCCTCGAACAGCTCGACCAGATCCTTATGAAGACCGAAAACGAAAGCAGCTTCGGCGAAGAAGAGATCAACGAGATATTCCGTACCATGCATACTATTAAAGGTTCATCGGCTATGATGGGTCTTGAAAATATGTCCAAGCTGGCGCACGCCATCGAGGATATGTTTTACATCATCAGAGAGGATCACCCTGTGATCTCGTCCATGGAATCCCTGTATGATCTGGTTTTCAACGCTTCCGACCTTATGAAGGCGGAGATCGAACTTCTGCAGGAAGACGAGTATACCCCCACCGATTTTACCGAACAGATGAATAAAATTGAGGACTTCGTTGCCGTTCTCAAAGGCGGAGAAGCCGCTCCCGCAGCAAATGCAGCTGCCCCCGCGCAGACCGCCGCTGCCGCTCCCGCGGCACAGCCCGCAGCAGCGCCCGCAAATTCCGATCCGTCACAGACTATGGTAAGAGTGTTCTTTGAAGAGGACTGCAAGATGGAGAACCTCCGTGCCCTGCTCGTTATCAACAGGATAAGCGAGTCCTGCTCAAAGCTTGAATACTCCCCCGCTGACATCGAAAGCAATTCCGAAACTGCGGAAACTATCGTAAAGAACGGATTCGATGTGACTTTCATACCGAAATCAGGTACATCTATAGACGCTGTTGTAGATACCATAAAAACTACGCCTAATGTCAAGAACTGCAATATAATCTCCCAGACCGCGGCTATCGGCGCGGCAGCCGCTCCCGCTGACGATGATTCCACCACCGTCCGTGTACATTTCGAGGACGACTGCAAGATGGAGAATCTCCGCGCCCTGCTCGTTGTGAACAATGTCCGCGACGTCTGCGACAATGTTTCCTTTGAACCTGCGGACATTGAGACAAATTCCGAATCCGCAAAGTACATAGTAGAAAACGGATTTACTATCCGCTTCAAGTCGGATAAGCCGAAAATGGTGCTTCAGGTAATTGAAAGCGCGCCTTCGGTAAAATCCTATGAAGTTATTGAAAATACAGCTGCTCCTCAGCCTGCCGAAGCTGCGGCTCCCGCAAAGCCCGCAGAAACAGCGGCAGCTCCCGCGGCGGCAGCTTCACCTGCGGCTGCTCCCGCTGCAAAACCCGCCGCAAAGCAGGAAGCAAAACCCGCTGCTGCTGCAAAACCCGCTTCGGGCGGCGCAAAGCAGTCCCTCATCTCCGTAAATCTGAACAAGCTGGATACACTGCTTGATCTGGTGGGCGAAATAGTTATCACCGAAGCTATGGTAACTTCCAATCCCGACCTTAAAGGTCTCAGACTGGATAACTTCCAGAAGTCCGCAAGACAGCTCCGCAAGCTGAACAGCGAACTTCAGGACACTGTTATGTCCATAAGAATGGTTCCCCTTTCGGGCGCATTCAGCAAAATGACACGTATCGTAAGAGATATGAAGGTAAAACTTGGCAAGGACGTTGACCTCGTCTTCGAGGGCGAAGAAACAGAAGTTGACAAGTCCATTATCGATCAGCTCAACGACCCGCTCATGCATATGGTAAGAAACTCCATGGATCACGGCATCGAGGATAACGTTGAGGACAGAATAAAAGCAGGCAAGTCCCCCAAGGGCAAGCTTACACTTTCCGCTTACAACTCCTCGGGAGAAGTTATTATAGTAGTTGCCGATGACGGACAGGGCATAAATCCCGAAAAAGTCCTTGCAAAGGCTGAAAAGAACGGCATTCTCACCAAGCCCGCAAGCGAATATTCCGAAAAAGAGATCCTCAATATGATAATGCTCCCCGGCTTCTCCACCAACGATCAGGTAACGGAATACTCCGGCAGAGGCGTGGGAATGGACGTTGTACGCAAGAACATCGAAAAGATCGGCGGAACTGTTTCCGTTGAATCCAAGTTCGGTCAGGGAACAAACTTTATAATAAAGATACCTCTTTCCCTTTCTATCGTGGACGGCATGGAAGTTTCCGTCGGCGATTCCATATTCACTATTCCTATAAACTCTATCCGCGAATCCTTCAAGGTAAAGCCCAATCAGCTCGTCAAGGACACAAACGGCAAGGAAATGGTAATGATCCGCGGCGAATGTTTCCCGCTTATCAGGCTGTATGATATTTACGACCTTACACCCGGAATGCCCGATCTTTACGACGGCATCGTAATTCTGGTAGAAGCTGACGGAAAGTGCGCCTGCCTGTTTGCGGACGAACTTATCGGCGAACAGCAGGTAGTAGTAAAGCCGTTCTCCTCGCTGCTCAACAACTACAATGTAAAGCAGCATGGTATGTCGGGCTGCTCGATCCTCGGCGACGGCTCTATCACAATAATTCTTGACGTAAGCAATATAATCAGTGATTTCTGATATATCCCACATAGCGGCTACCGCCGCAAGAAAGGATGAAAGTCAAATGGAAGAAAATGTTACCGTTAGCGGCTCCACAAGCAAAAATTATTCAGCCGACGGCAATGAAGTGCTGTTCTTTACCATAGACGACACTATCTATGGCATTGAGATCAAGTATGTAAACGAAATAATCGGCATCGAACAGATAACTATAGTTCCCAAGATCCCCGATCACATCAAGGGGGTTATAAACATCAGAGGTAAAGTCGTTCCCGTTATAAGCCTGAGAAAACGCTTCGGCATTGACGAGATCCCCTACGATGACAGGACCTGCATAATCGTTCTGGAATTTGAGGACGGCAATCAGGTGGGAATAATCGTTGACCGTGTCCGCGAAGTCGTTGTTGTAAATCCCAACGACATCAGCAGGACTCCCGATGCAAAGAACGTAAACGCCAACCATTATATCAAATCAATAGTCAATCTGGAAAGCGGGATAAGGCTGCTCCTTGACTGCGATAAGCTCATCAAAGACGACTGAAAATAAGTTCCCCGGAGGTGTTCTCCCATGATGCTCAAACTTACAGACGATGATTTTAACCGCCTTGTAACTTACATGAAAAAAAATTACGGAATAAATCTCGAAAAAAAACGTATTCTTATTGAGGGACGCCTTTCCAACATGGTCACCGCCAGAGGTTTCAAGGATTTCAAGGAATTCATTGATTTTGCCTTTGCGGACAGATCGGGAAATGAAACTATGCAGCTTGTGAACAAGCTCACAACTAACCATACGTTTTTCCTGAGAGAACCCGAGCATTTCGATTTCCTGAAAAGCACGGTGCTGCCCTACATTGCCAAAAACAATGCCGCGGAACGTTCCATGAATATTTGGTGCGCCGCTTCTTCAACAGGGCAGGAACCCTATTCGATAGCAATGACTATTGACGAGTTCTTCGGAGCGGATCTTTCAAGATGGAGAATAAATTTCCTCTCCACAGACGTGGATACCGACGTTCTCCGCACTGCGAAGGAAGGGATATATTCTGTCGATATGGTAAAGGACGTTCCCCCTCAGTGGCTGTCAAGATATTTCGTCAAGAAGGACGACAAGCACTATCAGGTCATAGACCGTCTCAGGAACATGATTAGCTTCAAACAGTTCAACCTTATGGATAACATTGTGGCAAGCAAGCCTTACGATCTTATAAGCTGCCGAAATGTTATGATATACTTTGAACAGGCTACAAAAAATGCTCTTATCGAGCGTTTTTATGACGTTACACGCGAAGGCGGATACCTCTTTATAGGTCACGCCGAAAGCGTGGGACGCGATACGCGGTATACATATATCAAACCCGCAGTTTACAGAAGAGTCACGGGAGATAACTCCGTCAGACACACCTTTGCAGGCAGGACGATCCACTGATCCGTGACGCTTCAGGACATTCTAAAGATAATCGGAACGCCCTGCTCAGAACTTGTCCGTCAGAACACGTTCTTATAAGAGCGTTCCTTTGTGTTCATACGTACTTTTATTTTTTGTTAAGGAGCGATTACATCTTGAATGATAAAAAGCATTCTTTCAGGCTAAAGATCAGAGTCATGATAATTGAACGCTCCGAAGCCCTGCGCTCCGCTGTCAAAAACTTTTTTGCGGAAAACAACAGCATTGAAGTCGTGGGAGACTTTTCAAATGTCTCCGACGCGCGGAAAATGCTTTCGATCCCCGAAAATCATATAAATGTGGCTGTGGTCGAATTTTCCTCTTTCAGACCCGAAAATGAAGCCTTTATCCGCGAACTGGCGGAGCAATACTCAATACCCGGCATTGCAATACACGACCCGAGTGAAAAACTTCCCGATACCGCCCTTGCGGCGGATTTCCTGAAAAAGCCGCGGACGCGTCAGGAATTTGCATCTTTCGGGGCAGTGCTAAGCACAAAGATAATTCTTGCATCAAAAACCGCGTCCGCAAAAAAAACGGACGGAAGCGGCATACTTAACACAAATTCTCCTAAAGGCAAAGCGGAACCCGTCATGCCGTCCGAAAGCGATATGTCGGGGCTGGATAAACGTTCACGGGACGGATATGTGGTAGCTCTCGGAGCTTCAACAGGCGGCACCGATGCCCTTGAATGTATCATAAAAGCTTTCCCGAAAACAATGCCGCCTGTGCTGGTAGTACAGCATATGCCGCCTGTTTTCACCAAACTGTACAGCGAACGGCTCAACCGCTCCTGCACCGTTCATGTAAAAGAAGCCCAGAACGGCGACAGGCTCAGTCAGGGACTCTGCCTTATTGCCGCAGGCGGCGCGCATATGGAACTTAAACGCGACGGCAAAGGCTATTATGTCAAATGCGGACCCGGAGAGAAAGTTTCGGGACACTGCCCGTCGGTGGACGTTCTCTTTTCAAGCGTTGCCGAGACCGCAGGAAGAAAAGCCATCGGCGCACTTATGACAGGAATGGGCGCGGACGGAGCAAGAGGACTCCTGAAAATGCATCGTAACGGCGCATATACCATCGGTCAGGACAAAGACACCTGCATAGTTTACGGAATGCCCATGGAAGCGTACAAACTGGGAGCCTGTTCCGAACAGCAGCCTTTGCAGAATATAGGCAAAACGCTTTGCAAAAGACTTACGGACGGTTGGAACTGACGCATTTTTTCAAAGAATTGTGCTAAAAATATTGACAAACGAACGATTGTATAATAAAATATTATTGTAGCTAAAAATTATATCTTTGATAAATTTTCATAAACCGAAAGGATTGATCCAAACAATGAAATTAAAGAGGTTTTTCGCGGCTGTTATCGCTGCCGCCGCTGTCAGCGCATTCGGTACCGCAACAGCATTTGCCGTTGGCGACGGGGAAGCAGCATACTGCTTTGATAACGCAAACAAGATCTCCGACTGGCAGACATACGGTTCAACAGCGGAAACAGGATTTGCCATTGCGCAGAAAACAGGAGTTTCCCTGAACGGCGACGGCTGTCTGGTGGTTTCCGAAAACTCCTCGGGAGACGTTGAAAACGGATTCGGCGGCGCATATATCTCCTCGGATACATTTTCCCTTGAAAATTTCGGCGGCTGCACATTCACAATGAATGTAATGCTCTGCGAGGGCATGGAAGCTTTTGCGGACAACTTTTCACTGTACAGTGACGGAATGATCTGGCTCCAGTCGATCCCTCAGAATCTTAGCTCATCGACATGGACGGAAGTATCGCTTACGCTTCCCGAAGATGCGGCAAACACAACGGTCGGATTCACTATACCAACATTTCAGATCTGCACGGGCGACATTCTCTATATAGATGATTTTACGATCACACTTCCCGACGGCACATCGGTCGAGAATCTCGGCGACTACGTTCCTAAGAAAATAGTCGGCGAAGATGCTGTTTCCACGGGAGCAAACATTGCGCTTACCATAGTTCTTGTGGTACTTATCCTTGCGATCGTCGGCGGCATAGGACTTATCGTATCGGCAATAATCAAAAAATTTGCATGATCTCTGTACTTAACGGATAATTCCCCCGAAAGTCAGGCTTTCGGGGGTTCACTGTATGTCAGGAGTGATATTCAATTTGGAAATCTTAAAAAAAATCGTTACTAATAAATGGTTCATAATGCTTGTAAGTCTGCTGTGCGCCGCATATACGGCAGTTCTCTGCTACTTTGCGTATACAGTATTCTTTTACGAGATAGAATATATCGACAAGACAAAATTTGCAATAATCTACTCGGCAATTTCGCTGGCGGCGGGTCTGCTTTTCCTGTATACAAGAAGATCCTTCATAACCTGCATTATCAGCCTTGCAAATATGCTTGTGTTTTTCCCAACGCTGCTGCTTGACTGGGGGAATTGGCCATTACTTATCCCTGCGGCAATGGTAACGCTTTTCGGATTCTTCTGCTGCAAGATGAATGACACGCTGAAAACGGTTTTCGGAACAATATTCCTGCTGCTTTACATTCTGGGCGGGATAGTGTTCTTCCTGATAATGAACGTTTTCACGGTAACAACAGTGGACACGCTGCTGACTCCAAACGGCGGGATAGTTTCCGAATCGGGAAATTTCCGATGCTATGTTCTGGACGTGCAGAACAAGTCCACGGGAAAAGTAGCGGTATATGTCCAGCCTAACAAACTTGACAAGGATCTCGGATATATACGTCTGAACACCACTATCAAGAAGCTTGTGAAGCAGGCTATCAAGGAGAACCGCGATGACGCGCTCCACTATGACGTCCACTGGGACAGTGACGGCAAACTCTACATCAACGGCGAGGAATATTTTGACGAAGCGGACTTCCTCACCGAAAGCGACTCGGGAGAAACGACTTACAATTTCACCGATGATGTCTGGACGCACACTTATTTTGATGTGGATTACCCGATAGTAGAACTCATTGACACGATAACGCAGATCGTTTCGGAAAAACTTCTTTCTTCCGATGATAACGCGCTTACCGACACAAGCGAGACTGAAACTGTTACCACGGTAACAACAGAATAAAAGCCGATCGCTCCCTGCGGGTAATTGCAGGGAGCGATCTTTTAATCGCGGATAGCTTTTTTTGCTTTATTGACGATGGTCTTATCGTTTTCATATGTCAGGACGGCAGCAGCGTGACCGATGTCCACCCATTTTATATCGGCAATTTCCTCCTCCTGCGGAGTGAGATTGTAATTGCGGGCTTTTGCGATGAAGTAAACAACTATCTTCTGGGTGTCTTTGCGGGGAAAATACTGGACAGTTTCGCGGAAAGTGGGGTCGATTATAACATCGACGCCTGTTTCCTCCATGATCTCGCGCTTAGCGGTCTCGACTTCCGTTTCGCCCTCTTCCACGTGTCCTTTTGGGAATGACCAGTGACCGCTGTTGATATGTTTTATGAGCAATATCTCGATATTGCCGTGATACCTGCGGTAGACGATCGCCCCGCAGGATTTCTCATGGGTCATATGTACATCGTTCCTTTCCTGATAATGGTATGATCGTTTCGGCTGCGATCATTTATACTTGATATAATTATACCATAAAATTTTGCGTTTGTCTCGCTTTTTTTTAAATTTTTTTCAGCAGGCAAGGCTGTAGCCTTGACGCGTGCAGGCAAAGTTATGTTATCTTCCGTGTGTGCCTGCCGTGCATTAAGCAAGGCTGAGCCTTGCAACAGAGTTGAGAGTTAAGAGTTGAGAGCAGGCTGAGCCTGCACGCCTACAGGCAAAGTTATGTTATCTTCTGTGTGTGACTGCCGTGAGGTAATTTAAAGTTAAATCTACAAAAAATTGAGAGCCAAGATATAGACGTTCCCGTCAGTATCTCAACTCTCAACTTTCAACTCTCAACTCTTAATGCTTAACTCTCAACTCTTAATGCTTAACTCTCAACTCTTAACGCTTAACTCTCAAAACTTTCCAAAAGTTTTGAAAGAGTTTTTGCGTTTTCAACGTTTAAGGCGTTTACGCCTTTTAAGGTCTTTTTAACCAGTCCCGTGAGGACTTTGTTAGGTCCGAGTTCTATGAAATTTTCATAGCCCGCCGCCTGCATTTTCGCAAGCTCGGAGGTGAATTTTACAGGCGAAACTATATGCTTTGCAAGCTTTTCGGGCATATTGTCAAAATCCGTCTGCTCGCCGCCTATGAGATTGGAGTAAAATGTGACATTCGGCTTGTTGAATGTTATATCCATGCTTTTGAGAGCGGCTTCAAACTCGTCCGCCGCGGACTGCATCAGCTTTGAGTGGAATGCCGCGCTTACGCCTAATTTCACGGCTTTCGCCCCCATTTCGGAAAACTTCGCCGCCGCCTTTTCCGCTGCGGAAGTTTCTCCTGCAATTACCGTCTGTGCGGCGGAGTTGTAGTTCACAGGAACTACATACCCGTCAATTCCCGCGCAGACTTCTTCTATTTCTGCGGCTGTCTTTCCGAGGATCGCATACATTGCCCCGGGATTGCTCTCTGCGGCTTTCTGCATGGCTTCCGCACGGGCTTTTATTACCCTGAACCCGTCCTCAAAGGAAAGTACTCCCGAAGCGACCATGGCGGCATATTCACCTAACGAATGTCCCGCAACGGCGGAGAACTCTACGCCGTTTATCTTCATGGTTTCAAGTGCCACAAGGGAAGTTGCCATTATTGCAGGCTGGGAATATATGGTTTTTGCTAATTCCTCTTCGGAGGAATCGTTTATTTTTGATTCAAGGTCAAACCCGAGGATCCCGCTTGCCCGCTTGTAAATGTCTATCTGCGGATATTTTTCGCAAAGCTCCTTTCCCATGCCTATGTACTGGGAACCCTGTCCCGCGAATAAAAATACAGTTTTTGACATATTTTCTTTTCCTTTCAGAATAATTTTTTGCCGCAAAAAAATTTTATTGCCCGAAAAGCGTTGACAATCGCCCAGAAAAATATTACAATAGAAGTATATAATGTTTTTTTACGGCACTATATTAATAATATACCATATATAATGCAAAATTTCAAGCGAAAATTTCATAAAAAGGATATAGGAGGTCAGGGATTTGTTCGGAATAGAGATACTTGGCACGGGCGCATATACGCCGCCGCTGAGAATAACCAATGACGATCTTGCAAAAGTCGTGGACACCAATGACGAGTGGATATCTTCGCGCACGGGAATAAAAGCCAGACGTTACACCGACGGCGAGACCACATGGCGAATGGGCGCGGAAGCTTCGGAAGAAGCTCTGAAAAACGCGGGCATAAAAGGCTCGGAACTGGGGCTTATAATTACAGCAACCATTACAAGCGATTTCTCCACACCGTCAACAGCCTGCGTGATACAGCAGGCGCTTGGCGCGGAAAATGCCGCCGCTTACGACCTGAACGCCGCCTGCTCGGGGTTCGTGTATGGGATAGACGCGGCAAAACGCTATCTACAGACAGATCCCGACCTGAAATACGTTCTTGTGGTCTCCAGCGAAAGACTTACCAAGATAACCGACTATTCCGACCGCTCTTCCTGCATACTTTTCGGGGACGGCGCCGCCGCTGCGGTCATAACGCGTTCGGAAAAGTTGTTCACAAGCTACATCGGCGCGGACGGCAAAGGGGCAAAGTTCCTATACTCAAAGGCGCACAAAGTTCTCCACCCCTTCAGGACTTCCGACAAGGACGAAATTGAAACAGGGGATTTCGCGGGCGGAGGATACTTCCTTTTCCAAGACGGCAAGGAAGTGTACAAGTTCGCCACAAAAGCCCTGCCAATTGCCGCTCGGAAAGCCGCCGAAAAGATAGATTTCGACCTGAACGGCATAGACTGGTATGTTCCCCATCAGGCAAATATCCGCATAATAGAAACAGCCGCCAAGAATCTCGGCGTTTCAATGGATAAATTCATTGTGAACATAGCGGAACACGGCAACACTTCCAGCGCGTCAATTCCGACAGCGCTTCACGAAGCCATAACCGAGGGGAAGATAAAGCGGGGGCAGAAACTCTGCCTTGTAGGATTCGGCGCGGGGCTTACCATGGGCGCGGTAATTTTAGAATACTAAACGAAAGGAATTATTTTATATGGCAAAAACGGCTGTAATAACAGGTTCTTCAAGAGGCATAGGCGCGGCTATCGCTCTCCGTCTTGCCAAGGACGGCTGTAATATCGCCCTGAACGACCTTAACGAGGGTATGTTTGAAAACAACACCATTCTGGACGAAATCCGCGGTCTCGGCGTTGAAGCAGAGATATTCTGCGCGGACGTTTCAAAATACGATCAGTGCGAAACCATGGTGAAAGCCGTAAAGGAGCGTTTCGGAACTATCGACATTCTTATAAACAATGCGGGAATAACCCGTGACGGACTTATGGCAAGAATGCCCGAGGAACAGTATGACATGGTAATTGCCGTAAATCAGAAAAGCGTTTTCAACATGATGAAGCTTGCGGGGAATGTCATGATCCGTCAGAAACAAGGACGGATAGTAAATCTTGCTTCCGTTGCGGGTCTGTACGGAAACCCGGGGCAGATAAACTATTCCGCTTCCAAGGCGGCAATTATCGGCATGACAAAGACCGCAGCAAAAGAACTGGGGTCGCGGAACATCAACGTAAACGCCGTTGCTCCGGGATTTATCCAAACTCCCATGACAGACAAGCTTACCGACGAGCAGAAAGCTAAAATGCTTGAAGCTATCGCCATGAAGCGTTACGGCACGGTGGACGAAATAGCGGGAGTCGTTTCTTTCCTCTGCTCGGAGGATTCCTCCTACGTTACGGGACAGACTATCGAGATCTCCGGCGGACTTTCAATGTAAAAGAAAGGATCATTCTATATGAAAAGAGTAGTTATTACGGGCATGGGAGTGGTTTCACCCATAGGAAACACTCTTGACGCCCTCTGGGACAGCCTGAAAGCAGGCAGACACGGTTTCGATTATGTAAACGATATTACCGGGGACGATTTTGACGTTAAGATCGCCGCCCGTTCAAAGGATTTTTCCTGCGATAAATATATCGACAAGAAAGAAGCACGCAGAATGGACAGATTCACGCAGTTTTCCGTAACTGCGGCTATGGACGCTCTCGAGGACTGCGGCACGGATTTCAAAGACCTTGACCCGTTCCGCGCGGGAGTTATCTTCGGCGTGGGAATAGGCGGACTGAACCTCACTTTGCAGGAACACGAAAAGTTCCTTGAAAAAGGCGCAGACCGCATTTCGGTATTCTATGTTCCGATGATGATAGGAAACATGGCGGCGGGAACTATCGCCATGCGCACGGGCTTCAAAGGCGACAATTTCTGCACCACAACGGCTTGTTCCTCGGCGGCGCACGCCATCGGCGAAGCGTTCCGCAAGATAAAGGACGGCTATCTTGATGTCTGCATTGCGGGCGGCGCGGAATCCTGTGTGGGAAAATTCGCGCTTGCGGGATTCAACAACATGAAAGCACTTACCCGTTCGGACGATCTTGAAAGATGTTCCATACCCTTTGACGCGGAGCGGAACGGTTTCGTTCTGGGCGAAGGCTGCGGCGCGCTCGTTCTCGAAGAACTTGAACACGCAAAAGCGCGGGGTGCGAAGATCTATGCGGAAATTGCAGGTTACGGCGCAACAGGCGACGCTTACCACATGACAAGTCCGTCTCCCGAAGGCGATGCGGCGGCGAAAGGCATGATAAATGCTTACACCGAAGCGGGTCTGAAAGCCGAGGACATCGACTACATCAACGCTCACGGAACTTCAACGGGTCTGAATGACAAGTACGAGACAATAGCTGTCAAAAAGGCTCTTGGCGAGGAAAAAGCGCACAAAGTTGCAATAAATTCCACAAAGTCCATGACAGGACATCTTTTAGGCGCGGCGGGAGCTGTGGAAGCAATAGTTACCGCACTTTCCGTCAAGAACGACTATGTTCACGTTACAAGAGGATATAAAGTTCCCGACCCTGAATGCGATCTTGACTACTGCACCGAGGGCGGACGGGAAATGACCGTAAATGCCGCGCTTTCCAACAGCCTTGGTTTCGGCGGACACAATGCCACGCTTTGCATTGTAAAATACAAAGACTGATCTTCGGAGGGAATTATTATGAGCAGTAAAATTTTCGGCATAGAGTTTGACACCATTTCCAAGCTTGCGGACATGGTAAAAGAAAAGGATCTGGGGGAAATAACCCTTGCCTGCGGTGATGACATGATAACCATTAAAGGCAAAAAATTCCCGCCAATGCCGCCTATGGGAATGCCCGTTCCGCCTGCGGAAACCGTTCCGACAGCTGCGGAAGCTCCCGCCAAACCCGCGGCGAAAGCAGTTCCCTCGGGAAATGTTGTAAAAGCGCCCATAGTGGGAACGTTCTACGCGGCTTCCGCCCCCGACAAGCCGCCGTTTGTAACGGTAGGACAGCAGGTCAAGAAGGGTGATGTTCTGATGATAATCGAGTCCATGAAGCTTATGAACGAGATCCAGAGCGATTTTGACGGAATTGTAGCAGAAATTTTCGTACAGAACGGCGATGCGGTAGAATACGATCAGCCGATAATGATAATCCGATAAGGGGGAATTTTCATGGCTTTAATGGACAAAGAACAGATAAAGGAGATAATTCCCCACCGCGATCCGTTCCTGCTGATAGACACCATTGAGGAAATGGAAGCAGGCAAGCGTGTCGTTGCCACAAAATATATGTCTCCCGACGAATTCTGGTTCAAGGGGCATTTCCCCGACTATCCTGTAGTTCCGGGGGTGCTTATGCTGGAAATGTGCGCACAGGCAGGAGCGGTAGCAATGCTTTCCCTGCCTGAAAACAAGGGGAAGATCGGCTTTTTCGGCGGAGTAAAAGAGGCGAAATTCCGCCGTCAGGTAGTTCCGGGCGACACTCTCCGCATAGAAGTTGAGATAATCAAAGTGAAAGGTCCCGTAGGCGTCGGAAAGGCGCTTGCCACGGTAAACGGAGAAAAAGCCGTTTCTGCCGAGATCTCTTTTGCTATTAAGTAAACTGTTTTAAGAGTTGAGGCGGGGAAGCCCCCGCCGGCATTCAGGCATAATTTAGTGATTTCTAACTTAAATATACCGTGCATAAAGTAAAGTTATATCTGCAAAAGCATTAAATGCAGAAATAAAAATGTTTCTGCAATATCTCAACTCTCAACTCTTAACTCTCAACTCTGTAAGTAATAAAGGGTGAATTTATATAATGTTTAAAAAGGTTCTTATTGCCAATCGCGGCGAGATCGCCGTAAGAGTTATCAGAGCGTGCCGTGAACTGGGACTGAAAACCGTGGCGGTGTTTTCCACTGCCGACAGAACGGCACTTCACGCGCAGATCGCCGACGAATCCGTCTGCATAGGCGGTCCTGCCACAAAGGACAGCTATCTTAACGAACAGGCTATTATCGCGGCTTGCGAAATTACGGGCGCGGACGCCGTTCACCCCGGTTTCGGATTTCTTTCGGAAAATGCGTCCTTTGCCCGCAACTGCGGGAAGTGCGGCATCACGTTCATAGGTCCGTCTCCCGAATCCATTGAAATGCTGGGCGACAAAGCCGCCGCAAAAGCTGCTATGAAAAAAGCGGGCGTGCCTGTCATTCCCGGAAGTGACGGCGAGATCAAATCCATAGACGATGCTCACGCTGTTGCCGAGGAAATAGGCTATCCCGTTATGGTAAAAGCTTCCGCAGGCGGCGGCGGACGGGGTATCCGTCTTGTGGGATCCCCCGATGATCTGGAAGCGCAGATCACCGCGGCAAAGCAGGAAGCACTGAATTTTTTCGGCGACGACAGCATATACATTGAGAAATTTATTTTAAACCCAAAACACATAGAGTTCCAGATACTTGCGGACACTCACGGGAATGTGATACATCTGGGCGAGCGCGACTGTTCCATGCAGCGGAGAAATCAGAAAGTCCTTGAAGAAAGTCCCTCAACCATAATGACACCCGTTCTCCGCGAGAAAATGGGCAAGGCGGCTGTAGCGGCTGCAAAAGTCTGCGGCTATTACAATGCGGGAACTATCGAGTTCCTTGTGGACGACAAGCAGAATTTCTATTTTATGGAAATGAACACGCGTATTCAGGTGGAACACCCAATTACCGAATTTGTGACGGGAGTCGATCTTGTAAAGGCGCAGCTGAAGATCGCGGCGGGTAAGGAACTTCCCTATTCGCAGGAGGACATCAAGCTGCGGGGACATTCCATTGAGTGCCGTATAAACGCGGAAAATCCCGATCTGAATTTCCGTCCCAGTCCCGGCAGGATAAATGCTCTGCACATTCCGGGCGGTCCGGGAATACGCATTGACAGTTCCGCATATCAGGGATATACCATTACTCCCTATTATGACAGCATGATAGCAAAACTTATAGTTTACGCTCCCACCCGCGAAGAAGCAATTGCGAAAATGAAATGGGCGCTTGCGGAGTTCATTGTTGAGGGCGTGGACACCAACATAGACTTCCAGTTATCACTTATCCGCGACCCTGTTTTCGAGTCGGGAAAGTATGATATAGGATACCTTGGAAGAAAGACCAATGCGTAATGCTTAATGCGTAATTCGTAATTGACGGCTTACTGCTTTATTGTAATATTAATTATAATTACGCATTACGCATTACGAATTACGAATTGATCCGTGGGGGTGTAGATTTGGCAGAACGCTGTCCTTTGTGTCAGGGTAAATTACAGAACGGAGAATGTCTTTCCTGCGGGTACAAAATACCCGACGAGGAAGAAATAAGCGCGCTTTATAACTACGATCCCTCCGATTACCCGCAGCCCGAACAGGAGAAGGAACATATCCGCGAGATTATCCCCGATGTACAGCCGGAGGAAATTTACCCCGGACGTCCCGAGCCTGTGGATCTTAAAGTCCGAAACAGTCAGGGCGAGACCGTTCGGAAGAATTACGGACAGACGGCACAGAATGATCAGCCGTATTATCGGCAGCAGAACAGTCAGTACAATCAGGCGGGACAGTACGGACAGAGCGGCGCACAGCTTCCGCCTTACTATCAGCAGCTGAATAACCCGTACAGCCCTTACAATAATCAGGGATCTTATCAGCAGAACGGAAATTTCAACGACCTTGCGAACACCGTAAACGAGTTTTTTACGAAATACTGGTGGCTTGTACTGCTTTGTCTGTTTGCACCTGTTTTAGGGATCGCTGCTTTTGTGATTCTGAAAAATCAAGGCAAAGCAGATAAGAAATATAATACGATATTTACTATCCTGATAATATTAAGTATATTAAGATTTTTTATCTTCTGATAAAAGGAGTGAAGACCATGGGGCTTGAAGACCTTTTCAACGTGGTAAAAACACGTTTCAACGCCACGGCGGAGGACAATAAGGACGACAAGGACAGCGGAGACAGCGCGGTGAAAGTTCCCGATAATATGCTTTTCAAATGTCCGCGGTGCCTGAATGTCATCATGACGGACGAGCTTGAAAAAAATCTGAAAGTCTGCCCGAAGTGCAATTACCATTCCAGACTTACGGCGCAGGAACGTATCCAGCTTATTGCTGACAAGAACAGCTTTTCCGAATTTGATGCGGATATGTTAAGCAAAAACCCCATTGATTTCCCCGATTACGAGGAGAAACAACAGGCTTTGCGAAGCAGCACGGGGCTGAAAGACGCAGTCGTTACGGGCGAATGTACTATCCGCGGGGAACGCTGCGTTCTGGGCGTTATGGACGCGCGGTATATGATGGCTTCCATGGGCAGCGTTGTGGGCGAAAAGATAACCCGCGCTTTTGAATTTGCCACAGAAAACAGACTCCCCGTGATAATGTTCACCGCTTCGGGCGGCGCAAGAATGCAGGAAGGCATAGTTTCCCTCATGCAAATGGCGAAAACCAGCGGCGCAGTGGCAAGACACAGCGATGCGGGACTTCTGTACATAACGGTGCTTACAGACCCCACCACAGGCGGAGTAACGGCTTCCTTTGCGTCTCTGGGGGATATTATAATTGCCGAACCGAAAGTCCTTGTGGGCTTTGCGGGCAGGCGCGTCATTGAGGGAACTATAAAACAGCGGCTCCCCGACGATTTCCAGTCGGCGGAATTTGCGCTTGAACACGGTTTCGCGGACATGATAGTGGAAAGAAAATCCATGCGGCGGACTATCGCCCATATTTTAAAGCTTCATAAGGGGGCGCACGCATAATGGAAAAGCTTAATAAATTCACTCCCTATGAACGTCTTGAGATCGTTCGGCAGAAAGGCAGACCCACGGTCAGAGACTATATCCCGCTGATATTTGACGAGTTTATCGAAATGCACGGCGACAGGCTTTTCGGAGACGACGGCGCAATTATGGGCGGTATCGGTTCTATAAGCGGGATCCCCGTTACCATAATTGCCGAAGTCAAGGGCAGGAACATCAACGAAAACAAGGAATGCAACTTCGCCATGCCAAATCCCGAGGGCTACAGAAAGGCTCTGCGGCTTGCAAAACAGGCGGAGAAGTTCCATCGCCCCGTAATATGCTTTATCGACACGCCGGGTGCGTTCGCGGGCGTTGATGCGGAAAAGCGCGGTCAGGGCGAAGCAATTGCACGCAATCTGATGGAATTCATGCGGCTGCGCACTCCCATAATAAGCATAGTTCTCGGCGAAGGCGGCAGCGGCGGCGCACTTGCGCTCGGCGTCTGCGATGAGTTGGCTGTTCTGGAAAATTCCATATACTCGGTAATTTCTCCCCGCGGATTCGCTTCTATCCTCTGGAAGGACGCAGGCAAGGAGAAAGAAGCCTGCTCCATAATGAAGGTCACAGCGGAAGATATGATCGAACTGGGCGTTGCGGAGAAGGTCATAGAAGAGCCTATAGGCGGTGCTCATAACGATGTTGGACAAACTGCCGAAAACATTGCAGAATTTTTGTATAAAACGCTGACTAAAAAAATGAAAATAGATATTGACGTTTTGCTAAATGAACGGTATACTAAATTTAGAAAAATCGGTGAGTTTGAGGAAGGATAAAATTTCCTGAAATTTCCGATAAGGTCAGACATAAGGACAAAAACCTCCGCGATCTTGGTGTGTTTTTGCTCTTTATAACTAAAATGCTAAAATTATGAACGGAGGCAATTCAAATGGTATTTGAAAAGGTAAAAGAGATCATTGTCGATCAGCTCGGCATAGAGGAGGACGAAAAGGTCGTTGCAGGCGCTAATATTCAGGAAGATCTGGGCGCTGACTCTCTGGACGTTGTTGATCTTGTAATGAGCCTTGAAGAAGAATTTGACATCGAGATCCCCGACGAAGCCGTTGAGCAGATCAAGACCGTTGGCGACATCGTTAAGTATATCGAGGACGCTACCAAGTAAGATGTTCTGACAAATCACGCCGCGGGAAATTTTCTGCGGCGCGTTTTTGTGTAAAGGAGAAATAACATGGAAAAATATGCACTTTTAGGCTATCCCCTGAAACATACAATGTCGCCGCCGATACACAAGCGGCTCTTTGAACTGGACGGGAACGTTTCCGCAGAATATGAAGTCTGCGAGACAAAACCCGAGGATCTGGCAGGAGAAGCGGGATATCTTAATTCTCTGAACGGATACAATATCACGATCCCATTCAAGGTGGATATTATAAAATTCCTTGACGAGCTGGATGATTCCGCAAAGCGTTACAATTCGGTGAACTGCGTTGCGCGCCGTGATGGAAAGAACATCGGCTATAACACCGACTGTTTCGGGTTCCTGCGTTCTCTGGAAGCGGCAGGCGCACGTCTTGACGGAAAGGTATTGCAGATAGGCTGCGGCGGCGTTGGCAGAATGATGGCGATAGAAGCCGCTCTGCACGGCGCGGAACTTACCATAGTTTCGCTTCCCGAATTTATCGAAGGCGCAAAGAAAGCCGCGGAAGAAGCTCTTGCGCTTGTTCCCGCAGCTAAGATAAAGGTCATAACTCACAAGGAGATAGACGGGGATTTTGATCTGCTTGTAAATGCAAGTCCTGTGGGAATGTTCCCTAAGACTGAAGAATGTCCTGTAACGGAAGAGGTCATAAAAAGCTGCAAATGCGTTTTTGATGCGATATACAATCCCGATGTTACAAAGCTGATGGATATTGCAATGAAAAACGGCATAAAAGCGGTAGGCGGCATGGCAATGCTCGTATGGCAGGCAGCTGTTGCACATGAGATATGGAGCGGCGCAAAGTACCGCGACGAGGATATTGAAGTCATTATCGAGGACATGAAAAAACTGTTGAAGAAATGAAAACAGCTCCGATGATCTTTCATCGGAGCTGCTTTTATATTACTTCTTTGAGTATCAGGTACGCAACAGTGGTGAGCGACTTGGCTTCAACATAATTGTAGTCAATGATGTAATTTCCTTCTTCAAGCATACGCTTTATCTCGGAAACCCGCTCAAAGCCCGCAAGCGCTTCCTGCATATTGGGAATTACAAAATAGGACTTCTGCATGATATGGCGCACTTCGGTGCGTATTCCCTGCGGAACGGGAACTGCGTCCTCCCGCACGGGGAAATTGCCGCTTTCAAGAGTCTCCAGACTGTAGTCCTTGGAATTTGCTATGCGCCGTCCGATGTCCTCCGCCGCCTGTCTGCCGAAAACCAACGCTTCAAGCAAGGAATTGGAAGCAAGGCGGTTGTTTCCGTGTACGCCTGTGTGGGAACATTCACCCACGGCGTAAAGTCCGTCAATAGAGGACATTGCCGAGGTGGAAACGTTGATCCCGCCCATAAGATAATGCTGGCAAGGATAGATCGGGATCATGTCTTTTGTCATGTCGATGCCCTGACTGAGCAGGTATTTGTAAATCATCGGGAATCTGTCTTTCAGGAACTCGGGGTCTTTGTGGGTAATATCCAGATAGAACTCGTCCGAGTTCAGACGTCTGCCTTCGGTGACGATGGCGTGGGAAACCACATCACGGGGCGCAAGTTCAAGGCGTTCGTCATAATTCTGCATGAAGCGTTCCTTGTTGCAGTTTTTCAGATATGCGCCTTCGCCGCGTACAGCTTCGGAAATAAGGAAACATTCGCGGGTGTGCCTGTTGTTGAACGCTGTGGGGTGGAACTGTATAAGAGACAGGTTCTTGATATTCGCACCCATTTCATATGCGAATGTAATGCCGTCTCCCGTTGCGATAGCGGAGTTGGTGGTGAAATCGTACACCCTGCCTATTCCGCCCGTTGCAAGCACAAAATATCGGCTGTTAAAGGTGGTATGCTCCTCGTTGAAAAGTATATCCGCGGAAAATCCCGTGGAAGTCTTTTTCAGTCTGCAAAGCAGGGCATTTTCCAGAATGTCGATATTGGGGCGGTTCTTGACAGTCTCCTGCAATTTAGTAGTTATCTCGAAGCCTGTGGAATCCCTGTGGTGGAAGATCCTGCGGCGGGAGTGACCGCCTTCAAGAGTTCTGTGGAGTTCACCGTGTTCGTCCCTGTCGAAATCAACGCCGAGAGAAAGGATAGTTTCTATTTCGTGGGCGGCTTCATTCACGAGGATCTTCAGGCTGTCGGGGTTATTCTTGAATCCGCCTGCGATAAGTGTATCCTGAGTATGCAGGCTCACGCTGTCGTCTGTAGGCTTATAGACGGCGGCAATGCCTCCCTGCGCGAGAGCGGAGTTACAGAGTATCAGTTCATGCTTGGTTATGAGCAGGACTTTCAGATCCTGCGGCAGGTTGATGGCGGTATAAAGTCCGCCTGCGCCTGTACCTGCTATTATAACATCATAGTTTGTAGTCATGACTCTTTCCTTCTTTTGTGTAAAAAGTTACCTATATTATATCACACTTATTTTGAGAAATCAAGATATAAATGATAAATACGCATATCCTTCATCTGCGTTGTCAATAGATATGACCCAAAAAAGAAATTCATCTCCAAGATATGGAAAAACGAAAGTTGAAGTCCTTT
>CANQTP010000005.1 GCA_947626755.1 uncultured Clostridia bacterium
TACAAGTTTGTGGGATTTATTGATTGAGAGTAATCATTTTAGACGCACCTTTAGAAAGGTTCATCATCAGACGGGCGTAACGGTGCATCAAGGTGATGCAGTGCAACCATTTTCTCCTGAGCGTTCATACCCGCACCGCACTTCTGCGTTGAGCCAAGCAGCACACGAACATCACCGCTGTTCATGGCATTGAATAACTCCTGCTTCTTTTCTGCGGTATCGTAATCGTGGATAAAAGCAATTTCCTTTTCGGGTACTCCCATTTCCGTAAGTTTTGTGCGAATATCATCATAGATGTTGAATTTTTTAGGCGGCATATCTTCAATAGGTGACATTGCCAGCTTTTCAAGCAGATCAACGGAATTTGTTTCGGAGAATTTGCCGTTCATGTACACCGCCGCTCTCGATTCAATGCTTTGTCCGTCAGCAGAGGGAACACGGAATACTGCAATATCACCCTCCAGCAATTTATCTTCAATGTCGGATGAATTTTTCTCAATGTACTTCTTTATATCGTCAAATGAGCCAATGTAGGACTTGCTGTTTTCCTTGCCTAAACCTACTTTTCTGCGGGAAAGATCATAACCGTTTTCGGAAGGTCGATATATTTCAAACCTGTCCTGCCTGTCCGCCTGTTTAGGTGTGGACATATCGCAGAAGATCACCTGTGTACTTTTCTTTTCCGCTGTCCGTGTGTAAATGTCAAAAACATTATTTACGCACATATTTACTTTAGAGTTCGGATCATCGGGACAGCCGGACTGCATAAGCCTTTGGTCAAGTCCTATTTTACGTCCATCGTTGGTAATAGAAAGCATATTATCATCTCTTGGATCAACACCTCCTGCTCTTATCTTTGACGCACGTTTTGAAAGTGATTTTATCAGCCGTTTCTGAATTTTAGACGGTTGGGCAACAACTTCATGAACGTGTGCAAGAGGTTTTTCAAGGTCAAGAGTGTCTGCCGTTCTGATGTCTGCGGCTTCTTTGAACATTCCCATAAGTTCGGGAAGATTGTTGAATTGTGCAAATCTCGTTTTCAATTGATACTTGCCATCGCTCTCCGGTTTCAGTTCGTAATCGGTCTTAACGGTTCCGAAATCTGTCGCCCATTCATCAAAATGGCTTATATTACATTCTTCTAACAGCGAAGCCTGCAAGTATCTCATCATAGTATAAAGTTCCGTCATACTGTTACTTACGGGCGTTCCGTTCTCTACACTCTATCTATTACTCTAAGTGCCGATTTTGCGTTATTTAACAACATGGAACTATCTGAAAATTTCAGATAGTTCCATGTTGTTTGTATTTATTATCAAAAAATGCTTTTTTAATCAAGCTTTAGAACAGAAAACCAATTAAATCTTTCAATTATAAGATTACATAAGCACTTTTTGTCCCCCATACTGTGAGATACCAAACAGCTTTGCAGCGAAACCTGTACAGTCAACCGTTGCCCCGCAGCCGAAGCAGTAAAAATAAGGCTCGGCGTTTTTTCATTATGAAACGGGCAGCAAGCCATTCCACTGCGGTCGGTCTGCAAGCCATAAAATCTTGCTGCTTCCTGCATTGATACTCGTTCTTTTATCTCCTCAAAAACGTTATACATAACACGCTCCCTTCATTTTTTACTGAAAGGGCGATTAGCGAAGCGAGAAGCCAACGGCGAAGATGACTTCCTTTTATTTTGCCCTTCATATATAAGGACATTTTTTCGCCAAAATTCCCGCTTTTTTGAAAATTAACTTTATTTTTGGTGAATGTTACAAATTTTTATATGCTTGTTGGTTATATATGTGCAAAAATAAAAATGCCCCTACATAAGTAAGGACATTTTTTATGTGGGTTTCCCATAGCTTTTGAAAGTTTTTGTAAAGTTAGAGTCTGTTTAGTATCTACAGATGCGTAGATTTCACTGTCATATTTTTGTCAGTTCGTCAGATTGTGCCCCAAAATATGCAAGCAAGATATGTGTGTACATATACTAAACAGACTATTACTAATCTAGCAATTACCTAAGTATACATCCATGAAACTATAGATTAATTCCATCTGAAAACATAAAAAACCAAGTTACGAGCCAAATTGCATAAAGAATAAAAAAAGCAATCAACTGCACAATAATGCTCAAAACCTTCTTTATTTTTGAGGTATTTAATTTACATATTGCCATTACGGTAAAAAAAATCAAACATACTATAGTAATTATAATATTTACCAAATAGGTCCTATTAAATATTATGCCTAATATTGTAATTTTAGTATTGTCTAAAAATGGCCATGTACAGGCATTAATAAAGAATATAAATGATATAATTTCATACTTTTTAAATTCCTTATTCATAGTGTTCCTCCCTGTAGGTCTTTTTGGATTGCTATAGTTCAGTTGAAATAAGATAATATGAGATTGTTAAATGAGGATCACGCATACCACCAAATCCAGTAAAATGAAATTTTGAATCAATCCCTGAATGAATAAATTCCCATTTAGCGTTTTCGTATTTTTTTGCAACATCACAGCCAAAATAACCATGTATTTTCCCACCTCTGTCTTTGGGCACAGTAATATAAACCAAATCCATCATTAAAAAAGCAGGAGATTGCTGTATAATCGCTTTATGCTCAGTATGATCAAATATACTAGTAGGCTTATCGTCAATCTTTATTATGCAATATTGAGCCATACGTTCTCCATACATTTTTTTAAATTCCTCAATGGCAGTCTGATCATCAATATAATTCAGAATATTAAATGATATGCACTCATTGTCACTGCCAGTAAAAGTGTATAAAGCATTACGTGATAAGTCACCTGATGTGTCTATAATCTTTCCAAATGCATTTAACGTATCGTTAAAATTACCATTTGAGTTATAATCAGGAACTCCTGATAGCCTTTGCCACTTTGCTTCACAATTATCCCTTATACTATAGGGTTTAATAACTCCATATTTCGTAAATCCCCAAGAATTGTACTCAACAGAATTTAAACCATATGATTCCCCTAAAGGCAAATATGGTATTAAATCATCAGAATTAACAATATTAAAGATTGATTTATACTCTGGTAGATAAGCCTCATCTGATGTTGTATTATTAGGCGCAGCAAAAGTATATCCAAAAACTTTGTTGTTATTGTATTCAGATTTATCCACCAAATCCTTTGCAATCAAATTTGCAATAGCAGCACCACGAGAATGTCCTGTTACATAAAATGAAACATCAGAACTTTTATCAATAAATCCACTATTCATATATTTTTCGATTTCATTTAATGCTCTATTAGCAGTCACATCAAATCCCTTATGATTTTCTTTATTTTTCCACATGATATGCTGTCCAGTAGCGTTGTAATAATCGTCGGTATCTGCTCCAACATCAAAGTTACTTGACCATTCCTCAATTGTTCCGTTTGTGCCGCGAACAATTATTACCACTACTTCTCTTGTTTCTGAATCTTTTTCTACTTTATGATGTCCAATAACAAATTCCGTAATATCATCATCATAAACAATAATATTATCGTTTGTTTCGGATTCTTCAGAATACATAGCATTAGGATTATAAATAACAATATCTTTAACATCTTGTAATCCAAATAATAATGGCATATTTAAAGTTGAATCTCCTTTATCTGGCAAACCATCAACCCGTATATATCTATTAACATATACGTCATGTGATAATAAACTTGCAAATGTGGACAAATCCTTATTATATTCGGTTTCATCTTTAAAAAACAAACTATAGTCAACCTTGAAATCAACTTTTGTATCATTGATACCGTAATCAGAATCCACAAGATTTCCAGTAAACATATTATTTAGCTTTTCAGGGTCTCCATTATCATTTATACCATCATAATCTCCATCTTTTTTAGTCGGATCAGAGTTAATAGGTAAAATATGACAATCAAGCAGTGATTTAATTTTTTTAGGCTTATTAATATTTTCGCCTGTAGCTTCACAATAACGTTCTAAACCGCGTTCTACGTAGAATAACTCTTTGCCTACACTTTTAACTATTTTTTCATACGTTAATAATTGTATTTTATTTTCATTACTATTGTCAACAAGAAACTTACCCTTGTTATTTTTAAACATTATCTCCTGATAATCAGCAAGACCATCGTTATCAGTATCCATAAGAGGATTATTAGGATTAAGCGGCTCATTTTTAATATACCACTTGTAATTTTGTGTTAACGTATCTTTCAGTACAACAGTTTTATATCCCGTACCAATGATAGCCTTATAGCCATTATTTACTTCGGGAACAGAACCATAAATAACTTCTAAAGCTTTATCGAAAAATTCATAATCTGAAATAATTTCTCCACCTGTGTTATCGCATAACTCTGGTATATAATTAAACTCATTCGTGTCTTTTTTTCTATTATCATTATAATTAGAAACGACGCTTATCGTAATATTTGAGGGCATTCCCTCTCCGGCTTCCTTATATTTTGCTTCGTCAAAAGTATATTCAGAATTCTCTTTCTCCAACACATAGAAGAAATATGTTTCTTTATCTTGCGGCATATGCCCCAACACATACGACAATCCAGGATATACGTTGCACGAATCATATCCAAGCTCATACCAATTATAATCAATTTGTTCAATCTGTTCTAATGCATCACATATAGATTCATAATCTGTAAAATACTCACTGTTTTGTATTTCTATTACTTCATAGCCGTTCTTGTCCTCTACAGGCAAAAGTCGAACAAAGCGCACCCTCACGCCGGATGATACATTAAAAATGGTATCGCACATTTCAAGAATATTCCGCTTAATTTTCGCAAACTCAGAATGATCTTTTATTCTTGAATCAACCAGAAAAGTCACATCAAAGCTATTTTTATATTTATTAAAAGCAACATACTTAGACGAATTGAGCTTTACTCTGTTAACATTATAACTTAAAAATGTAGCATTGTCAAGAACATTTTCAGGCACAGCTTCGCTTTCCTCAGACACCGCCTCAACATCAACCTCTGACTCGGTACTGTCATTAAGCTGCTTATCAAGATTATCGAGGAATATTTCCATATCTACCAGACAGTATGTACCCACCCTGTCGGTCGTGGTATACACGGTATTTGTTCCTTCGTCGTGGAAAGTTTCAACAGGCAGCAGCATATTAACGTCCTCAAATAACATGAAGACGTTAAGACGCTTAATTCCCTTAAATTCGTCGCTTTCGTCAGTATATGTACCCAAAGTATTATTTATGACAGAATTATCAAGTTCAAATTTTACGGTAACTTCCTCAACTGCCAGTCCGTCAGTATAAACAAATTCGGGAGCAATACCTATAATTGCAGAATTTTCAATAGCGTTTGAGTAACCGCTCTCACGGGCATAAACGTTGTTCTCGGCAACGCCCGCCGATTTCATTTCAAGCGAAACCTTAAACGGCGTTTCTTCGTCGTCATTGACTGCGGAAAGTACCTCCGAGTCGGAAGAAACTACCTGTATAAACGTACGCTCTCCGTCGGGAGTACCGTCTGTAGCAGCGCTGTTCGGATTAAGTCCGAGTGCAATTTCATCACCGTCCGAAATACCGTCTCCGTCAGTATCATATTTAAGAGGGTCAGTTCCGTGAATATTCACTTCTGCGCCATCGTTCAAACCGTCGCCGTCCGTATCGGCATTATTGGGGTCTGTTCCTAACTCACATTCTTTAGCATTTGTAAGTCCGTCACTGTCCAAATCCTCGTCGCCGTCATTTATGCCATTATCATCGCTGTCGGCTTTAAGCGGGTCTGTGCCGAGATACAATACCTCGTATCCGTCGGAAAGTCCGTCGCCGTCCGTATCTGCTTTGTTCTTATCTGTACCGAGAATATCCTCGTAATAATCGGGAAGTCCGTCCTCGTCGGTATCAAGCTCATAATCTATATCCTCGGCATTTTCCGTAACGGTTACAATATTGCTCTCAACAATGCTTCCGCCGATATTTTGACAAATTTTTATATAGGCAACGCCAAAGCCGCCGTTTATCGCATATTCATAAGAAGCAACATTTTCAACCGCCGCGGCAATTTCAAAATTAACGCCGTCAAGTGAAGTCATAACTTCAAATATGCCTGTGGAATCAGTAGAGTTCCATGCAATATTTATTTTTTTATTTTCGGGATCATAAGCCGCATCTGCGATAATTTTTGCTTCTTCGGTTATTGTATTTTCGTCAATTCGTACAGACGTCAGTACAAAATTATTTGCAGAAGCTTCTGTGTCTGCTTGTTTTTTCGCCGTAAATCCAAATGATGACGAGGAATTGGGCATAATGGGGTTAGTCCACATTTCGCTTGCAATAGTATAGCTGTTCTCCGTATTTTCAATTATACGTCCGCCCCAATAATTATCAATAACAAAATTTGTATCAAATTTTAAAGTCCAGGCCTCTAAAGGCTCGCTGCCGGTATTCGTTACGATAACAGCGCCCTGAAAACCGTCGCCCCAATCGTCATATATATCAAACTGCACCTCGTAGCCTTCGGTAACGTCAGCTCTTTTGGACACGATTTCAAATTTTTCAGGCAAGACAAAATTTTCACCCGATAAAGTATATCCGAACGAAACAGACTGACCGGGCGCAATCTCATAATTGTAGCCTGCGTTTTTAATTATATTTTCTTTCGGCGAAACAGCGTTCCATAAACCGTTTACCTCACCGCCCGCATGATATGCAAGCGCCCAGTTGAGAATAGATTCCGTTCCCGTATTTTGAATGGTAACTTGTATGCTTTGATTGCCCTCCCATTCGTTCAAAACGGCATATTCAACCGTATAGCTGTCATAATTATATGTATGCGTTCCTATTTCAGCAAATACTTCAAACGGTACAACAGCGGTCATATTAAACATAAGTATTATCGCTAAAAACAGCGAACACAGCTTTTTGTTTTTCATAAAATCTTCCTTTCGATAAATATATTTAAATATTATTTTTTATTCTCCTGCAATCGACATTATATACTTATTTCCATTCCTTGGATACAGAGTACATTCCTGTAAGAGTATCTCCATTTTCCAAGGTATAGCTTGACACATCATTTCCACTGCTGTCTTCCCAATCTTTTACATTGATTGGATCAAATGCAGAATAATATTTTTCCGCAAGCTCATATTGAGGTTTACCGTCATTCCATGGTATTGTAATCGTTGTACCATTACTGTAATACAAAATCATATCAGTAATTTCACCAACTTCTACTTCTCCCTCAAAATTTGCGAGAACATTGTATAACGGTCTTCCGCTGTTGTTTGTCAGAACAAATTTCATAGACCAATAATTATCATATTCACTCGCAGTAACTTTAAGCGAAATACCCTCGCTGTCGTGAACAACTATCGGTGCGCCGTCATTTATGAAATCAACAGTTACAGGCTCGCCAAACGGCATTAATGATGCAGTAAACTTTGCCTTAACATCCGTATATTCGCCGGGCTTATCACCACGCAGAATCCAAGACGCAGACTCACTTTGACCACCACTTATAATGCCCATATTTTTGCTTTCCCACTCTCCGATAAGAGTATCTGCAAGAGATAATCCATCAGGAAGGAAAATTTCTGCTTTTGAGTTATCAAGATAAAATTCGTTTCCAGCCTCGTTTGTTATTGTCAATTCAACCTCGAAAAACTCTTTAAGCCAAGAAATATTGGTAGTTACTGAGAATATTGCTATCATTTGAGGCGCTTTTTGACTTGAAACGCTGCCGCCGCTTGAGCCACCCGGGTATCTGTGAGAAGAACCTCCGCCTGAGCCGCCGCCAATTGGTTTCGCGGTAACTTTTGTTCTCTTATCTTCATATACAAATTCTGCAAAATCATCTCCGAAAAATTCGCCGTCACTGTTAACCGTAAATTCAATCTTACCGTTTCCTTTAACATCAGCAGTATAACTATAAACTACCTGATTAGCAGGGTCATTTATGTCTATACCAAGAGCGATAATTTCATCAAGTTCAAGCGTTTCAACTTTCCACTCTCCCTTTATAAATTGATCGCTGCTAAGCGTTACTGATACATTTTTTTGCTTTTCGTTATCTACCTGCACCGAAACAGGAGTATACCCGTTTTTATAAAAATATAAGGTATATGTTCCTTTAGGAGCAATAAGTTCAAATTCTCCGCTTGAATTTGTTGAATAATCAGTATTTTCAGAGTTTGGCAATTCGCAATAAATCATAACATTGCCCAAACGTGAACCGCCGGAAACTGTTGTAATCTCAACCTTTGAATATTCATCATCATAAACAGTTGCTTTAATGGAGGCAATGTCGGAATTTCCTGCACTGTCCTTGACAGTAAGCTTGACATCATATTCTCCTGCCTTGCTGTAAACATGCTTAGGAGAAACCCCTTCAGCCGTTGTTCCGTCACCGAAATCCCATTCATAAGAGGCAACATAGTGATTATCATAGGATTGACTTCCGTCAAATGCAAAACTTTCTCCTGCTATTGCAAATAAATCATGACCCGCATTTGCAACGGGAGCAAAGCTGTCCTCATATGTAGGAGAAACAGTAACTTCATTGCTGTCAACATAATTATCTCTATCGTCCCACGCCCTAACCTTATAATAGTATTTTTGTCCTGCCGTCACACTATAATCGGTAAAATTTGTTTCAGTAACCGACGCAACAGCATAATAATCCGAATCCGGCGAACTCTTTCGATAAACATAATAATCTACAAGCCTGTCCGTATTCGTCATATCCCAGTTAAGATTTACAGACCAACCTGCACCCTCTGCTGAAAGAACAGGTGCAGAAAGTCCGCAGCCTTTATAATCATAGGTTACTGTATATTTATCGCTGATATTTCCGACTGAATCAACAGCCACAGCACCTATTTCATATAAGCCATCTTCAAAATTACTTGTATCAAGGTCAAAGCTTACAACATCCGCATATTTGTTAAGTTCTGTTTTAAAAATTTCTGTTTCTTCCGTATTGCCCAATTTCTTTAAGGTTACTGCAATGCTGCCAAGCTTATAATTATCACGGCAGGATATACTTACAGCTGCATTTTTACCGATTTTAGCATTATTTGCAGGAGAAATGCTTAGTACTTCGGGTTTAACGTTATCATCATATATACCGCCGATTACAGTTTCGGAGTATTCACTCTCATTTCCGTTTTGGTCAACAGATGTTACACAATAACTGTATTTAACGTCTAATTCAATATTCTTGTCAAAATAGTTTATATATTTGCATTTATCTTTTATAAGTGCAAAATCAGAATCATCTGTTTTACGATAAACCTTAAAATATGCTGTATCATCGTCATCCGGTGCTGTCCACCGAATCTCAATCTGTGAATTTGCTTGATTCAGCGTTACATTTGCAGGAACACCGGGTGCTGAACTGTCAAAGTTATACTGTACAGCAGATGATGCCTCGCCTGTTATTCCTCTGGAATTTATTGCATATGCACGCACATATACAAGACCATCACTGTTCGGAATAAGGGTATATTCTGCTGAGGTGCTTGCTCCACCGTTTGTTTCAATCTCGGCAGCGTTCTCCCAATTCTTTTTATCGGAAGAAGTCTGAATTACGATTGTTTTCACGGAACGATTATCTCTTGCGGCAACCTTTAAGGTTACCTCCACCGAATAATTTCCGCTTGCAGGTGAAATTGAAACAATAACAGGCTGTGTTAAATCTGCTTTGGTATTTACTATTACCGTATCGCTTGCGGCTTTATTTCCCGCGTTGTCGTATGCAATTACATAATACACATACTCTGCTCCGTCCTCAAGAGAATTGTCCTCGTAAGTTTTTGAGGTCGTTGCATTAACAAGCTCGTTATTTCTGTATATTTCATAAGAAGTCACACCAACGTTATCGGAACACTCCCAGCTTAAAACCGCCGAGGTTTCGGAAACGCTGTCAACACGAAGTGCGGGAACTTCGGGCGGCATACTGTCAACTGTGATTGGCTCGCTGTTTTCGGAAGTATAGTCCTCCGAATCAAATGCGCTTATATAATATGAGTAATCACCCGCATTTGCAGTATCTGTATACGTTGTTTCGGAAGACGTTCCTATCTGAACACCGTCGCGGTAAATGTTATATCCGGCAACATCAGCTTTTCCGTCCGGCTGCGTCCATGAAAGTGTTACGGACGAATCCTCATTGACTGCATACTTTAAATCAACAGGCTTCTTGGGAACATAGTGGATAACCACTTCTTCCATCGAAATATCATTAAAGGTAAAGTATGATTGCTGAGAGCAGGAATGACCTATGTGGCTTGTGATAGGTCCGTAACCGTAACCGTAATTATTTTCGGGAAGAACATATCCGTCAATTATGACTTTTTCGCCGTCCCAAACCGAAACAGAAGTATTATTAACTTCAATTTTGAAGTTATGCTCGCCATAAAGATTTGGCAATGAAAAGGTCTTTAAATTTCTGCCCGCATTTTGAACATATTCGTAAGTGCCGTTACGAAATTTATCAATATTTACACCTTTGATTTCAACAAGCTGGAGTCCATATCTTGTAATCAAAACGCAAAATCCGCTGAGCAAATTATTTTCTACAGATGAGTTGAAAAGAAAGCCACCGCCCTCCATACTGTGCCAATCGGTGCCGTCACGTTTAATGCCAAACGAAAATGTCTTTTTGGAATTCTTATTTTCGGTATCGTTTATTAGGAGAAAATCTTTGAAAGCGGAATATCCATATCCCACCATTTTGATATTATCCTCGTCATATATGATGTGATCGGGAATTGAAGAAGCATACCTGTCTTTAAAGTTATCATGGTCGTATTCCGTCCATGCAAAGGTATCCTGCGCTGTTAAGGTTTGCGATAATTCTACATATGGGTCATCTTCGGCGTACACCTCAAATCCTGCACTGAACGGAAACAATCCTATTGTCATCACCGCCGCCAATGCCGCAGATAAAGCTTTTTTAATTGGTTTATGTTTAAAATTCATGTGTAATCCTCCATTCCAATAAGTATTTTAAACTATCTGTTCTGTACTGGTTATATCAACGTCCTCGCTTTTACTGCCGCTGTAAACCGTTGCTTCAGACCTAAGTCTATATGTACCCGATTCGGTTATTGTATACGAATTTGTATCGTTGCACCACCAACTATTAAAGGTATCTGTCCAGCTCGTAACCTCGTCCCACGACTTTCCGTTTTTCTTTTCCAGATACTGTGTTACAACAATTTTTGTTGTAGTACCGGATATTCCGTAAATGGTAGTCCTGCATGAAGCTTTACCATTTGAAATGCTTAGCGTACTCGTAAGACTGTTTGTATACAGGTAACATGGCGAAGCAATACTGCCATCCGGAATTATTGCCGCAGAAAGAGTTATTCCTCCAATCGAACAGCACATTAAAACAGCCGCAAAAAATGATACAAATTTTTTCATAAACTTGTCCTCCTAATAAAATATAAAAATATGGTTGCAGGAAATTTTACCCTACAACCATATCAACAACATAATATTCTATTTTGTGAGCTGATTCTGCAAAATTATTTTATTTTCGTATACTTGCACAAATTCACAATATCATTTTTGTCTAAGTTGCTTACAATTCTTATGACGTATTTGCCATTACTGAATGTTATACAATAATCATTACCCGTATTCTGGATAAGATATTCCTGTCCAAATTCGTCTGTATAATATTCAAGTTCGGAATGACTATTATCAAAATTTCCTATAAAATCATAATAAACTGTTTGTTCAAAAAAAATATATTTCTCATCGTTAATATATGACGCCAGAACAGATTTATCATCAGCATAATAATCAACCTGTTCAAATCCGTCGGGCAAATTCGCTATTTCATATTCTTCCTCAATAACCGTGGGATAATCTTCTATTGTCCCGCTTACCGAAACAGCGGTATGTCCCTTAAAAATGTTCATAAGGAAATCGTGAATTGCATCGCGGACTGCTTCTACGCTTAGCGAAGAAGCAAGAATTATAATAACAGCCGCCGCTGTACAAACAATTCTCCGTCCTGTTGTACATATAAGTTTGAAATACGGTTTTTCACGCCGCTTTATCAATTTTATAATTTTACGCCTATATTTGTCGGAAAATATATAATCCGACTTCAATTCAACAGTTTGCATAAATTCATCTATCTGCGGTTCAAAAACCTCTCCGAGAGCCTTTGACAATATCGAAAATTCATTCATGATAAATATCCTCCTTTTCAAGAAGTTCTTCAAGATTTTCTCTTGCAGTCTGCATACGTTTCCTTGCCGCCGCGTTTGGAATATGTAAGGAATCGGCTATTTCCTTGTACTTCAATCCACAATTTATACGCAAATATAAAATTTCTTGGTCTGTATATGAAAGCTTTTTAATGCAGTGAACTATTTCTGCGTATTCTCTTTTGGAAAGCGACTCATCAGTCAAACTTGAAAGATTTTCATCAAGAGGTACGGTTTCAATACGCCTTTTTTCTGCTTTAAGCATATTTAAAGACGTGTTTCTAACTGTAACGACAATATATTTTTCCCGTTTGTGAGTTTCCAAATTTTTAATTTTTTCAAAACATTTTGCAATACTTAGAAACGCTTCCGAACAGGCGTCCTCTGCCAATTCGCGATTTTTCAATATATTAAGTGCAATGGAAATAGCTTTGATCTCATATTTTTTATACAATTCCGCAAAAGTTTTTTATCTTCCTCATCATCGATCAACGCCATGCAAATAAACAGCATAATGTCACCCCATTCAACTTATAAATTTATTCCCCATTCAACTCCAACAGTAATTGATTATTAACCTCCGCCTCCTCCAATTTCCGAAGATTAATATACAAAGCCATACTATCCTCCGGCAACCCATCCTTATAGCAGGATTTCAAAATATCCATAGCCTTTTTCAGGTACTTTTTTGAGTTTCTCAAATCCCCGTTTTCAAGATAAAACCGCCCAAGATTATTATTGACATTAAAGCAAATATCGATCTCCTGCCGAGAGTAAAATCCCCCGCCCACGACCTCCGGAATACTTCTCTGTGCGGAAATTGTGTACTTCAAGGCAGCGGCGCAGTCGTTTTCATAAAGCATGGCAAAAGAAGCTTTTGACATAAAGTAAACTGCCCTCAAAAACCTGTCCTTAACCTCGGTATGATACTTTTCCATTTCGGCAAGATATAGCTTCATTCTATCCTCATCTTCAAAAGTTTCCGCGTAAGGATAGGCATTGACAAGGAAATAAAAATATCGGTCAATATCATCTTTTGCGGAAAATTCCACAATACGGTCGCATATTTCAAGCACAACAGCCTGCCGCATAACGTTCATTTCATCGGGCAAATGGTGTCTGCACTCCAAAATCAGATTATCCGTAAATTCGCGGCAATTATTCATATCGGGAACAAAATCCGCAGCGGCGGCTTCTCCAACAAGTGGGTGAACGCGTATAATATGCTCGCTGTAATAAACAAGTCCGATTTCGTCCAGTTCATTTACAGCGTTCATATTTCTTACACCCGACAACTGCATAAAATACTTATCGTCAATGCCTTCAACAGGCGCAAGAGAAAGCAGCCGCATAATATTTTTCTGTTCCTCCGAAAGTGCAAAAAGTCTGAAAAGCCGATGAATATGCTCATAATATGTAGCCGAAATATCCTTGCGAATTTTATCGGAAACGTCCAAACCAACGTGTTCATTAAGAATTTTATCCAGTAGTTCATCGGCAGTAAACGCGCTTTTCTTTAAAAGCCGCAAAATCAATTCACAAGCCAATGTGTGGTTATACACAGCTTCAAAAATACGGTCAAGAGTTTCCCTGTCAACGTCCGTAACCTTTAGTTTTTCCGCAATTTCCAAAAGCGCAGATTTATCAATTTCCGATATTTTGAAAATCTCGTAATCATCACCGAAATTATTTCTTGTGGTAAAAATAATTTTGCAGTTTAATTCTAAAATATCGTCAAGGTCGTTGTCCGTTTCGGGAAGAATATCAAAATTATCAATTACAATTAAAGTGTCGTTCTTCATAAAACGCAGGTAGTCCATGTGTGCGGAATATAACTCACCGATTTTCTTATCCTTATCATCATTTTTAAATGGTATAGCCGCAATGGTATTTTTCAGATTTTCCGAAAAGGTCAGAAATAAAATATTTGTAAAATCCGACTTGTTATCCTTAATGAATTTTTTCACAAATTCACTTTTACCGATACCGCCAATTCCGTAAATAAATATCTTGTCCTCGGCTTCAAGCATTTCCGAAAATGCTTGAAGCTCTTTTTCTCGTCCGCAAAAATATTTGCAGCTTGATATGGACGGAATATTTATTCTTTCGGACATTAACGGCGATTCCGCCCCCGCTTTTGTCGGACGGTTAAGAGAAAATATTATTACCTTTGTCAGAAAATTCGTAATTTCATTTTCATCATTCGGATAATATTTCAAAAGATTTTCTCTGTCCGCTTCATTCATACCATCGGAAATAATTAATTGTCGGATTTCGTCGCACATACCAAACTTGTCCGAAACATAAGGAAGTACACGTTCATTCAAATCGTCATAAAGTACCGTGTAATTATCAGCTTCGGCGTAAAACTTCCGCCCCTCGCGTTCAAGAACCTTTTTTCGATTTCTGACTTTATTTGCCGTGTACTCTACAGCAATATCCAATTTTCCATTAAATTCATAATAGGAATATAGGATTTTTGAGTACAATTCGTCCTTTTTCAAGCTAACAGCATACCTTAAAAGTACCGCGAAAACCTCCGCAAAATCAAATATAGCCATAGTTTGCACAACCTTTCAATTTTTTAGTCCTGTTTTGAGCCTGTTTTAAGCCTGTTTTGTCTCTCCGTAAAATACTATACTTATATCACAGGCGGACGATACCGATTACCGCAGAATTGGTACAGTCTGCCAGTTAAATTAATTTCATTATAACACACGGAGGTAGAATATGCAAGTATTTAAAAATTTTAGAATTATAGGTATCGACCACGGCTACGGCAACATCAAGACCGCCAACACCGTAACGCCCACAGGAGTTTCCGTATTTGATTCGGAACCGACTTTTGAGGGGAACGTACTTTTTTATGACGGTAAATACTACCGTTTCGGTGAGGGACACAAGCCGTTTATTTCCGATAAGACCGAGGACGAGGATTTTTATGTGGCAACTCTGTTCGGCATTGCAAAGGAATTATCAAGGGAAAACATATGCGAAGCAGATGTTTACATCGCCGCAGGACTTCCTCTTACTTGGGTAAAAAGTCAAAGAGAGGATTTCAGAAAATATCTTCTTAAAAATTCAGAAGTAACTTTTACGTTCAGGAAAAAGCGGTTTAATGTTCACATCGTGGGCTGTTCGATATATCCGCAGGGATATTCTGCGGTGATCGGCAAACTTGGCGAAATGAACGGCGTTAATATGATCGCCGACATCGGCAACGGCACGATCAACATTATGTACGTCAATAACAAGCATCCTGTTGAAAGCAAGTGTTACACAGAAAAACTGGGTGTGGATCAATGTATGACCGCCGCAAAAAATGCCGTTCTTGACAAATTCGGAGTAAAGATAGACGATACGATAATAGAAAATATTATTCGTAACGGCAATGCAAATATCGGCAAAAAATATCTTGACTGCATTACCGAACAAGTGCGGATCTACGCCGAAAAAGTCCTTGACGTTCTTGAGAAGTACGAGTATAATTCCGAGCTTATGAGGCTGTACATCACGGGCGGAGGAGTTTCGATCATGAAAAACTTTGCCGAGCTTGATTTTGAAAATGTTGTGCTTATCGAGGACATTTGCGCGGCGGCAAAGGGTTATGAAACTATTTGCGTAAATTCTTTAAGGAGGGGCAGATAAATGGTTTGGAGTACGAATTTAAGATTTAATCTTGATAAATCGCCCTACCGCGAAGCGTACATATACCTTAAAAATATGGACAGGAAAACTCACAAGTCCATTAATAAGGTTGTGGCGATTGCCGTCTGCGAATATTTTAAGCGGCTTGAAAAATCAGAAAACGACCCGTATTTTGAAACGCGGGAGCGCGAGGATAATTTCGCAAACCGCATTGTGGAAGCCGTAAAATCCGCTGTGGAAAAGGCTATGCCAAGCTTTATGGCGGCATATATCACAGCCAAATTATCGAATATACCAAGTGCCGTGATTAACAATACCGTTTCCGAAAATGCGGTATTAAAAGAGGAAAATTCCGATACTTCCGCAGATGAAATTGATTTCGGATTTGTAGGAAATTAAGGAGTTTTCGGTACTGATTTTAAATAAAATAATATCGTTATCTCATTAATTTGATACTGATTTTTAAAAGCAATTTTTTAATAAAAATTATCGGCATCATTTTAAAAATAAAGCGATATATTTCTTATAAAATTCGGTACAAAAAATATGAAAAAACGGTATCGGGGAAATGTTCCGCTTGCGAGTGCGGCACATCAAATTATCGCGGCAAAAACGCCGCAATAATCACTCTGCCATACGGCAGAACCGCCCCCAACGGGGCGTAATTATGCGCGACTTTGGAGCGCATAGCGAGGTACGTCAACAGGCTATCCAAACCGCCTGTTGACCGCCGCAAGCGGCGCCTCGTTTGGGGGAATTCCCCCAAAAACCCCCTGTAATACTAATTTCCTCCTAAAAGCGTAGTTAAAAAATCTGCGCAAAAATCATATACTTAAATTTTTGCTTGATTTTTTAAACGATTTTTAGTCGGAAATTAGTATAAGCTGCGCTCGGAGAGCGCGCAGAAAGGATAGAAAATGAAAGAGAACAGATACAGAAATAAGCAGATGATAGTCCGCTTTACAGAAAAAGAATTTGCGGAGTTTTCCGCTAAAATGAATAAGTCTAAATCCAAAAGCCGTTCGGATTTTATTATGTCGCTTGTGAAAAACAAGCCGATTATTGTTCCCGACGGTCTGCCGGAAATTGCCGCAGAGCTTAAACGTCACGGCAATAATCTCAATCAGATAGCGCGGCTTTTTAATCAGACAAGAAGCTGTCCTTATCAGCTTGATCATGCTTTGGAGAATTGCGAAATGTCATACGAAGCCGTGAAAAATCTTGTTTTTAAAATAAACGGGAGGAGGTAATTATGCCGATTTTTAAGGCGGCTGAAAACAAAAAGTGCGGAGGCAAGGGAGGTTTTAAGACTTCTCCCCGTCCCACGCTTGCGTACATAACAAATCCTAAAAAGGCGGCTGTTGTTTCATCAATAATGCTTGACGATAACAAAAATTATGCGGAACAGTTTGCGGATACCACGAAAATTTGGAATAAAGCGCAGACGAAAAACAGCAGGAAGTTTTATCATTTTATTCATTCGTTTTCGCCCGAGGATAATATTTCTCCGCAAAAAGCACATGAGCTTACAGAGAAATTATGTAAGAAATTTTTTTCGCACAGCGAAATTGTAATTGCAACGCATACCGACACAAAGCATATACATTCACACATTGTGATAAATTCCGTAAATTTTGATAACGGGAAAATGCTGCAAATTTCTCCGAAACGGTATACGGCAATAAAGGAACATTCAAATGAAATTGCAGAGCGCGAAAAACTTACCATTGTGGATTTTCGTAAACCGACACAAGAAAAAGTCCGTCAAAGTCAGGCGGAACGTCAGATTATTTTACGGGGCGGGACAAGCTGGAAACAGGAATTAACGGAGGTTATCGACTTAGCATTAAAATCTGTTTCAAACATTGAGAATTTTGAAAAATTTCTCAATAATTACGGCGTAACGCTTACGCGAAATACCGAAAAAACTATTGCCTACAAGCATCCGCAAAAGGCTAAAGCTATTCGCGGGGAAAAGTTAGGCGCAAAATACACGAAAGGAGCAATAATAAATGAGTTTGATAAACTTGCAGACAGGAGCGACGGCTGCGGAAGAAACGAAATCAGCGGATACCGAGAAAATAATTTCGGACTTGCAGACACGGATCTACAAGCAGGATTTATTAATCAGGAAATTGAACGACGAAGCAAATCGAATGCAGCAGCAGAGTTGCAGTCCGAAAGAGATAGAAGCGCTGAAATTGAAGTTGAGCGAGAGCGAAAACGGCAGGAAAGAATTAAGCGAAACCGTTACTCGCGCTGAAAACAAAATTAAGGATTTACAACAGGAGCTTGACAGGAAAAACAAAGCACCTGCACGGGTGGAATATAGATATGAGCCAAGGTGTGATTTCTGTAGAAGCGATAGATACGAGAGTTTATTCCTTGAAGCCGAAAAGGCAAAACAACAGGCGGATGAAGCCCGTGAAGAAGCTGAAAAACACCGTACAGAAGCCGAAAATCAAAGGAAATATTTTTACAGCTTGGTCAACAATTACAATTTTGAAATTGACAAGCGCGTTGAAAAAATAGTCGAGAGAAAAACACGCTTTCAGCGGTTTGCTGATTGGCTTGAAAAGTTTATTTCTGTAATAAATTCAGCAGTTTTCTTTGTACCTTTTTTGTACGCTGTTGGAATTACCCTTCTTGCAATTTTCAGAAATGATGTTGTACGGAATGATTTTATTTCAGCAGGAAAAGGTATCGGAAAAGTTTTTGCAGTAATATTCGGAGGAATTAAATTTGTTGTTTTAAAGGCAGCGGGACTTTCTGTTTACGCAGATAATCCGACTGTACAAAAAATATTGTGGTGGGTAATTTTGATTTTGCTCATAATTGTTACTATTGCAGTAATTTTATTTTTACTTTTTCTTGCCGCAATTCTTATATGCGCTTTTTGTGATAAATTCCAATACGAATTATCGGAATTATTTGATAAAGCGTACCTTGCCGCAATGCTTACGGATTTAGGTATTATAACGTTTTGCGGAGATTTGATTAAGGCGAAAATAGAAATAAATCTTGTATTGACATATTTTATTTTTCTTGCCGTATTTACGGCTTTGAAAATTGTCGTACCGATTATTATTAAAAAAATTCGCAGATAATGAAAGGAGATTATTTATGAATAAAAATAAAAATATAAAAACGGAAGTTAAAGTAACTATACATACTCCCGACAGGATTTCGGAAAGCGTCAAGCAGCAGAAAATAAATCGGCTTTACGATATTTTAAAACCAAAGAACGAGGATAAAAATAAATCCGTCGCTTAATTTTTTTTGATTTACTACTTGAAAATGTCTGCCGATAGTGCTATAATATATATGGAATAACGCATTATCGGCTGACTTATTTTACGGAGGCTGATAATATGAAAAAGCAAATTAAAAATACAGGCAAAATCACAGCGATTTATGTACGCCGTTCGGTAAGCGACAAGGACAAGGGTAACAATTCCTTATCAATTGACGCTCAGAAAGAGGAGTGCATAAAGTTTTTGGAGAGAGGAGGAAAAGTTTCAAAAAACAGCTACCGCATTTACTGCGACGACGGAAAAAGCGGAAAGGATATTGCTCATCGTCCCGCATTTCAGCAGATGATGTCGGATGCTAAAGACGGTCTTATTGACAAAATAATCGTTAAAAAGTACGACCGTTTCAGCAGAAATATGCGGGAATATCTGAACGTTACCGACCAGCTTGATAAATACGGCGTGGGCGTTATTTCTCTTTCAGAGCCGTTCAACACGGAAACCAAAGAGGGCAGAATGATGAGAAATAATCTGCTTAATTTTGCAGAGTTTGAACGTGAAACAATTGCCGCAAGAGTTGCGGACGCATTTAATACAAAAGCACGTGAAACGGGATTTTATCAAGGCGGTAAGATGTATTACGGCTTTAATTCCGAACGTCGCACTATTAACGGCAAAACGGGGTCTGTGCTTGTTCCTTCGGACAGGGCAAATGTGGTCAAAATCGCATACGAAATGTACAAAGAGCCGTCTGTTTCACTGAAAAAAATAATTGATTATTTCCGTGAAAATCAAATTGACACCTCGGCTAAGGCGTACAGAACATACCGTGAAACTATTGTTATGGACAGGACGCATTTATCAAAAATTTTGAAAAGTCCTTTATATGTTCGCGCCGACAAGGAAGTGTACAAATTCTACGCTTCAAAAGGCGTGGAAATGCTTGACGATGTAAAAGATTATGACGGCGTACACGGATTGTTTTTACATAAAAACGCGGACGGCTCGGAGTTTATCAAGCTTGGCTATCACGAGGGTCTGGTGGACGCCGAAACGTGGCTTGCGGTGCAGGATAAAAAGGCGCATAATTATAAAGTCCCTCAAAACGGCAACGGAACAAATTCATGGCTTTCGGGACTTGTAAAGTGCGCTCACTGCGGATATGCGGTTCACGTATATTACGGTTGGAATGTAAGTCACACAAAGCAATGGAGATATTACCGTGATATGGGCGCGTATAATGCTGTTGGGTGCAAAAAATACACGCTGAAGCTTCGCCCCGATAATTTAGAGCAAATCGTTTTTAATGCAATGTGCGAACGCTTAAACAGCTTGACGATTGCAAAACAGGAACGGGAAAAATCCGATACCGAAGCCGAATATTTAAAATCCGAAATAATTCGTTCGGAGGAAGAAATACGCAAGCTTATGGACAAGCTTTCCGAGGCAGACGAAGTTCTTTTTGAATATATTCAAAAGCGAATTAAGGAATTGCACGAAAAGAAATCCGATATGGAAAACCGTCTTGCCGCCCGTGAACGCAAAATAAAGGCGGTAGACACATCTCCGCTTTCAGAACCCCTTGCCAAGTGGAACGAATTGACCGTTCAGGAAAAGCACGATGTCGCAGTCACAATGATCGAAGTTATTCGCGTTTCAGATGAAACGGGCGTTGATATTCAATTCAGTATTTAATTAAAATCCCCGATAATTGGCGGTTTTCCGCCTTATCGGGGTAATCGAAAATCGTTGGTAGGGTGTGGCGTTGGGCGTTCCCGTTGCAAAGACGATACCTTTACCGCCAGTGATTTCGTCAAGATACTGACACTTCATATAGAGGTCAGCCGACTTCTGAGCTTCCGTCTGCTGAATACCTGCTACATTTCGCATTTTGGTGTAGAGGAACAAATTTTTGAATGAGTGAGCTTCGTCCACAAACATCTTGTCAATACCGAGTTCCTCAAAGGTAACTACATCGTCCCTTTTCGGATTTTCTGTAAGCTTTTTCAGCTTTGCTTCAAGGTTTCGCTTGGTTTTTTCAAGCTGTTTTACTGAAAATCTTGCACCCTGCGACCTGCCGAGCGACTCAATACCCTCGGTAATCTCGTTAATCTGCCTGCGTATCATTCGTTCTTGTCGTTCCGCCGATACAGGTATCTTTTCAAGCTGTGAATGTCCGATGATAACTGCGTCGTAATCTCCCGTTGCAATCTTCGAGCATAAACGCTTACGGTTTTTGGCTTCAAAATCCTTTTTAGTTGCAACAAGGATATTAGCGGCAGGATAAAGCCTTAAAAATTCTGCTCCCATCTGCTCTGTAAGGTGATTTGGCACAACAAAAAGCGACTTAGTACATAAACCAAGTCGCTTGCTTTCCATAGCAGAAGCTACCATTTCAAAGGTTTTGCCCGCACCCACTTGGTGAGCGAGCAATGTGTTTCCACCATACATAGTGTGTGCAATAGCGTTGAGCTGATGTGTTCTGAGCTGAATTTCAGGGGACATACCCGAAAAAGTGATATGACTTCCGTCATATTCTCTTGGTCTGGAGCTGTTGAACATCTCATTGTATTTGTTTACGAGCTTTTCACGACGGTCAGGGTCTTTGAATATCCAGTCTTTAAACGCTTGCTTAATAGCTTCCTGCTTTTCCTGAGCAATCATAGTTTCTTTCTTATTCAGAACGGATTTAATCGTTCCGTCAGGCTGTTCCACACGGTCGTAAACTCGTGCGTCACGGAGGTTAAGCGTATCTTCAATAATGGAGTAAGCGTTCTTTCTTGCCGTGCCATAAGTCATATTGGCAGCTACATTGCTTCTGTCCACATTCTTGCCCTCAATGTTCCATTCAGATGTGTATTTCGAGAAATTCACATCAAACATATTCTGCAAGTATCGTGGAACTTGGAGAGTCTCAATCATAAACTGCTTGATTATATCCGTATTAAGCCAAGTCGCACCAAGTCTGACATCAATTTCACTTGCTTCAAGAGGTTTCGGCATAGCTTTTTCAAGAGCAGCGATGTTTACGCTTAAATCCTCGTCAAATACTTCTGCCGATTTCTTTGCAAATTCGAGCTTCCCTCGGACATTGCCAGACAGATATTCGTCAGCAGTTTCCCAATGATTGTTTTGAGGATTACGGAAAATAACGCCTTTAAGGTCGTTTATAAGCTGTTCTTCGGATTTGCCCGTAAGCTGTTCCATAAAAGGAATATCTACACGAGCCTTTTCGGAAATGGATACCGCAAGTGCTTCCGAAGCTGTATCTACGCTTGTTACCTGTGCTTTCTGCTTGATAGTACGCTTTGTGAACATATCTGCTTTGCGTTCAAGCTCTCCGTTTTCATTGAGAACTTCAAGAGATGAAAGAAGATAGTAGGAGCTGTCCTCGGAAAATGCCCTTGCATTGCCGACAGAGTTGATTAAGCCGTATTTCTTTGTGAAATCATCATAGACTCTGTTAAGCTCTGTCTGCTGTGAGCGAATATCGTAGTCGCTGTACTCGTTGAGCTGATAGTCGATTAGCGTTCTTACACAGTCACGAAGCTCACACATACCCTTGATACGCTCCTCGGTTGCCTTTGGCAAATCATCTTTGAGGAACATACGGCTATTTTCTCTGAAATAGAGCTTATCGTCAACAACTGCGTAGGAAAAGTTACGCACGTTTGGGTCGGCAGGGATACTCTCTGCAACCTTTTCCGTGTTCTCCTGTTCTACTTCGGGGATAGTACCATGAATGTTTGCAATCGCTTCTTTGAGCTGTTCTTTCAGACTTGCACCCTCGATAGGAACACAAGCTGTTTCATCGGCATTGCCGTACATAGAAAACTCTACGCCTTGCTTCATTTCACCAAGCACCATTTCAGGATGCTGCTCAAAATACTTGTTTACAGGAACTCCGTCCTCTGTCTGACCGAGGCGTACCCAATCAGGCTCGATGTCAAGCATTTTATCACGCTTTTGAAGAAAGATAATGTCAGAGGTTACTTCCGTTCCTGCGTTATCTTTAAAAGCATTGTTCGGCAGTCTTATTGCTCCGAGAAGTTCGGCTCTCTGAGCAAGATACTTTCTGAACTGCGGATTTGCCTTGTCAAGCGTACCCTTTGAGGTTACGAAAGCAACTACACCGCCTGCACGAACTTTGTCAAGCGACTTAGCGAAGAAATAGTCGTGAATGTTCAGATTGAGCTTGTCATAACGCTTTTCAGCAAGCTTGTACTGTCCGAAAGGAACATTACCCACTGCAACATCAAAGAAGTTGTCGGGGAAAGAGGTCTTTTCAAATCCGCTTATCTGAATATCTGCGTTCTGATAGAGCTGTTTTGCAATTCTACCTGAAATACTGTCAAGCTCTACGCCGTACAGCTTGCCGCTTCGCATTTCTTCGGGCATAACGCCAAAGAAATTACCTACGCCCATTGCAGGTTCTAAAACATTTCCGCCCTTGAAACCGAGATTTTCAAGTCCTTCGTACATCGCATTGATTACTGTTGGAGAGGTATAGTGTGCGTTCAGGGTAGAAGCCTTTGCACTTTCATACTCGTCGGGGGAAAGGAGCATATAAAGCTCTGTAAATTCACTTGACCAAGCTGAATTATTCTCATCGAACGCCTGTGCAAGACCACCCCAGCCGACATACTTGGAGAGAACTTCCTGTTCTTTGGGAGTTGCTCGTCTGTTCTCAAATTCAAGCTCGTTAAGGAGCTTGATTGCTTCTACATTTGCCTTGAACTTTGATTTCGCACCGCCGACGCCGAGGTTTTCGTCTGTGATTGTAAAGTCGTGCTTTTCGCCGTTCAGCTCAGGCACTTCCGAGATATTGGGTGCTGGTTCATTGATTACGCTTTCCTTTTCGGGAGCTTCATCTACAAGTGCAAAGCCGTTTTCATATATCTCAGTTTCGTACATAACACGGAAGATAGGGTAAATGCTGCCGAGGTCACGGAGTTGATATTTTGTATCGTCAATGCTGTCCGATATTTCGGTTATCTCGAATACGCCATCGTCAAGCTCAATTTTATCACCGACTTTGAGTTTGATTTCATCATCGTTGTATTCCTCGATTTCCTCCATTACGTCCGAAACGGTTTCTTCTGCCAGCTCAGGTACAGGCTCAGACTTTTCTTCAAGCTCTATGCCGTATTCTTCAAGAACTGCCTTTGCTTGCTTTATGCTCTGTTCTTCAAGAGGATTATCAGAAGCATTGGCAATCACTCTCTTGGCATATCGGATTTCATCGTCAATGTCCTTCTGAGTGATAAATCTATTCTGTGCTACGAGCTTTGAAACTCTTTCAGCAACCTCGTTCCACTTCATTGTAACCTGTGCGTCAGGTCTTGAAAGGTCGCCTTTGGTCAGCACAAGACCTTTAGAGTCGTGCCAAGTGTTGTATCCGCTACGACCACTGCCGCCGATACCGTACTCATTTTTGAGAAAATCAGCCTTTTCCTTTGCTGTGTGCGGTTCTTTAAAGAACTTTGCAATTCTTTTTTTACCGCCTATAACATTACTGCCCGATGCTACAAGCCTATTCTTTTCATCTTCGGTTATGAAATACTTGTGCTTAACCGTAAAGGAAGGCTCGGCAGTAAACTTTGTTCTGTCAAGCTGTCTGTCCTTGAGCTTTTCAAGGATTTCGGGGAGGTCGTGGAAATGGAAACGGAGAACATCTCGGTCAGCTTCATACTGCTTTATAAGGTCTTTCATACCGTCAATCATTTCCTGCACAGGCTTTTCACCCTGCAATGCTTTGGCAATCTTGTCCGTGCTTACATCAAAACCACCGATAAAAAAGTAGTCGGGAATGAAATATTCAACCTCAACATCCTGATGAAGATACCACAGCTTATCCGCAAGCTGTTTACGGTCGTATGGTTCTGCTGCTTTGAGAATATCCTGAGTGGCAAATCTGCCCTCATTCAGAAGCTCGCTGATACGCTCGGAAACCTGTTCCCAAGTCATAGAAACACTTCCGAAACGATTAAAAGCAGTTTCGCCCATACCGATAGTGATACCATCCTTGTCGTACCAAGCTGAAAATCTTGCTTTGTCAAGACCGTCAGGACTTTCGTAGAGAAAACCTCTGCCGTCTGTGCCAAATTCCTTACGGAGAAACTCGGCATTGCTTTCCACGCCCTTATTTTTCTCAAACTGTGCGACAATTCTCTCTAAGCTGTGCGGTTCGTTGCTACCTGCACGGAGAACATAGTCAATCATATCCTGAGTAAATACACTTGCAGGAGAATAATCAAATTCGGAGCTTTCAGTAGGGAGCATAGGCTCATCGTCAAAATCTCCGAATAGAGATAACTGTATAGGCTCATCATAGCCGCCCATTTCCTCAATTTCAGGCTCAATATCGAAAAAGTCAGGAAGGTCGATAAACTCGTGTCGGTCTATAAGGCTTGCTGTAAGCTCCTGAACAACGTCCCAAGAGAACATTGTGGAATTTTCGGGAGAGCCTTCCCACATTTCAAGACCGTCGCCGTGCTTTCTGTATCCGACAATTTCTCCGTCAAGCTCAAATTCTACCGCACGGTGTCCGTATGCCGCCTTTATAAAGTCGGCTCTGCGTGTTCCGTCCTCGTTTTCAAGGAAGAAATCAAGCGTTTCCTGCTTGCTTACATTCATTTCATCGTAATGATTGATAATTGCAAGCACCTTTTCTTCGGACATAGAAAAAGCAGTATCAGAATTCATTTCCGATACTGCTTCATTTTCATTTAGCTGTAAATCAGTTCGCTGATTATTATTTCCTCTGCCTGAGCTTTCAGACTGTTCATCATTCCCACCCAAGCCATCTGGTCTGTCGCTTTCAGTTCCTCGGTCGCTCCCGCTTCTTTCGCCATTTTCGGGAGAATTTCCGAGAGCCTGCGGCTCGCTGTTTCGTCTATCTCTGTCAAATGGCTGTTCAGAGTTCCCTTCAGGAGCATTGCCTGATAGGTTCCTTTCCTGTTGTTCATCAGGAAAGTCCTTCTCATCAGTCCGTATTTCCCGATTTCCTTCTGCTGCGGAAGTTCCAAGTCGGGAAGATAAGTCTGCGTCCTCTCGTCCAGAGTGTACTGGATTCCGTTCTCGGTCATTGTTTTCGGTAATGCTTCGGTCATTTTCCTTACTCCTTTCGGTTTTGAGCGTTAGCTCAATGTTTCTTAAAATCTGTTCCGACAAGTCGCTTGTAGCGTTGCCGAGAATAGATATTGCTTCAACGCTGTTGAACTCGTGTATTCCTCGGAAATCGTCAGGCTCAATATACATTTCAGCTTCATATCCGCACCTTGTGAGGACGGTATATGCGATACTTGTTTCAAGCAGACTTTCAAACTTCGACTGCACATTAAATTCATCAAGCTCATCGAGGAATGTTCCGTCGGTTTCTCTCATAAGGTCGTGAAGGTAATCGCCTGAGTAATTTCTTGCAATTTCACGAGCCTTTTCAAGTATTGCTGTATCAAGAGTAATTGCGTTTGTTCCGAGCTGTTTCAGAACAGCATTTTCATTTTCGGGAGTTACGCTCCAGAAAAATGGTGTTTTTGAGCGTTCGTCCCTTGCCGCCGTATCGGAGAAATCAAAGACGTATCTGAGCCTTGCTTTGCCGTTATCGTCTGCAATGAGGGCGATACCCTTACTGCCACGCTTGACATATCGGTTTGTAATATCCTCACGTCCCCAAGTGTCGTATTCGGCACAAGCTACTGCGTCAGGTCGCTGTGAATGTATCAGAACTTGGTCTTTGAAGCTGTACTTGTAGAGCCTTGATGATGTTCGGAGCAGCGACATATATTCGTTGCTGTCCTTCCAAAGTCGTTCGGTACTCTCATTCAACCGAGCCTGATACTCTTGAAGTTTAGTTGACATTTCTTCCTCCTTTTCTATAATAACACTTTAAAGTGTAAAAGTCAATAACTTTTTACAGATTTCTTACTCACGCATCATACCGTCAGCAATCCATCTGCCATCGGCTGTGAAAATATGACCGTAGCGGTCGATTGTGAGTTTTTCGCTGTTTTGTAAAGCAAGGTGAATTGCTTTAATATAAGCCTTATCAACACCTCTGTACTTAGAAGCGTCGAATTCCTCACGGATAATAGGTGGTGTAATAGGTTTTGTAAAAAACATCGGATAGTTCCTCCTTAAAATGTTTGCCCCTGCCGTAAAGCAGGGGCAATGTGGTTTAGTCTGCGTAATTATCTTCAAAAGCGAATTCGTCATACTCGCTGTCGGAGATACTTTCGAGCTTACCGATTACAGTTTCGGCAATTTCTATCATTTCCTTATCCTCAAGGTCAGGAAGGACATCAAAAATATTATTGATAGTGTCCTTACGGTTTTCTCCCTTGACAATACAGATAAAATTAATCTCAGCTACGGAAAACTCCATTAGAGTTCCACTCCTTTCTCTTTTTCCTTTGTCTTATCCTTTGGCTGATCCTGCTGTTTTGCAGACGCTTCCTTCAAATAGCCTCGGATAGAACGTTTCTGTTCAGGCTTCTTTGCCTGTTTTTCCTTTTGTTTATCAGCCTTTGCCGCATTTGCCATATCCATAACGGATACAAGCTCGCCCCTTGAAGCCTTTTCTTCAAGTTCGTCCATAGAAGGCGTGTTATTGATAATGCCGTCAAAGCTGTTGTCGTTCTGTTCCACTGTATCCTCAATGGATTTCAGAGGATTTTCACGAACAGCACCGAAGCTTTCAAGCTCTTTATATCCCCAAGTGTCAACGAAGTGTGCTGACAACTCGCCATTCTGCTGAATAACGACTACATCGCTTACTGAAAGCGAATGTCCCTCAAAATCTTTCGGGTGGTCGGTGTTGAACTTGTGGTAAACATCGTTGAGAAAACTGATTTTATCCTGTAAATCTTCGGGATTTACGGGGAAAGTGTAGACAAGCGTGTAGTTATCTCTGTCGGGAGTAATGCCTTTTTTGTCGAGATATTCAGCACCGGCAAAGTGCAAGTCCCTGTTTTCGGGAATGTCTTTGAGCTGATAGATACCAGCCGCACATTCCTTTGCGTTCAGAAGCAGTGCTTCTTTTGACGGTTCTTCGGTTTCAAGTTTATCCATACGCTCCTGAAAAGCCTGATAGCGTAACCACTCATCAGTTTCTACACCAAAAATGCCGTTGTGGTTTTCAATGTCGGAACGGTCGTTTGCCTGACCTTCTGTACCGTCGGGATAGAGAAGATATACGGAAACTGTGTCGTTATCGAAGAACTCCAGAGCCTTTTCAGCAGTTAGAGGGAGAAGCTCATTGCTGTCGTAACCGTAGGCATTTCGTTCCTCAATGGTAATCTTGCTGTCAGGTAGCTTGCCCGTGTATTCCTGAATTTCGGGAGCTTTTTCAAGTCCCTGCTGCATTTCATTCAGCTTATACACCATATTGTCGATAACTGACGGCTTAATGTCAGTTACATAAAGGTGTGTGAAAGAATGAACGCTATCCTTGTCGGGATATTCAAACTTATCGGCAATCTGCTTGGCTTCGGGAGAGAAACGCATATCGTCAACCTCCTGAATCGTTCTTGACAGAACATACAGAGGTCTTTCCGTGCCATACTTCTCGGTAAGGTCTTTGAGAAAATCGTTAAGTCTGCCTTCGATAGCATAGATTTCAGCCGTAGCCTTAATATCCCAAAGACAACTCATATTGTCCTTGTGGCTTGCCTGAAATTCCTTGACCTCGCCGTGTTCCTGAGCGTAATCAAAAGACTGAGTATAGAGCTTTGAGCGTTCCTCGGTCTGTTCGGCTGACTTTTCTTCTGTTTTCTGAGCTGATAATGCCTTGTTGACAGAAGCAAGTGCTTCCTTGTATTTCGGCATATCTGCCTTTGAAATAGTGAGAGTGGTTTTATCACCGTCAGTTCTTCCGCTAAACTTAACGCCCTGCTTATCGAGAATATTCGCAACAGCAAGAGCCTTTTCTGTTCCGAGCTTTGCATAACTCTTGTCGGGAATATCCGTATACGCTGTATTTCCGATGATGTTATTCTTTTTAGGCTTCGGAGCTTTCTGTTCTGGCTCAGCCTTCGGCTGTTCCTGCGTAGGAGTTTCCTTTGCTTTTCCCGTTACTTCGGCAATAATCGCCTTGTAGCTGTCAATATTTGCTTTGCTGATAGTAAGTGTTGTTTTATCTCCGTTAATACGACCACTGAACGGGATATTCTGCTCTGTGAGCTTTTCCGCAACCTTTTCAGCCGTGCTTGACTTCAAGCGGAGATACTGTTTATCCTCAATATCCGCATAGGCTGTGTTACCGATAATATTCGACTTTTCGGATTTATCGGCTGTCTGCTCCTGAGTCTTATCCTTTTCAAGTCCGAGATACTTATCGGAAATAGCCGTGATAAGCTCCGAAGCTGTCGAACGGATAGTTTCAAGAGAGGATTTAAGTTCAGGCGTATCCTTGCCCGAACCCCAAGAAGCAACATAGGCGAAACTGTAATCGGAGGTATCAATTCCGAAATGCTGACACACGGTATATGCGATACTTTCCGCTTCTACTTCTTCTGTGCTTCTGTCCTTCGGCTTATCAACATCCGATTTCTTCAAATCACGGTCGTGGAGTTTAGCGTGAGCGATTTCGTGGATGGCTGTCTTAATGGTCTGCACCTCGGACATATTCTCCTTAATGGTAATCGACTTATCCTCGTGATGATAGAAACCCTTTGCCGTTCCGTCAATTTCTGCGAACTTGATAGGGACGGGAGAAGCTTCCCGAACGGCATTGAAGAACTTTTCGTAGTCCTTTACATTGCCGCTTAACTCATCAGCACCGAGAGTCGGAAGCTCCTTACCGCTTGTCTGCGACACATCAAACACGCTGACAACCTTAAAGGCAGGGATTGTAACCTCAACTTCTTCCTTAATCGGCTTTCCGTCCTTGCCGAGAACGGGTAAATCGGTATCGGGGTCAAGCTTTGTCTGCTCCTTCTTGATTTTGTAGGGGGCAGGAGCAAAAATCTGAATACCTTTTTCGCCCTTGTTTACGCTTCTCTCAAACTTGTTCTTCCAAGAATTGAAGCCTGCAACCAATGTGGCGTCAGGCTTCTGCATTGCGATGAGCATTGTATTATTGAAAGAATAGTTGTGGAACTTCGACATTGTATCAAGGTATTCCTTGAACTTTTCGCCCTCAAACAGCTCCTTAATGCCGCTTTCGAGCTTATCTGTGATTTCCTTTACCTTATCTTTGGATTTTGTAAAAGTCTTGGGTGGCTCTGCCACATCGTTTTCAGATGTTTTATCGGGTGGGTCTTTGGGAATGTCGTTTTCAAGCTCTTTTTCCTTCCTCATTACCGTTGTTGCAAGACCGTCAATGAGAATAGGGTGGGCGTTAAGGTAATAATCTCGGCTATCTTCCATAAATTCGGCAGACAGCTCCTTTGTCTGTTCCTTCGCCCAAGCCTTGACATCATTGTGATAACGACCGTCCCAATCGTGATTGACTACCTGAGCTGCAAGAACGTGAGTTACACGTTCTGCACTATACTCAGCAAGAACGGTATCAAGAGCCTTGTCTGTATCAAGGCGATTATCTGCATAATTCTCGTTTAAAGCCTTATCAATAGCCTTTGCACAGTTGCAGTTCTCCTTGAAACTCATTCGCCAATCAGCCATTTCGCCATTTTCTTTGGCGGTCATCATATCTTCCTTATACAGAGGTATGATGGATTTTTCCTTTTCAATTTCGGGCATTTGTACCTACCTTTCTTACTTCTTTTTCTTCTTCGGAGCAAATTCAAGCTTGTAGTTTACATACTTGCCTGTATCGTCAAGACAAACAGTTGCATCATAGTTCCTGCCTGACTTCTCGGAATAAAGTCCCTTAACAGCAATCTTGCCATTCTTGATAAGGCTTGTAGCCATTTCCTTTGTGAGTGGCTTTCTTGCCTTTTCAAAGAACTTGTCATTCTTCCAGATAACAAAGCCGCAGTTTCTGTCCTCGCAGGAGTACGCCTTCGGAGTTACGACAACATTCTTACCGCATCTCGGACAAGTGCCGATAACCTCTCCGCCGTTTCTTGATACCTTGCTTTCATCAACACTTTCCTTTGCAACGGCGATAATGTCGTCTACGAGCTTTTCAATATCCACCATAAACTGCTGTGATGTGAACTTGCCCTGAGCCATAAGGGAGAGAGCGTTTTCCCAATCAGCCGTCATAGAAGCCGACTTGATAATATCGGGCATTACAGAAATGAGGTCTGTGCCGTTATCTGTTACGACAAGGTTTTTCTTTTCACGCTTGATAAATCCTGACTTTGTGAGCTTTTCAATGATACTTGCTCTTGTGGCAGGAGTACCAAGTCCCGAACGCTCCACTTCCTCGGTAATCTCGTCCGTTCCCGCACGTTCCATAGCGGAAAGAAGCGTATCTTCCGTATAGTGCTTCGGAGGCTGTGTGTAGTGTTCGCTTACCTCGGAAACAGGTCTTTCAATAACCTGACCTTCGGCGAGGGAGAGTGTTTCTTCTTCCTCCTCGGTATCGTCCTTGCACTTCTGAAAATCTCTGAATGCCTTTTCAATGGCTTTCCAGCCCTCAGAAATGACATTTCTGCCCTTTGCGACAAAAGAATAACCGCTACAACTGATTTCAGCCGTAACGGTTTCATAGATATATGGCTCATTTGTCGCACAAAGAAGGCGATTTGCGATAAGGTAGAGGATTTTTCTTTCTCCTTCGGGAACGGTGCTGAGGTCTGTGCTACTTACTTCCTCTGTCGGAATAATGGCGTGATGGTCGCTTACTTTCTTATTGTTAATCACTCTCTTTGTTTCAGGAGCAATAACAATGCCGCTGAAATGAGGGAGCTTTCCTGCAACGGACTCTGCAATGTTTCTTGCAGTTCCGTCCATATCGTCAGTGATATACTGGCTGTCCGTTCTCGGATAGGTTACGAGCTTCATTTCATAGAGCGACTGCGTATAATCAAGTGTCTGCTGTGCCGTAAAGCCGTAAAGTCTGTTTGCTTCTCTCTGGAGAGTGGTAAGGTCGTAAAGATGAGGGGGATTTACGGTCTTTCTTTCCGTCTTTACCGACTTTACAATAGCTTCCTTGCCGTCGCAATCTCTGCGTATATTCTCAGCTTCGCCCTGTTCCTTAACCTTTTCGTGTACTGCGTCAAGACCGACAGATTTCAGATGGACATTGAAATATTTTTCCTTCTGAAAGCTACTGATACTGTTTTCACGCTCATAGAGCATTGCAAGAGTAGGTGTCTGAACTCTGCCGACATTCAGCGTTCTGTTGTAGAGCTTGGAAAATAATCTTGTGGCATTGATACCCACAATCCAATCCGCCTTTGCACGACAGAGAGCCGACTGATAAAGATTTTCGTAGTCCTTACCGTCCCTGAGATTATCAAAGCCTTCACGGATAGCCTTTTCTTCCATTGAGGAAATCCAGAGACGCTTAATAGGCTTATTGCAGAGTGCCTTGTTATACACAAGACGGAAAATAAGTTCACCTTCACGACCTGCGTCGCAAGCGTTCACCACTTCGGTTACTCGGCTGTCATCCATAAGCTGACGGAGAATACCGAACTGCTTATTTTTGTCCTCGGCAATGATGAACTGCCACTCGTCGGGGATAATGGGGAGGTCTGCAATATCCCAATTCTTGAACTTCTCATCGTACATATCGGCATTGGCAAGAGAAACAAGATGTCCCACACACCAAGACACGATATATCCGTTGCCCTCAATATATCCGTCCTTCTTGTCGGTTACACCGAGAGCCTTCGCCAGTGCCACCCCGACACTTGGCTTTTCTGCAATCACTAACTGCATACTAAATCATTCCTTTCGATTTGAAATAAAAAAGAGCCAAAGCTCTATGTACCAAGCCTGATTACTCAGGCTTGTGAGGATTATTCCTCATCGTCGTCGGAAGTATTCTCATCAATGATATCTTCGTTAACGGTTTCTTCCTCGTATTCCTCCTCGTCCTCGTCGTAAAGGGACTGCTTCGGAGCCTTTGGCTTTGCCTTGTAAACCTTAAAGTAGTAGAAAGCACCGCCGCCTGCAAGGGCAAGAACGCCTACAAGGATAAGAAGCGTATTGTTTCCGCCACCCTCGTTTTCGGTTTTCTCGGTTTTATCTTCCTTTTCTCCCTCAGAAGTATCTTCGGAATTTTCAATAACATTGCCATCTGCGTCCGTAACAGGTTCAACCTGTTCGCCATCAGGAGTTTCAACGGTTACACCTTCGGGGAAATCCTCGGCAAATGCGAGCATATCGTACTCATCAACCAAGTTCATAAAGTACACATTTTCCTTGCCCTTGCTGTCCTTGTCGATTACGATATAGAATGTGTTACCGTTCTTACTCTGAATAGCAATAAACTGTCGGTCAACCACATCTGCCGACACATCTTCGATAACAGTTGCGTTTCCTTCGGGAAGTCCAAGCGTAGGAGCTTCGCTGTCCTGAACGATAGTTGTTTCTGCGTTTTCCTCGTTATCGTCATTCTTCTCAATGACATTCACTTCGGGCATAGGGTATTCAATCACCTTATCCTCGTTAATAACGGGAAGTTCTCCACTTTCGATAATCTCTGATGAAACGATGGTTGTAACCGCTTCTTCCATTTCCATCGGCTCGTCAATAAGAATATCTCCCGTAGCGTAAACGCTCATCGCAGACATTGAAAAAGCTCCGCACATCACAAGTACGGAGCAAAGAATTTTACTCATCTTCTTCATCTTCGGTAATCCTTTCTGTAACGAAATTTGTAGTTTCAGGCTTTACAACCTGTTCGACAGGTTTCGGCTGTTCAGTCATAAGCAAGGCTTTGAGCTGAGAGCTGTCAATCTTACTCAAATTTACAAGCTGTAAAATTCGAGTATTTTCAAGAGAGTTTACACGAGCGATACCTTGCTTTTCTTTTTCAAGGATATCGGCTTTCTTTGCTCGGATACTCTCCAAGTCGGCAATAGCTTTTTCAAGCAATGCCTCGGTTTTTTCAAGTGGTGTAGGCAAATTATCTCCTCCTTTAGAACAAATCGGGTTTGTTTCCTTGCGTTTCCTGTAACAGCAGATATACATCGTAAACGCCTGCTGCTTCGAGCTTCGGCTTTACCACACTATCCCAATCGTTGGCTGTCAGCGTGACATTCAGGATATAGTAGTCGTAATATACGGTAACAATCACTTCATTGCCTTCTTCATCAGTTGTGGTGTACTGGTAAGAGCGAACTTCGTGAACAGACTCTACTTCAAGCGTGTATAACGCATTGAAAAGCTCCTGAATTCTTGCCTGAGTATCCGCATCATAGTCAAAGTTGATTTCCATAGCTGTCAGATAGGATATAAGGGCATAAGGGTTGTGTCCTATGGGGTCAATGTAGTAGTTATACTCATTCCAACCGACATAGACATTCGGGATATTGCTGATTTCGTAGTTCAGTTTGTTTTCAAGAGCGTTCATATAGTCGTTTGCTGCATAAATATCTTCCTCGTCCGATGTGTAGGAAGAAGCGATTACCATTGTTCCCGTATCACCAAGAGAAGTAAAAGCTGACGAGCCGAGAGTAAACAGCAAACCAAAAAGCAAGAGGAATATAATCAAGATGATTATTACCACTTTGTTATTGGCAACTGCCTTTACAATAATCTGTCCGACATCTTTTGCCGCCTCGCCAGCCTTTTTGCCAGCCTTTGAAGCACCTTTCTTTGCCGTTTTTGCGGCGTTTTTCTGATTTCGTTTTTGCTGAGCTTTTTTAAGAGCCTTTTTAGCTTCCTTCTTAGACTGCTGTTCCGTTTTGTGTTCAAGGGCGACCTTATGCTGATTTAGCTTCTTATGAGCATTTTCAGTATCAAATTTCAGCTTGGAAGCCTTTTTATAAGGCTTTTCCTTTAGCTTCTGATTTGTGGTCTTAACCTTGTTTGAAGCGAAACGCAAAGCCGACTCCGCAACTTTTTCCGTGCCGTGAGCCGATTTAAGCGTTTGGTTATCATCCTCGTACTTGCTGATTTGCTGATGAGTGATACCCGAAACAGTAGTTGTTACAGCGTGTTTTGCACTCTGAACACCCTTTTGGACGATATTCGGCTTTGGGAGAGGTTTTACCCCTTTTTCAAGTCTGAGTTTCCTCTGCATTTTCTGCTTTTCGGAGTTCCATTCCTTACGGACGTGGAATACTCGCTGATGAGGGAGATTATCCTCTGCCTTGTCAAGCCGTTTCTGAAGTTTAAAAACTCTTTTCTCGTCCTTGCGTATCCGCCTTTTCAGCTTTTTTTCACCGTTAGTGAGCTTTCTATCGGTAGCAGCATTAACATCGAAGCAAAGAACGGAATTTCCGTCCTTGTCGGTCAGCTTCTCGGCAGCAGATGATTTTTGCTTCAAGCCGTTTCGGGTTTTCTTTTCCTTTAACTTACTTTCCGCTTTTTCCTCAGCCTTCTGACCGACAAATTCTGCACCGTCAATTTCAATACCTTCTTCGGAATTGACATACTCATCTTCACTCTTGAAGCTGAGCTTTGATTTCGGTTTCAATTCCTCGTCTTTGATTGAAGTCTGTACCATTTCTGCAAATTCTTCCGCAGTAACGGGGATAGAGGTTTCGGAAAGTTGATACTTTTCATCGGATTTGAATGAAGACTTCCTTTGTTCCTTTGGAGTAATGCTCTCGCTTCCGAGTGTGCTATGCTCCGGTTCAGCAAGCTCCCTCTGAGTAACGGGTACTGATGTTTCTGAGTTCTGATAATGTTCATCAGAAACGAAAGAGGTCTGTTCTGTCGGTTTGTTTCCGTAAACCGATTCCGCCCAAGTGTTATCGGGATTGTTCCGTCCAAATTGTAACTTGCGATGGTCAGGCTTCTTCACATCTTCTACTACAAGACCAGCCGCTTTCAGCTTGTCAAAGCGTTCGTCTGCAACACCTTCTGCTTTCAGCACGGCTTCTTCGGCTTTCTTACTGACCTTTTTTGCCGAGCCGTCTGAAAGGTTTTGTTCGAGAACACCCTCACGGGAGTGCTTCAAGACGGTTTTCTCCGTCGCTTTCAGCTCTTTTCCTGCCACTCTGATACCTCCTTTCTGTGATTTATTTGCCCTGTAAACAGGGTATGTAAAAAAATGTTTTCGTAGGGACTTGACTTTCGCTTGGACTTGTGTTATAATAAAGTTAAGGACATACCCTTGGTAAGCCTTTAACTTATATTTGAGGAGGAAAAATAATGTCTGAAACTATTAAATTCACTCTTTCCGATGAAAACTACAAGGAACTTGTAGAAAGAGCGGGTAATCAGTCAATACAGGATTACATACGTTCTGTTTTATTTCCTGACCAGACTAATCCCATTACTCCAGAAATCGCCATTTCAAAAGCACTTTCAAAATACAATAAAGGTGATACCTTCAGTGTACCTGAAATTTTTGGAGATGAATGGACACTTACTAATGGTTATGCAGGCGTATTTGGTCGTCGTTTCTGTAAACTTGTTGAAAGCGAATATTCAGATAAAATAAGATTTACTGAAACATTTAATCGCAAGGGACACGCAATTTATGAAATTGTGTAATATGGAGGAATATTATGAACAGAAGAATTAGGATAGCCATCTTAGCATATATTGCTTCAAATGGTGCAACAGACACAAGAAAAGTTATCTCTATAATGGCAAAGCGTTTCAATACAACAAAGCAGAGGATATCAGGAAATATATCTTGGCTTGTTAGAATTTCAAGTCTTACCGTTGGTGGAAAAAGAAACACTAAAAGCTGTTATATCTACTAAAGCACTTTATGTACCGCCGTATTCGGAAAAATCCGAGTACGGCTTTTCTTATTCCTCACTATCGGCTTCGTTCAGATGATTGACCTGAAGCAGACACATTGTAAATATGCCTACTGTACCGCCAAACATCGCTCCGCCGAGGAAAATCAGCCAACCCATTACTTAGTATCCCAAGCGGATGCAGGGTAAGGGATTTCGGCAGCAGGCTTCTTCTTGTTCTTGATTGCAAGGCAAATCGCCGTTACACCTGCACCCACCGCCGCAATTACGCCTGCTGTGATACCGATAGTCTTAATGGTCTTTTTCTTCATCTTCATTAGTTTTCCTCCTGTTCTTCGGGTTTTGTGGTCATAATCTTGTAGAGCTGTGTGTCCTTCGGGAACTTATCGACAAAAGGAATGATGACATTTCCGTAGAAGATAAGTCCTTCGCCCGCACCGCTGTTCGTTACATACGAAAGCTGATGAGGGGAAATATTGAGCTGCTTCGCAAGTATCTGACGGTCTCCGCCAGCCTGATTGAGCATATATATGAAGTCGGAGTTTTCAAAGATATTCTCAATCTCACGGCTTGCAAGCAAATCCTTTACATTCTGAGTAAGTCCCGTAGGAATACCGCCCCATTTTCTGAAACGCTTCCAGATTTCGCAGGAATAAGCCGCTGTCTGTTCTTCTTTGAGAAGAAGGTGGAACTCGTCGATATAGTAGCGAGTGGACTTGTGTTCGGCACGGTTGACCGTTACTCTGTTCCATACGCAGTCCTGAACGACAAGCATACCTATCTTTTTGAGCTGTTTGCCAAGCTCCTTGATGTCGAAACAGATAAGACGGTTATTCATATCAACATTGGTACGATGATTGAATACGTTAAGAGAGCCTGTTACATACATTTCGAGAGCTGTCGCAATACGCTGAGCTTCAGGCTCGGTCTGTTTAAGCATAAGGTCGTACAAATCCTGCAAGATAGGCATTTCAGCCGTATCGGGATTTGCAAGGTAATCACGATAAACCATTCTCACGCAACGGTCGATAATGGTCTTTTCGATAGGTTCAAGTCCGTTCTTGCCGCCGACAATCAGCTCACAAAGGGAGAGGATAAAGTCTGCCTTCAATGCGATAGGGCTTTCGTCCTCGGAGTAGTTGAGGTTGATGTCAAGCGGATTGATATACTGTGTGGAAGTAGGCGAAATCTTGACAACCTGACCGTTAAGACGGTTGACAAGCGGATAATACTCGGCTTCGGGGTCGCAGATGATAATATCGTCTGTTGTGGTAAGAAAAGCGTTTGTAATCTCACGCTTTGCGGAGAATGACTTACCACTACCCGGCGTACCGAGAATAAGACCGTTCGGGTTTTTAAGCTGCTTACGGTCGCACAAAATCATATTGTTTGAAAGTGCGTTAAGACCGTAGTAAAGAGCTTCACCGCCCTGAAAAAGCTCCTGAGTGGTGAACGGTACAAAAATCGCTGTGCTTGATGTGGTAAGTCCACGCTTGATTTCAATATCGTTTACGCCGATAGGAACACAAGCCATAATGCCATCTTCCTGCTGATAATCAAGGCGTTTGAGCTGACAGTTGTACTTCTGTGCGATACCCTGTTCCTGAAAGATGATATTGTCGAGCTTTCTTTTCGTGTCGGCTGTATTCATAATGAGAATAGTAGCCATAAAAAGACGCTCGTTTCGGCTCTGCAAGTCATTGAGCAAGCTCTTTGCTTCCTTACCGAAGGTGTTAATGTCAGACGGCATAATGTCAATGTCGTAGCCGTTTCTGAAAGCCTTTTTCTGTTCTTCCATCTTCATTTTATCAAGGTCGGTAATCTTGCTCTTAACCATTTTTACCGCCTTGTTCTGGTCGATAGACTGAATGTGAATACTGAGTGTGATATTATGCTCAATGTTCAGAAAATCGGCAAGCATACGGTCTGACATTTCAGAAGCCATAATGTTGATGAATGAAACTGCTCCGTACTTGCCACTCATACGGAAACTGTTGCCCTTTGAGAAATCGAAGGACGAGGGAGCAATAAAGTCCTTGACGGAAAGACCTGACTTCGGGAGCAAATCCCAAGAGAAACGGAACTTTTCTCTACCATCGGGATTAAAGCTACGATGAAGCACCGCAAGGCGTTCAGCACCGTTCATAGGCTGAGCAAGTACGCCCATAATCTTGAAGTTGCCCAGAATATCGGCTTCGATACGTTCAAGCTTCGGCTTTGCTTCTTTCAGGGACTTTTCTTTGACCCCGAATGTGATATACTTGGTCTTGACAAGTCCGTTATTGCCCTTTGCAAGCTGATTTTTCAGCATTTCTGTGTATTCCTGACGAATATCGTTGAATTCGTCGTCCTGACCGTCAATTTCAAGCTGGCTGTGAAACTCCTCAACATCGGCTACCTGATTGAGAAAGGAAAGCTGAACATTGATGGAACTGTCAAAATAGTTGAGGAAGTCGCAGTAATTCTCGAAAATCGCTGTCTTATCCTCGTTCTGTGCAAGCTGATAGTTTATGTCGAAGAACTGAACTGTCTTGGTATAGAGATTATCGTCCACCTTGCAGATACCGTCCTTGAACATCTGCTTGAAAGGGATTGACTGCTGTGCTGTTACAGGAACTTTACCGTTCCCGTTAGGACGAGCCTTTTTCACAGCAACGTCAATCTGCTTTTTCTTCTTGCCGGATACATTTTTAATTATCTTCGACAATGCTTTTTACCTCCTTTTCTAAGTCATACTGCTTTTCGGCATATTCGTAGAGATTTTCTGTCTTATACGGTCTGACCTTTGGGCGAAGAAAACGGCTTTTTATCACCGTTTTCACCACCTTTTCAAAGGGCAATCCGTTTTTCTCATACATTGCTGCAAGGAAAGAGGGCATTGCAACTACAATAAGCAGAAGCATTGCCCCCATATTACCAAGAGCTTCATTTGTAAGGAAATAGGTCGGAACTGCTGTTGCTGCCGCTATCGAAAAGCAGATTAACTGTCTTTTTGTAAGATTGAAAGCGACCTTTGTCTTAATCTTCGCAAGGTCTTTCGGAACCTGAACATACGGCATACATAAAATCCTCCATTAACTGCTTGTAGGCGGGGCTATCCTTTGGCATTTCCTCAACAAAACGATAGCGATACTTCTCGAAATCCGCTTCGATATCCACGCTTATTTCCATAATAATGTCGCTTGGAAACCATTCCGCAAGGAATTTCACTGCGTCGTTGAACTGGCAAGCCCTGAGTTCGGAAAGCTCGGTTGTGCCAAAAACCTCCTCAAAATTATCATCAAGGTCGTCGCAGCAGGAACGAAAAAGAACTCGGTATGAGAGGGAGTTCTTTCCGCCAAGCACCGCTTCAATCGAAAGTTCAGCCAGCCTTGCAAGATAATCCTGCTGTTTCCTTGTGATTGTTTCGTTACATTTGTAAATCATATTGCATTTCCTTTCTTTAGTGAGCATTAAAAATTGACTTTGAAATTGATGATGTCTTAAACAGCGTGAGGCAGAGAACAATGGAATACATACCGATACGCATAAGCATTGAGTGTAGGTCAGAAACTATAAGAATATCCTTTACTAACGCTGAATAAATGCCCACAATTACCATTATGAATAGTCCTTGAAAAGCAAGAGAAAGCAGGCTTCTGATATAGTTTGTTCCGATATTTCCCCATTCACGATTGGTCATAGTGGCGAATGGGATAGGAGCAACAGAACAATACAGATAAATCTCAATCATTCTGTTTATAAGAACGACGGAAACAAGTATTGCTATCGCCTTAACTGCAAGGCTCACAACAGCCGCTTCGAGCATGAGGGCAATCAGTTCTCCAGTTCCCATAGCGTCGAGTGAGTCCCTGAACTGAATATAAATGCTCGTTACATCGACATAGGTGTCGTTGGTAATTGATATCGCCGCCTGATTGACAAGCCATTGCCCGACATCAAATATCGCCATTGTTATCTCAAATGTGTGGGAAAGCAGCATAACTGCAACACAAGCCTTGAACACATACTTGAAGAATATGAATGTGTCAATATCGTGCATATTATTCTTTTCGGTAATCATCGTTATAAGTTCGTAGCAAAGAACAAACGTGATGATTAAACCTGCAATCGGTATTACAACGTTTTTCGACAGGTTTTGTATCATTGTAAAGATACTGCCGTTCCACTGAGAGGGCGTAAGCCCCACCTGACTTGCTATATCGCCGGTAGCTGCATTGGCATCATCGAATATTCCGATAAACATTCCACCGCAGACGTCAACAAAAAAGTCGTGTATGGCGTCGCCAATGGATTGCAAAATATCATCCATTACATACCACCTTTCTTATTTAATAGCAAAAGCCTGCCGTTTCGGGCAGGCTTCCGCTTTTGCCGAGCTGTTGGATTAACCGAAAAGACCGGAAAGAAGGGGTACAAGTGTGATACCGATGAGAGCAACGCCACCGCCAGCCATAAGCTGCTTCATACCCTGTGACTTTGCACCGGGGTTATCGTTACCGTAGCCTTCGAGAAGGTTGATTACGCCCCATACGCCAAGACCGGCACCAAGAGCGATTACAAGTGTCTGAAGAACATCAACAGCAGAGTTAAAAAAATCCATAGTTAAAAATCTCCTTTAAATTAAATAGTTTTGATTTGAATTTGGACACAAAAACAGCCGTCTGATTATTCATCAGCGGCTTGCGTGTCATCTTCGTTTGTTTCCGAGCAGTCGTAAACCTCAACGACTGTATTCGGTTTTACTGTGAGCTTATGGGATAGATACTTTTCTACATCGAAAAGATTTCTTTCGTCAGCGTCAGAGGTCAGAGCGAATTTTGGATGCTTCGTTAAATCGTACTTATTACTGAGAAAAGGTCTCACGCCTCTAAGCTGCAAAATACACTTACTGCCGTCCATTACGCTGAGTTCGTCCATCGACATAAGCTCTTTGCCTGTTTTCTGGTAATTCAGAGAGTGCGAGGTTTCTTTTCCTCTGCTTTCACCAGTGTTATACAGGTCAATGGTTTCCTTTCCGAGAATTTCGGAAATTTCTTTCAGAGTGGTCTTTTCCTTACCACCGAGAAAGAGTGTTGTATCGCAGTTGCCCACGATAGTATCCGCATTATCCTTGTAAATCGCCTTTAACTGACTTTGTGCCTGCAAGATAATTGAAGCTGAAATTTCTCTGCTTCGTATCGTTGCTATGAGTTTGTCGAATTTTGGTATTTGTCCGATATTCGCAAACTCATCGAGTATAAAGCGAACGTGAACAGGGAGTCTGCCGCCGTATTTATCGTCGGCTTTGTCACACAACAGATTGAAAAGCTGAGTGTACATTATGGCTACGATAAAGTTAAAAGTATCATCGGTATCCGAGATTATGACAAAAAGTGCCGTCTTTTTATCGCCTAACGTATCAAGCTCAAGTTCATCATCTTCTGTTAATTCACGCAGCTCCGCAATGTCAAAAGGTGCAAGTCTTGCACCGCAGGATATGAGGATTGATTTTGCGGTCTTTCCCGCTGCCAGTTTGTATTTCTTGTACTGCCTTACGGCAAAATGCTCAGGATTTTTCTGTTCAAGCTCCTTAAACAACAGGTCGATGGGATTTTCAAAGGTTTCGTCATCTTCTCGTGCTTCACTGGCATTTATCATCTCAATAAGGGTATTGAGATTTTTTTCTTCCTTTGGAGCTTCGTACCAGATATATCCGATAAGTGCCGAGTAGTAAAGTCTTTCAGCCTTTACCCAGAAATCTTCACCGCTTTGACTGCCTTCGCCTTTGGTGTTGGCAATAATTGTGTTTACGAGCTTCAAAATATCCTTTTCAGAACGGATATAGGCAAGTGGATTATAGTGCATTGACTTTTTGAAATTGATAGTGTTCAGCACCTTGATTGCATATCCGCCGTCTTGCAGAGCCTTTCCGACTTCGTTCAGCACCGTTCCTTTCGGGTCTGTAACCACATAGGAGCTGTGCATTTGAAGTAAGTTCGGCTTTACATAAAATCGTGTTTTACCTGAGCCTGAGCCACCGATTACAAGGATATTCTTGTTTCGTGCGTACTTGGGTCCTGCCTTCGGTCTGCCGTCCATAGTCAGACGTTCCGTTTCGGTAAGAATGACATTATCCTCAAACTTGTCAGCCATATATGGCTTAATATCTTCGGCATTACCCCATCGGGCAGAGCCGTACTCACAGCCTTTTCGGTATTTCTTTGCATTTTTACCTTTGACGTAAATAACGAGCTTTACGATTACGCCACCCGCAACACCTATGAGAAGGTCTATCGGGTTGAAACTCGGCAAGGGATTGAGGAAAACCTCGCCCAAGCCGTCCATACCGTTCATTATCTTGTCGCCAAGTTCTGTGCCTGCGGCACTTGTAAATGCCTGAGATACCTTGTTGAAGAAATATCCGAGGATAATAAAAGGCAGAACCTTCATTACTTTTTGCTTGTCAAATTTCATTACAGTTCTGCCTCCCGTGTCTTGTTTTTCTCTCTTGTACGCTCCTGAGCCTTTTGCTTGACCTGCTCACCGAGAGTTTTAAGCTTTGCCTTGATAGATGGCTTTTCCTTCTTTTTGAGTTCTTTTCCAACAAAATCTTTGAAAGCAGCGTTCATAACCTCTGCGTCCTTTGCCTTGAAAAAGATGAAGTATCTCGGCGGCTTTTCAGAGCCGTCCTTTTTGAGAGAATAGTCGATACCGTACTTACGGGCAGTTTTGTTGAAGGACTTAATGTTTTGGTCGGTTACTTCAATATTCGTGAGCTTTTCGCCTTTTTGAATAAGGTGTTTTACCGACTGTTTTCCTTTATAGACCTTCGGGGACTTGTTTTTCTGTGCCGAGAGATAGGCTCTTACAGCCGATTTCAGCACATTTGCCGTTACTTTTGTTGCCCTGACCGAGAGCGACACGACTTTTTCGGAGTTCTGCTCCTGCATTACTGTCCTCCTTTCGGGTTATTTTTGTTCTTGCTAAGGGATTTTGAGTGGGAAACTCATTGTCTGACCTCCTTTTGGACATAAAAAAAGCAGTCAAGTGTTTTTGATACTTGACTGCTATGTACGGGACGGAATTAACCGCCCCCATTAAAGTGATAATTCACTTCGGAGGTATAATAGTTGTCGATAGTAACGGCAGCATTATACAGGACTGTTTTCAGATAGGACTTGATATTACGCACTTTGCTTGGATTTTCTTTCAGACAGGAGAAGATATACTCGATGTGCATAGAATTGAGCTTCAGAATACGGCTCTTGACAAGCTCGGTCGGAACTTTATCCTTTCCGATATTCTGCGTTTCCGCTTCTGAGCATACACATTCAAGCATTATATCGACAATTTCATCAAGCTGTGCCTTGTTGTATTGGTCAACGATTAGGTCGTATTCGATATTTTCAAGAATGATTGCTCTGTATCCGTCAATCTTATCAATCCCATCAGGCAGGATAGATTGATTGATATTAAAAAGCTCTTTATTTTCTTTTTCTTTATTTGATTTCTCTTTACTTAATTGTGCCGAGGACATCTGTTTGGGTTTTACCCGTTCGGATTTATTCCGTTTAGGTTCGTCGAAATGGCGTGGCTTCATTCTTATATCGTAGAACACTTCGCCGTAAGTTCCATTTTTTCGCCGTTCTCGGTATCGGGTGATATATCCTGTTGCTTCAAGCTCCTTTATGATAGAAGCGATAGTATCGGAACATTCACGGTTGATTTTCGATAAACCTGAGATTGTCATATCCCATTTTTCAGGGAGCGATAATATTTGGGAGAGTAAACCTCTGGCTTTAAGAGAAAGCCGCATATCTCTTAAATGGTAATTTGACATTACCGTGTATCCGTCTGCTGTTTCAACTCTGCAATACGCCATCAGAATTCAATCTCCAGCACGAGAATATCGTTATCTCCGATTTCTCCAAACTTTTCTTCAAAAAAGGTATTGACAAATTCGTCAAGATGTGCTTCATACATTGCCGCTTCGATTTCATCGGCAATTCTGCCCATTTCCTCGACCTCGGCACGGAGCTTGTCATACTCACGCTTTGTCTTAATGAATTCAGCCGTGCTTGCACCCTTAATAGTACGGGGATAGACGAATGTTCTATACTCCTTAGCGTCAAGCTCCGCTTTCAGATTTGTAACCTTATTCCTGAGTTCTGCACCGAAGAAAAAAATCTTGAAAAAGGTCTTGACATTTTCCTCAGTTTGTGCTTCGGTTTTTTCTGAAAAATATTTCAGAAAAGACTTGACATCTGTCAGCTTTTGTGCTATGAACCCCTCGAAAAAATTTTCAGAGAAGGGGTTGACAAATCTGTCATTCTGTGATAAGGGAGAACCCTTGAAATTTCTTTCAGAAAAGGTATTGACATTTCTGTCGTTCTGTGATATGGGACTTCCGATTGCTTTACTGTTCTTCATAATAATTCCGCCTTTCTTAATGTTGGTTTGAGCTTATCATATATTCAGGGAATAGAAAAACCCCGTATCTAACGGTTTAACCGTCGGATACGGGGTAATCTTTTTATTTACCAAGTTCAAGGCTCATCACGAGAGTTATATCTTCCCACTGATTTTGCCTTAAATACTTGCCGTTAGCCTTCTGATAGGCTCTTGCCATTTCATAGGTTATCGGAAAATCCCATTGTATAGCGATTTTCTGATTAATCCCTATTACTAATAGCTGCCTGTGCAAGTGGAGATAATTCTCTCTATCTTCCGCTTTTCATCTTCCGATACTCCGACGGTGAAACACCAACGTGCTTATGAAACAGCCTGCTGAAATAAAGAGCGTTATCATATCCGACAGCCTCGGCAATTTCAGAAATATTGTATTCGGTGGTTTCCAGCAGACTTTGTGCGTTTGCCATTCGTAGGGAGAGGATATACTGCATCGGAGTAACCTTCAGAATTTGCTTGAAGCTTCGTATAAACCAACAGGTGCTCATATGACGTGACTCGGCGTATTCATCAATGTTCAGAGGCTTGTTGTAATTTTCATTGAAATAATGGGTAGCACGATCAATCTCGTTCTGAATGTCGCTTCCCGATTTTTTTCCTTCTTTGATATAACGGTTAATCATAATGAAGATATGGCGCAACGTAATCGCAATCAATTCCTCGTAATTCTGACGGCACAGTTGCAGCTCCTGAATAATCTGACGATACAGCCACGCATAATCGGGAGAGTTTCCTGTATAGAACACGTTTTTATTATTCGGTATTTCGTAGTTATCCAGAATACCCTCTACCATTCGTCCCGTGAAATGCACCCAGTAAACCTCGGTTTTTTCGGGAGCATAATAATAGTAAAATTGTATCTCACCCGGTCGGAAAAGTACCATATTTCCCTCAGTTATGATTGTTTCTTTTCCCTGCAGACCATCAAAATAGAAATGTCCCTTGCCTTTGGCTATGTATAAAAGCTGATAGTCACGTCTGCCTGTGGGACGCTCCGTTGAAACAACAGGGCGGCTGTGCACACGATAATATCCGCAGCTTGTAACAACAAGTGATTTGCTTGTATCAACCATATCATTCAGAGAATTGTGTAAATACGCAACGTTTGTAAACATAACCATAACTCCTTTCGTTTTTATCAGTATAACATATTATAAGCTGAATTTCAATGCTTTTGTATCATTTTGTGCATATTTTAGTCTATTGTGTTTATTGTTTACGCTTTAAAACCGTGTTAGAATATAATCAGGAAAAACAAAGGCGCCTTTAAACGGAAACAGTATTCACCCGTTATGTGAGTGCTGCTTCGGTGCAAAACTCGAGACTTGCACCGAAACTGAACAACAACAGTATTTTCTGTTAAAGGAGAGTTTTCTATGGATAACAAGAAGTATCTTAAATGGTACAACAAAATCGGCTATGGTTCAGGAGACGTTGCCGGTAACATTGTATACGCATTCTTATCATCATTCGTAATGATTTACCTTACCGATACAGCGGGACTTAACGCAGGTATCGTCGGAACTCTTATGATGGTATCAAAAATCTTTGACGGTGTATCAGACATATTTTTCGGTGCAATGATTGACAAGACAAAAACAAAAATGGGTAAAGCAAGACCCTGGATGCTCTGGCCTTATATCGGATGCAGCGTTGCACTGGCGGCAATCTTCGCAATTCCAGCGGAAATGGGTGATGTAGCAAAATATGCATATTTCTTTATTGCCTACACACTTCTTAATGCAGTATTCTTTACAGCAAACAATATCGCTTACGCAGCCCTTACAGCACTTGTTACAAAGAACGGCAACGAGCGTGTACAGCTTGGCTCAATCCGCTTTGTTTTCGCATTCGGCACAAGCCTTCTCATTCAAAGCATTACAGTAGGTGCAGTTGAGTACTTCGGCGGCGGTGCAGACGGCTGGAGAACAGTTGCAATCATTTATGCGATTGTCGGTCTCATTGTAAATACAATCTCTGTATTCTCCGTTAAGGAGCTTCCCGAAGATAAGCTTACAGACGAAAACCCTGTGGAGAAAGAAGCAGCAAAATTCTCAAGCGACTCCTATCCTGACTTTGATCTTGCAGAAAACGCATGTCCAAAGGAAAAGAAGGAAGAAAAGTACTGCTTTGTTAAGGCAATGAAAATGCTGTTCACAAACAAGTTCTACATTATGATATGTATAATCTATATCTGCTGTCATCTCTATTCCTCAATGATTAGTATGGGCGTATTCTATATGACTTATGTTCTCGGCGACGCAGATATGCTCGGTACATTCTCTGCTTTCATCAACATTCCTATGATGTGTGGCTTACTTGCAACACCGTTCCTTGTAAAGAAGCTGGGCGGTATGTATAAGCTGAATTTCACAGGCTATCTTATTGCAACAATCGCAAGAGCATTAGTAATCGTTGGCGGATATATCGGAAATCTTCCTATGATGCTGATATTTACAGCGATTGCCGCAATCGGTATGAGTCCTATGCAGGGCGACCTTAACGCACTTATCGCTGCTTGCTCCGATTATACCTACCGTACAACAGGCAAGCGTATCGACGGTACAATGTATTCCTGCTCATCTCTCGGCGTTAAAATCGGCTGTGGTATCGGTACAGCGCTTACAGGCTGGCTCCTTGCTGCAGGTAATTATGTTGCAAACGCACCTGTTCAGCCCGATTCCTGTATCAATATGCTGAACCTGATGTATCTCTGGTTACCTATGATTTTCAATCTCATTATAACAATAGTTCTGTCAAGACTGACAGTTGAAAAGGCAAACGAAGACTGGGACAAGGCTCACAGCAACTAAGGAGGAAATATCATGAAACCTACACTTGAATGGCTCGCAAATCCTGAAATTTATGAAGTTAACCGTGAAAAGGCACACTCAGACCATACATATACAACAAAGGACGGAAATCTCCGTCAGAGCCTGAACGGTACTTGGAAATTCAACTACACCGAACATCCCGACAGCAGACCTGCTGACTTCTACAAGACAGATTTTGATGTAACAAGCTTTGATGACATCATCGTCCCCGGACACATTCAGTTACAGGGCTACGATAAGCCACAGTATGTAAACACACAGTACCCTTGGGAGGGTCACGAACAGCTTGTACCTCCGCAGATACCAAAGAAACGCAATCCTGTGGGAAGTTATGTTAAGTTCTTTGACGTTGACAAGGAACTTCTCGGCAAGGAAACCTTTATCAGCTTTCAAGGCGTGGAAACTGCAATCTATGTATGGCTCAACGGCGAGTTTGTAGGTTACTCCGAGGACAGCTTTACACCTTCCGAATTCAATATTACTCCTTATCTCAAGGAAAAGAACAACAAGCTTGCGGTTGAGGTTTACCGTTACAGCACAGCAAGCTGGCTTGAAGACCAGGATTTCTGGAGGTTTTCGGGCATCTTCCGTGACGTGTATCTTTACGCTGTTCCTGAAATTCACGTTCGTGATATGAAGGTTATCGCAGACTATGATTACGAAAACGGCAACGGTATTCTTGCAACCGAGCTTGATATTATCGGCGACAGCGATTATGAAATAAAGCTTACTCTCACTGACAAGAACGGTATCAAGGTGTATGAGGGCAATACTGCAAATGTATCAGCTTCGATACCTGATATTATGCCTTGGAGTGCAGAACAGCCCAACCTCTATACATTAACTGCTGAGATTTCATCAGATAGTGAAATTATTGAAACCGCTGAAACAAAGATCGGCTTCCGTACCTTTGAGTTGAAAGACGGCATTATGTGTCTGAACGGCAAGAGAATTGTTTTCAAGGGCATCAACCGTCACGAGTGGAACGCAGAGGGCGGCAGAGTTGTTACCGAGGATGATATGCTTTGGGATATCCGCTTCATTAAGCAGAACAATATCAACGCAGTTCGCACCTGCCACTATCCGAACAACTCTCTTTGGTATCAGCTTTGCGATGAGTATGGCATTTACCTTATTGCCGAAACAAATCTCGAAAGCCACGGCACTTGGCAGAAAATGGGCGCTTGTGAGCCTTCTATAAATGTTCCTGCTTCTCTTCCCGAATGGAAGGAAGCCTGCCTCGACAGAGCAAGGTCAATGTATGAGCGTGACAAAAACCACGCAAGCGTGCTGATATGGAGCTGCGGAAACGAAAGCTACTGCGGTGATGATATTGCGGCAATGGCTGACTACTTTCACGAGGTTGACAAGACAAGACTTGTTCACTACGAGGGTGTTGTGTGGAACAGAAAATACGACCACATCACCGATATGGAAAGCAGAATGTATGCAAAGCCTGACGAGGTTGAGGAATACCTGAAACAGAACACAGGAAAGCCCTACATAAGCTGTGAATACATGCACGCTATGGGCAACTCCCTCGGCGGTATGAAGCTTTACACCGACCTTGAAGATAAATATGAAGCATATCAGGGCGGCTTTATCTGGGACTACATCGACCAGTCACTTTACAAGGACGGAGTGCTTGTTTACGGCGGCGATTTTGATGACAGAGCAAGCGATTACGGCTTCTGCACAAACGGTATTGTTTACGCTGACCGCACATATTCTCCAAAGGTAAGCGAAGCGAAGCGGCTCTACTCCAACATCAGAATGAGTCTTGAGAACGGTGTGCTGACCGTAGAAAACAGAAATCTTTTTGTTGGTACAGAGGGATATATTTTCAAGGTCACACTTGAAAAAGAGGGCGAAATTCTTGTGGCAGAGGAACACCGTCTGAACATTTCCGCAGGTGAAAAAGGCAGCGTGAAAATCGGTCTTGAAGTTCCCGAAAACGGCGGCGAATATGTTCTGACAGCCTACGCAGTTCTTGCAGAGGACACGATCTGGGCAGAAAAGGGACACGAGATATCCTTTGCACAGCAGGTCGTAAAAACTCCCGAGATCACAGCCCCGATGACTGCTCATAAGGCAGAGATAGTGTACGGCGATTTCTGTATCGGAGTAAACGGCGAGGGCTTCTCGATGCAGTTCGACAAGCGTGAGGGCGGCGTAAGCTCGCTGGTCTACAACGGAGTTGAGTACATCACAAGATCGCCTAAGGTAAGCTTTTTCAGAGCGCACACCGATAACGATACAGGCGCGGGCTACCCTTGCGAGAATGCACAGTGGCAGATCGCAGGAAAATGTGCAAAGCTTCTCGGTTTTGAAACAAAAGAAAACGCTGACAGCCTTGAAGTAACATTCAAGTTCCTTGCACCCACTGTTCCGTCATTTGAATACAAGGTTACATATATCGCATATTTCGACGGCAGACTTGGCGTAAAGGCTGAGTTTGACGGAGTAAAGGAACTTTCCGATATGCCAGTATTCGCAATGGATTTCAAAATGAAGAAGCAGTATGACAAGTTCACATTCTACGGAATGGGTCCTGATGAAAACTACATCGACAGAAACAACGGTGCAAGACTTGGTGTATACACATTAACTGCACTGGAAAACTTCACAAAGTATCTTAACCCACAGGAATGCGGAAACAGAACAGGCGTGAGATATGTAAATGTATATGAAGAAAACGGAGCAGGTCTTAATTTCACAGCAACAGAAAATCCCTTTGAAATGAGTGTTCTTCCATATAACGCATACGAGCTTGACAACGCTATGCACCGTGACGAGCTACCTGACCCAACTTACACTTGGGTACGCATTGCCGCAAAGCAGATGGGCGTTGGCGGCGATGACAGCTGGGGAGCGCCCGTACACAAGGAATTCAAGATAAACAGCGAAGAAGCAATGTCTCTTGAATTTATCGTTTCTTCCCTTTGATATCATAGGAGATGATTTTATGAATATTACCGATACTTTACAGAGTATTGAAAACAATGAATTTACAAAAGTCTTTTCAGAGCTTTATGGTACAGACGATGACACTATGACATATCAGAAACAGCGCTATCTTGACGCAGTAAGCAGCTTTGCAAAGCTGTATCCCGGCAGAAAGGATATCCGTATCTTCTCCGCATCCGGCAGAACTGAAATCGGAGGCAACCACACCGACCACCAGCACGGCTGCGTGCTGGCGGCGGCTGTAAATCTTGATGCTATCGGCGTTGTAGCCTTTCACAATGACGGAGTTATCCGCATTAAATCCGAGGGATATAATCCTTTCACTGTGAATCTGAGCGATATTTCCGTTCAATCGGGTAATACAGGCACAGCCGCAATCGTAAGCGGTATAGCGACAAGATTTATGGATATGGGTGTTAAAATCGGCGGTTTTGATTTATATTGCACCTCTGACGTAATCTGCGGAAGCGGAATTTCTTCATCAGCCGCTTTTGAAACGCTGATTGGTACAATAATAGATACCTATTATAACGATAATAAGGCAGGAGCAGTTGAAATCGCAAAAATCGGACAGTTTGCCGAAAATGTTTATTTTGGCAAGAACAGCGGTCTTATGGACCAGATGGTTTCTTCTGTGGGAGGCTTGGTGTTCATCGACTTTTCAGATACGGAGCAGCCAAAGGTTGAAAGCTTCAGCTGTGATTTTGAGGAATACGGCTACTGCCTGTGCATTACCGATACAAAGAGCAGTCACGCTGACCTTACTGATGATTATACCGCAATCAGAAATGAGATGGAGAATATTGCAAAGCATTTCGGCAAGACCCATCTGAGATTTGTGAATGAGCTTTTATTTTACAATGAAATTCCGAAGCTCCGTGAAACCTGTTCTGATAGAGCAATAATCCGAGCAACGCATTTCTTTGAGGAAAACAATCGTGCAAAATTTGAAGCTTCTGCTTTGAAAGATGGAAACTTTGAATACTTCCTTGAGCTTGTAAGGCAGTCGGGACGTTCTTCAGAAGCGTATCTTCAGAATCATTATTCCTGCTCCGACCCTGAAAATCAGGCAATAACCCTTGCTGTTATGCTCAGCAGAAGATTTCTTGGCAATAGCGGAGCAGTAAGAGTACACGGCGGCGGTTTTGCAGGAACAATTCAGGCATTCGTTCCCGTTGGTCTTGTTGATGACTATATCAATGAAATGAACAGGATTTTCGGAGAAAAATCTTGTACAAAAATGAAAATCCGTCCCGTAGGCGGTGTAGAGATTACTAAGGAGTGATTTTATGGCTATTCTGGTACTTGGCGGAGCAGGCTATATCGGCTCACATACCGCACTTGAACTTGTAAAAGCAGGAAACGAAGTTGTTATAGCAGATAATCTTGTTACGGGATATCGTAAGGCGATTCCCGAAGGGGCAAAATTCTATGAAGGCGACCTCCGTGATTTTGACTTCCTCAACAAGCTTTTTCAGCAGGAGAAAATCGACGCTGTAATTCACTTTGCGGCTTACTCCCTCGTTGGCGAGAGCGTTACAAATCCGCTGAAATATTACGACAACAATCTTTATGGCACTAAAGTGCTTCTCGAAGCAATGGTGAAGAACAATGTGGGCAAAATCGTGTTCTCATCAACAGCCGCTACATACGGCGAGCCTGAGAATATTCCTATTCTTGAAACCGACAGAACCTGTCCGACAAACCCATATGGCGAAACAAAACTTGCTATGGAAAAAATGTTTAAGTGGACAGCAGAGGCTCATGGTCTGAGATATGTTTCACTCCGTTACTTCAACGCTTGCGGTGCTGATGAAAGCAGCATAATCGGCGAGGCACACAACCCTGAAAGCCACCTCATTCCGCTTATTCTTCAAGTGCCAAACGGCAAGCGTGAAACAATCTCCATTTATGGAACTGACTACGATACACCTGACGGAACTTGTATCCGTGACTATATCCACGTTACCGACCTTGCACAGGCCCATATTCTTGCTGTGCAGTATCTCAATAACGGCGGCAAGAGCGACATTTTCAACCTCGGCAACGGCGTAGGCTACTCCGTTCGTGAGGTAATCGAAACCGCAAGAAAGGTTACGGGACACCCGATTCCTGCAACTGAAACTTCAAGGCGTGCAGGCGACCCTGCAAGACTTGTCGCATCCAGCGAAAAAGCAAAATCCGTTCTCGGCTGGAAGCCTGTTCACGACAGCCTTGAAGAAATCATTGCAAGTGCTTGGAACTGGCACAAGAATCATCCGAATGGTTATGACGAATAATAGGGGGCGAAAGTATGATTTGCAATGATGTACAAAAGCTTATTGACTATGCAATAAAAAAGGAGCTTATAACAAACGACGATATCTATGTTGTCCGCAATCAGCTTATGGAAGCATTGAAGCTTACCGATTGGGAGGAGAATTTGTCGGAATGTTCAGATGAAACTATTGATGAAATTCTTGCTCCGCTGGTGAAGTACGCTTGCGAAAAAGAAATAATCAGCGACACGTCGAACTCCCATGACTTATTTGATACAAAGCTTATGGGTATTCTTACTCCAATGCCCAGAGAGGTCGTTGCAGAATTCAACAAGCGTTACACAGCAAATCCAAAGGAAGCTACCGACTGGTATTTCGATTTCAGCAAGAAGCTGAACTATGTACGTGCAGGACGAATTGAGAAAGACCTGAAATGGACTTATGACTGCGAGTACGGCAGGATTGACATTACAATAAATTGCTCCAAGCCCGAAAAAGACCCCCGTGACATTGCTGCGGCAAAAACACAGAAAGTGTCAGCTTATCCTGAATGTCAGCTCTGTCCTGAAAATGCAGGCTTCGCTGGTCACGCAACACACCCTGCAAGACAAAATCTTCGTCCCGTTCCTTTAACCGTGAACAATGAAAAATGGCAGTTGCAGTATTCGCCTTACGGTTATTACAACGAACATTGTATTGTGTTTAACGAAAAACATATCCCGATGAAAATTGATGATGAGGTGTTTGAAAAGCTGTTTGATATTGTGGATTATCTTCCGCACTATTTTGTAGGCTCGAATGCGGATTTGCCGATTGTCGGCGGCTCGATTTTAAGTCACGAACATTTTCAGGGCGGAAATTACACCTTTGCAATGGCAAAAGCACCCATTGAAACCGAGTTTGAAGTAAAGGCTTACCCAGCTGTAAAAGCAGGGATTGTGAAATGGCCTATGTCGGTTATCCGTGTTGCGTCCGAGGACAGAAAGCAGCTGTCGGAATGCTGTGCTGATATTCTTGCCAAATGGAGAGGGTACTCCGATGAAGGCGTGTTCATCTTTGCTGAAACAGATGGAGAACCGCACAACACAATTACTCCTATTGCAAGAAAAAACGGCAATGTTTACGAGTGCGATCTCGTACTCAGAAACAATATCACGACAGAGGAACGTCCTCTTGGCGTATATCATCCAAATCCGTCGCTTCATCATATCAAGAAAGAAAACATCGGTCTGATTGAGGTTATGGGACTTGCAGTTCTTCCTGCAAGACTTGCAAAGGAAATAAATATGCTTGAAACAGCAATGCTTAATAAGGAGAACCTTTATAACTACCCTGAACTGACACAGCACGCTGAATGGGCAGAGAATATTTTAAAGCGTTATCCCGATTTCAGCAAAGAAAATGCGAGAGCAATTCTGGAACAGGAAATTGGTAAAGTCTTTCTGGAAGTTCTTGAGGATGCTGGTGTGTTCAAAAGGAATGAGAACGGACAAAAAGCATTTAAGGAATTTATTACAAGCATCAATGAATAAAACAAGAGCAGTACCGCAATTAAGCGATACTGCTCTGTCTGTTTATACATTAGCCACCGTTTAGTCAATAACCATTAGTATTTTGGAATACTTCTGTATGGTCATCGCCATAAATGTAGAGCCTTTTGCTATGTCCTCAGACGAACGGAAATGCCCCTCAGCACCTTTCAAGCCTGCGGAGCGGAAAACTATAACCACCTGAAAAGAAAAGACCTGAGAAATGCTTGTATGAGCAATTCTCAGGTCTTTGTCTGCTATTCAGGCAGTTATTTCGTTGCACGCCATAATGCCGATCTGAACCTCAGAGTAACGGAAAGCGAGTGTGTCATTAGACTTGTGGAATTTATGCGCAATACTGGCATTCCCTGGGCTTTCACCTACGGCAACCACGATACCGAGTCGCTTGCATCTGCAAACAAGCAGGATCTGAATGAGGTCTACAAATCGCTTTCCTTCAAGACCTCGGGCAATCTGCTTTACCCCTACACCCAGCCCGATGTTATGGGCAGGAAAAATCAGCTTATCGAGATACGAAACTCCGACGGCACGCTGAACACGTGGCTTTTCATGATTGACTCAAACGCCTACACGGGCGAGGGCATCAACGTTTATGATTATATCCACGACGATCAGGTGGACTGGTATGCCGATGAGGTCAGTAGAATGAATGCCGAGGCAGGCCACACGGTAAATTCAATGGTGTTCTTCCATATCCCATTGCAGGAGTACAAGACCGCAACAGAGCTATATCTGGACGGCAGCGACGAGGTTACATACTTCTACGGTGAGAATCCCGGTGACCACGGCGGTATCACCAACGATCTTGTGTGCTGTTCGGACTATCCCAGCAAAATGTTCGATACCGCACTTGAGCTTGGCAGCACATCGGGATTCTTCTGCGGCCACGACCACTACAACAATGCGTCAATCGAATACAAGGGTATTCGCCTGACCTACGGCATGAGCATTGATTATCTTGCAATGCCGGGCATTGAAAAGGAAACAAAACAGCGTGGTGCGGAGCTGATAACATACACGCTGACAGTTCGTGGGAGTCTGAGCAGATACCGCTGGAGTCCATAACATGACAAAAAGCAGATGCTTTCTACTGTGAAAGCATCTGCTTTTTTATAGCCTGCTGTAAAGGAATTGAATATAGTAGTTTGGAAAACTTCTATATGAGCGCAATTCTTATCAGACGATACGCTATGCAGAAAGACAGGACTATGCCTTCTGTACACATTTACAGAGGACATAGTCCTTATCTTATGTTACTATATATCGAAATATGACTGCTTGATCTCGCCTGTATCCATTAAATGCTGTTTCCGAGAAAAGCTATGTAAAACAGCTTATCAAGCACCGTCATTTTGGCAGAAATACGGTCTTGATTGCATAAGTTACTGTTGGATAAACAATGATTATTGTATTTCTGATCTTGATTTCAAAAATCAACGCATAACATTCCAATTTCGTTATGCAAATAAACGCCCCGTTAATGTTGATATTCCAGACTGTATATCAAATAGGCGTATTCCCCTTAAAGCAAAATATGAACTTGAAAATTTTTATCAATATCTGATAAAGAAGTACAATCTGAAATAATAATCACAAACGGCGATATTCAATTGAAATGTTTCATCATTTGATGTAGAAACAAAGAAATTCCCCAATGGGGAATTTCTAAAAATTTACAGTTACCACACGAGATTTGCCATAATTCTCTTGTGATCGGAGAGCGATTTTTCTACATTCCAAGTCGCGATCTTCATATATTCACCTTCAATTATAACAATTATAGCACATTTCAATCCCATTGTCAAACTAATGTTTCATTTTTGAATTGTGATATAGGGTATATGCGTTTATAAATAATTTACAAAATGTTTTAGCACGTTTAATAATTGAATATATTATTAACGTGAAATAAATCTAAATAAACCTAAATAAATCTAAATAAACCAATATAACCTTTTTACCTTGATTTATGCCTTTTTGGTTGACAATTCCTCCAAAATCGTTTGTGGTATAATGGAGATACAACAAACGAAAAGGAGTGTTCACGGTGGAAATAAGGAAAATACTTCCTGCCATATTGTGTGCCGCACTGATTATGTCAGCCTGCACAGGCAAGACAGCGGAAAGCGTTACACTAAGTCAGCAGGAAATGGAGATCAACGCCATAGCGGAGTGGTTCTCCGAGGGAATAACCGACAGCGAGGAATTTGAGGACTTGAAAAGCTATCAGTATTATGCGAGAGCGATCGGACTGGATAAGGACGCTTTCCTTTCAGCCGATATGTGGGAAGTGTTCTATAACGAGAACATCAACCTTAACCGCGATATAGACGAGAAAGCAGTATACCTTGTAAGGCTTGATCCGCATAAACTGATTGAAATATACGCCCAGAACAACAAAACCACTGTCGAAAAAATCTGCAAGGAACTTTCGGTTACCCCCGAACAGCTATACTATAACTTCGGCTATACTGCCACGTCAGTCAGCTATACTTCAAATCACGAAAACTACAACGCCGCCTATTCCGATAAGGAAAACAACATCTTCGGCAAGGACAACGGCGAAAAGCGCGAAAAGGTGTTTTCAACGCACTTCCTTGTAGTTGACGTTTCGGATAACAATTCAGTTACATATAAATCGTCAATGCCAGAAATGGAGATACGTCAGCGCGATCTGCTGAAAGCTACCACCAAACCGTCCGCTAACTATTCCGATTATACGGAAGATGAAAGAAATGCCGCTTTTGTAGTGAACGGTATAGGTATCAGGCGCGTTATCCCTTTATCTATCCCAAACGGTGTTGCAAAGGCAACAGATACGGACGTGACGGTAATGTACTGTCAATCACCTTACTCATACGGCTGCACAGACAGCGACAAAGTTGTCATTCCCACCTCTGAAAGCGAGGTGTCCGAATAATGTTAGGCGATGATGCAAATGTAGTTTTTGTCGAACTTTTAAAGCAACTGCTTGAAATTTTACGCAATATAAGCAATTCAAACAGCAAACAGCCCAAGGTCAAAAACAAAGCACCAAAAGAACCGAAAGCCAAGTTTGGAAAGCTGTCAAAAAAGGATTTTGAGAAGCTGAAAAAGTCAGGAACCAACTTCCAGTATGTAGCTATCCCAAAGGATAAGATCGGAGAACTTGAAAAGACTGTTAAGGATATAGGCGGCGCGTTCTTTACTGCCAAGCTCAATGACGGAAACAATACGGTAATAGCCGTTCCCGACAGATATATGAACGAAGTAAATGCCGCATTGAAACATATCACGGCAGAACAGCTTAAAAACGATCCCACTTCACTTGTTATCAAGGACGGGAAAGACAAAATCCCCGAAGAAGATATAGGGCTTACAACGGAAGTGTTGCGAAGTCACGACATTCCTGTTTACACATTCAAGTCGGCAGACGGTTCATATATGAATATCGTGCCATCAGAATTTGACGGGCAGTACGAAAAAGCACTTGCTGAATGTAAGGAACTGAAAAAGCAGCTTGAAAATATCGAAGTTACAAGGTATGAACAGACTGCTCCCCTTGACGCTCTTGACAAAATCGCCGAGAAAGTTACGTTGGAGGAAGCACAGGAACTCTCCGAAGCGGCACGCCTTAACGGTCTTGATATTCAGTTTGCAAAGACAGACGATAACGGAACTGCTATACTCTATCCTGCTGAAATCAAGGACGAGGTTAAAAAACTAATGGACGAATACCTTGCAGACTTGAATGAAAGCGAAAAATATCTCATTGATATATCCAATAACACTGTTACAATGGATATAAACGAACTCGTCAAAGGAGAGGACGAAAGCTCATATTTTGTCCGCGTTCCGAATACCGCAGGAAAAGACTATCTGAATATCAAGAAATCGGACGTGGAGGTTATTAATGACGGAAAAACTCTCCAAATGGAACTTAATGCGGATAAGCAATACCTCATATATGATGAAAACAAACAGCTAAAATCATCACGATCGGGCAGCGATCTTTCCGCTTGCTACAATACCAAGCATAAGCACATTGACAGCAATACAAAGGTTTATCAGTCCGGCAACGATCTAAGGCGAATTGATCTGTACAATAAGGAAGAAAATAAACTGATAAGCCTGTCACTAAGCAATGCCAACGAAATACGAGCAGAACTTCTGAAACAGAATATCCCTCCGAAAACCGTAAATAATCTGCTTGCCGATATTTCAAAAGAAATGCCCGAAAATTTCAAGGATATTTTCGGCAGAACATATGAAAAGCGCGAGATAGTCTATGCAGATGTTCCGAATATAGGCGAATATCTTGCACAGTCACAGCTTTCACAGCAGCTTGTCGGCACAGCACAGTGTTTTGATGAACTTCCGCAGGACAGCGGTTCAAAGTGCTGCATATTTGATAAAGCGGAAAATAAATATGCTGTTCTGCCCGTTCTTCCAAAACTTGAAATAATGGCAAAACTGTCCGAAATGGGATATGGCGAAATGTCAGCAAAGGTAATTGCCGATAAGATCATAAGCAGCTATAATGAAAAGGATATTGAAAAAGTCAGCGAACAGGAGCAGAAAATGCCCGTTCCCGAAACAAAGACCTTTGAAACGACCAATCCCGAACTGCAAAACTTCCTTTATCAGAAAACAGGCGACAGCGTTATACTTGTTCAGGAGAACGAGGATAACTTCAAGTATATGGAGATAGACAAAGGTATGAACCGAATAGATATTGAAAAGTCGCTGATAGAAAACTTCGATATAAAGGACGATATATCGGCAGCCGAAATTCTGAAAGGACTTTCAAAGGAAGATATTTTCAAAATCCCCTCTCCCATTGAACTCAAAAACGGCATATCCGTGACATCACTGTCTACAAACTGCATTGAAATAGCCAACGGCGAAAAGTCGGCGATCCTGCCAAAGTCAAGAATGGATAGCAAGATACTGTCCGATATGGGCATTTCAGAGGAAGATAAACAGTCGATCATAAAATCCTTTGACAAAGCCGAAAAAGCCGCCGAAAAGCCGAACAAACAGACTTTGCAGGAACTGAAAAATTCCGCAAAGGAAGATCGGGAAAAGATCAATGCGGAAAAAGGAGCAGAAAAAGGAACAGAAAAAGAAAGTCCTGCCGTACCTACATCAGAAAATGAAAGGTAGGTGTTCGGTTTGGCAAGCAATATGGGAACTCCGAAAAAGAAAAACAGCTATGAACTCATATTCTATATCGCCGCTGCCGTTCTCGTCATAGTGATATGCACTTGGTTCGGGTATATTCTCGAAGATAACACTTCCAAAAAGGGAATACAATGGTTAAAAGCATTGAACTCAATGACCGACTATCTGAATATATCATCATTTATCGGTGCTTTTGGCAAGGTGTTCAGCGGAAACGGCACAGCGAAGAAAGGCTTGATAGTCGGTTTTATGGGCGGTATGCTGATAATCCTATGGAAGTTCGCAGGAAACGGCAAACGCTATCACAGGCGCGGTTCGGAACACGGTTCGGCACGTTGGGGCAATCAGCAGGAAAAGAACATTATAGCAGATACATATGATTTTTACAATAACGTCATAGCCGCGTCAGATGTATTTCTTGTGCTTGACCGAAAGAAACGTGATATGAACGCCGAAAAAGCCGAACAGAATAACAAAAAATCAAAACTTTTAGACAGGATAATCAGACCGAAGCCTAAAAATTCCCCAATGGGGAATTTCCAAAAAAAGACTGCTGCACCTAAAACAGATGAATTTGAGGACAAAGAACAGCTTACTGTCAAAGCGGTAAAAGATATGCGGAAAGAAACCGCCAAGATAAAGCCAATGCTTAATCTGAATATGATAATTTTAGGCGGTTCGGGAACAGGTAAATCCCGTTTCTATGTAAAACCTAATCTTATGCAGTGCAACACTTCTTTCGTTGTAACAGATCCGTCAGGCGAACTCTTGCAGTCCTGCGGAAAAATGCTTGAACGCAAGGGGTACAAGATAAAGGTTTTCAACATAAACGATATGAAACATTCCTCAAACTACAATCCGTTTCACTATCTGAAAGACAATGACGGGAGCATTAACAGCAATAATGTTATCAAGATGATAAACACCTTTATGCTTAACACCAAAGAGGAGGGCGCAAGCGGCGGAGATCAATTCTGGACAGATGCCACAAGGCTTTTGCTGTCTGCACTATGTTTTCTGCTTGTGGAAGTCGGTGACGAGGAAGAACAGAATTTTTCTGCGGTTCTTGACCTGATACACAAAGCCAAGGTAATTGAGGGCAAAGAGGAGGAAAAGTCCGACCTTGATCTTATGTTTGATAAACGGCAGGAAGCCGATCCGAACGCTTTATCGGTTCAGTATTATGCCGAGTTTAAACAGGCAGCAGGAAAAACAATGCAGTCTATTCTGATTTCCACAACAACGAAATTACAGCATTTCAAACTGGAAGATGTGCGGAACTTGACGTTTACGGACAATATACACCTTGAAACTCTGGGAGATGAATTGACAGCGTTATTCATCATAATTCCGTCAACGGACACAACGTATAACTTCCTTGCGGCTATGATGTACACACAGCTTTTCGATACACTGTATAACAGAGCGATCACGCATTATCACGGCAGACTTAAATATCACGTTCGCTGTCTGCTTGACGAATACGCGAATATCGGCAAGATACCCGAATTTGACAAGGTGCTTGCAACTTGCCGTAAGTTTGAAATTTCCGCAGTTATCATCTTGCAGAACCTTTCACAATTGAAACGGCTTTATGAAAAGTCGTGGGAAGAACTTCCGGGCAACTGCGACACAATGATATACTTAGGCGGCAAAGACCAATTTACAAACGAATACCTTTCAAAAGAGTTAGGCAAAGAAACCATAGATCAGCAGAGCATAAATCAGACCAAGGGAAAACAAGGCAGCTCATCATATAACAACGCGATCTTAGGGCGTGAACTTGCCACGATTGACGAACTTGCGACTATGGACAATAACGACTGTATCGTAATGGTAAGAGGACTACACCCGTTTTTCACGGCAAAATTTGATATAAGTAATCACCCAAGATACAGTATGCTTGACGAAGCCGACAAGGAAAACAACACATATTACCTTGAAGAAAACATCAGGACAACGCCCGAAACAGAGTACATTGACTTTTCAAGCCTTTATGATGACGGAATTATCTCACCCGACAGCGCGATCGAGATCAACTACATCACAAGCGACAATGAAGTTATCAAGTCAACAGCCGACCTTATGAACGATATTCCTGATGAAATAATGGAGAAATTCAGCGATATATCGGGCATATATTCAATTCAGAGAAAGGAATGATCAATTTGATTTCAAAAAATGACGTAAAAGTAATATCATCAGTCCTTGAAAAAGGAAATGATGTTCTCATACGGAAATGGAAAGACAAGATAATGATACTTGAACAGTGTCCAAAAATAGTTAAAGAAATTAATAATGATCGGTGTACCGAACGGCGGTGCATAACAGCTAAGGAGCTATAAGCGCATTAAATTCAGATGTGCTTACAGTTCCTTTTTTTGACTGTCACACAAAAATATTGTCCGACTCAGCGAAAAACCAATTGATGAAAAAGAGCGCTCAGAGTGTTCGGATAGTATTGTGATTTTACATATACAATCTTTTTGGTGTACCGAACGGCGGTACATAACAGCTAAGGAGCTAACGGCGTAATTAATACGCTGATAGCTCCTTTTTTTGTTATCACAGCCTTTATTCCCCGAAAATCGGCAGAAAATGATTAACTTGTGCTCGGAATTTATCGGGAAAAAGGCTTTGATATAAATATTAATTTTTTAAGGAGGTTCATTAAAATGAACAAATTTACCAAGGCACTTGATACAGCGCAGGAAAAGATCGAGAGAGCAGAAGCAAAGGCATTACTTGCTGCGGCAAATGCCACGGGCAGACTGATGAACACGAAAGTCGGAAAGGCAATGCTTGTTGTGCCGTCAGCCATAACAGCCTGCACAATCACAGCATCAGCGGAAGATGCCACAGCACAGGGAATGATCGACGGAATAATGGGTATTCTCGGTCCGGGGGTAATCGGTCTTGGAACGCTTGTTGCCATTGTCGGAGGTATTCAGACAGGCGTAGGCTTTAAGGACGATAACGCAGACGGTAAGACAAGAGGATTCCAGACACTGATCGGCGGCGCGATAATCGCGGCAGTAGGCGCACTTGTTCCCTCAACAATATCTTTGGGCGGTTAAAGCCGTGAAAAGTAATTTTGCAAAGCAGACGGCAGACGGCGTTCTGACTGTCTGCTTTGGCAAAATGCGAAAGGAGAGATCATAATGGCAGAGCCGAGTTTTTGGCAGCAAGCGTTTGAAGATGTTGTAGGACTGATACAGACCGAAGCGGACGGATTCGCGTCCGTTCTTGACGTCCTTGTCAATTTCGATGTTGTTAATCAATGCGGTACGGCACTTGACGTATTCACGGCAGCAGGAACGGCATTAATGGCACTGTTTTTCTGTATGGAAGCCTTTAGCTATTGTGCCGCCGTGGACTTCAACGGCGGCATAGAGGGAGCATTGAGGATCGCTATGAAACTTGTAGTCAGCGAGATCATCATACAAAATACGGGAAACATAGTCGGGGCAATATCGGAAGTTTTCAGATCGGTATCGCTGACATCATATACCGAAGCATTTTCGGGAATAAGCGCATCATTTGCCGCGGCAGCTACCGCAGGAGATGTAGACGGAGGACTTCTTGACCTAAATTACATATGTATGTCATTCCTGCTGCTTATTGTTTCGGTTGTCTTGTTTATCCTGTTTTCAATGATAGTGATAACAATGTTAGGTGTTGTTTTTGAAACGGCGATACTTGTGGCTGTTTCTCCCGTTGCACTTTCAACGCTTGTGAACTCACAGGCGCGATCCGCAGGAATATCATTCATCAAGAACTTTGCAGCCGTTTCAATGCAGTGGGGCGTACTGTCTGTATGTTTCCTTGCGTATACCAAGATAAGCACGGGGATCACGCTGTCATTTGCAGATCATTGTACAACGGGCGGTTTGCTGATAAACATAATGCAGTTTGCAACACCGCTTTTGTGCGTAGTAATGCTTGCAGTTACCGTTTCCAAGGCAAGCGAAGTTACAAAACGAGCGTTAGGAGGATAAGCAGAAATGATAAGAGCAGACATTCCGCAGGACGTTACCGAATACAAGGAGCAATTCTTTCTTGGAATGACAGGCAGACAGATAGCGTGCGTTGTTTTAATGCTGATACTTGCAGTAGGCACGTTTCTTTTGGGACGGAACTTTGTAACAACGGATATTCTCGTTTACCTTATAATCCTTGAAGTTGCTCCGCTTGCCGCAGTCGGTTTTCTGAAATACAACGGTATGGGGGTAGAAAAAATAGGAGTGAAAGTAAAGAATTTTTACTTTCATACCCAAAGACGAAAAATGGAGTATTTGCCGCCCGTTGTTGAGATACACGATACAGTACGCAGGATAAACCTTGAAATGATCGAAGCCGACCGTAAATCGGAACTTAAAGAACTGAAAAAAGCGGCTAAAACAAACAGAAAAAGAAAGAAGTGATGAAATTTGAAAATAAATTTTCAAATTACGAGTTTTGCTTTACGAACTGACGTTCGTAATTCGCTAAAGCGAACCGCAAAACATCGAAAGGAGGATTGCTTGCTTTGCAAGCAAAATTAAATATGCAGGAAACAACAATAACTTCAATAACCATAGACGGAAAGGCGGCAATATCGCAGATAGCCGAAAGCGCAGTATCGGAAGCTATGGAAAGCGCAGGAATAACAACATATCCCGAAAGCAAAACTCCCGTAACTTCCGAATTTACGGGAAGTATGACCGCTGCGACCGTACCGCCCGAAACAGAACATTCCGTTACCGCTGAAACGGAGATTTCCAAGACCGAAACGGAAGTTATTACAACGGAAGTAACTACCTTGCCAATAGCCGAAACAACAGCGGAAAGCATTTCAGTTTTGCCCGTTGAAACGACAGCAGTAACCGCTGCCGAAAGTGTTACAGATGTGTCGGAAGTGAAAACGTCCGTAATGCCGAATTTCAGCATTGATCCGCAGAAACTTATAATCATAGCCGTTATAGCTTGCCTTGCGGTTATTACATTTCTGATGAAGAAGATCGGCAGGAAAAAGAAAGCCGAAAAACGGAGATATGCAAGGGATATTGATGCGGAACGCCTTGAAGCCGAAAAGCCTAAAAAGCAAAAGAAGAAAGAGGATCGTAAAGCCGAAAAATCCGAAAAGCAGAAGATAGCGAAGTCCGTTATAGACACACTTCCGTATAAGCAAGTTCTTTCGGAAAACATATGGTATCTTGGAAAGAAAATGTATTCCAAAGCCTACAAGTTTGACGATATTAACTTCAACCTTGCGGACGAGGATCAGCAGTATTCATATCTTGACCGATATATCGAGTTTATGAATATCCTTGATGATACGGTAGACTGTCAGATCTGCTTATGGAACAGTGTGGTGAATATCGAAGATTTCAAACAGCGTATTCTGATGAAACAGACAGCGGACGAGCATTTTGATCTGCGCTTTGAGTACAATAACAGGGTTCTTGCCGAGAACATCAAAAAAGGACAGAACGCTATACAGAAGCAAATGTATATTACTCTCACAATAAAGGCAGCGGACGAGGAAACGGCAAGAAGAAAGTTCAAGTCACTTGATATTGCCGCTATAAACGCTTTTAACCGCATAGGAAATACTAACTTGCGCGAATTGACTTCACAGGAACGTGTGGAAATGTTGAAAGATTTCTATATCGGAACAAACGAACGTACTATACCTAAGTTTTCGGAAGATGATTTCCGAAACGGCGTTGAAAAACTGTACTGTTCGCCAGACTACTTTGATTTCAAAAAGGACTACTTTATGTTCAATGATACGTTTGCAAAAGTCGTGTACATAAGAGAATATCCTGCAACGGCAACGAGCGAGATATTCTCCGATCTGCTGAAAACGGGCGTTGAAATAATGATTACAACTAACATAGAAACCTATGACAATGCCGCCGCAAGAAAACTTGTTCAGCACCAGATCACCGCTATTGACACAGATATGGCAAAGCGCGAAGTCGCTGCGGCACAGCACGGAAATTTTTCAACCCAAATGCCGCAAAGAATTAAAAATCAGCGTGACAGTATGGTGAGCGTATACGACAAGATCACTATGCACGATCAGAAACTGTTCCTCACAAATATTCAGATAATCATTAAGGCAAAAAGCTATGATGAATTGATGAACAACGCAGAGATAATCGAAAGCACTCTCAAACGTTCAGGCTGCGTTAAAGGCGAAATGACGTGGGAGCAGGAGGACGGAATGTGTGACTGTCTGCCTTGCGGCTATCAGCGGCGGTTCGGTTGGTTAAGAACAATGCCCTCCGAATCGGTAGCTATCCTTATCCCCTTTAATGTCAAGGAAATGCAAATGAACAATTCCATTTATTACGGATTGAACGTTCTTTCCCACAACATTATCACCTTTAACAGAATGACAGGACTTGTCAATCCGGCAGGATTTGTGCTTGCCTGTCCGGGGGCAGGAAAATCGTTCTTTGTAAAACGTGAACTTATGGAAATATTCCTAAGATATTTGGACGCTGATATTCTCATTATTGATCCCGAAAGAGAATACTGGAAGATAGCCGAAGCGTTCGGAGGAACTGTTGTAAAATTCGCGAACGGTTCAAAGAACTATATCAACCCGTTTGATTTTGACTTCCGATTGCTTGATGATGACGAGATAGACGTTATAGCTGATAAATGCCAGCTTATTACTTCCTTTATATCCTGTATGGACACCAAGCACCCGCTTAACGCGCAGGAAAAGTCATTCATTGACAGGTGTGTACGAAAGGCATACATCAAGTCAAGGGTACTTGAAACGCTTGATCCCAAGGATATGCCGACTTTGGGAACATTCCTCGAATGTATGAAAGAGGAAAACGAGAACATCAACAAGGATATGAAAGACAAGCTGATAGTTACCGTTGATATGTATGTCAACGGATCGGCAAAGTATTTCAACAACCAGACAAATGTTGATACCGATAACCGTTTCATTTCATATGATATACGCGATCTGAACGGAAACCTTAAAACGCAGTCTATGCTCCTTATACTTGATTATATTTGGAACAGACTTTCACGGAACAGGGACTTAGGCAGAGCGACATACATCTACTTTGACGAAGCGCACTTGCTTTTCAGTGACGAGTATTGTCTTGACTACTTAAAATCCTTGTGGAAACGTGCAAGAAAATACGGCGGTGTGCTTACGGGTATAACGCAGAACGTTGAGGATTTACTTAAAGACGAAAAATCCCGTTCAATGCTTTCAAACTCCGAATTTCTTGCGCTGTTAAAGCAAAATTCCACTGACGCGGCAAAATTGCAGGATATACTTCATCTTACGGACAGCGAGATCAAGTTCGTTAAGGACACTCCGGCAGGACACGGTATGCTTGTGTTGGGCGGTAAGGATAAGATACCGTTCTATGACGAATTTCCGCGCGACACTAAACTGTATGAAATGATGTCAACGAATTTCAGTGAAACGGCGAAAATGCTCCAAAAGGAAAGCGAATAGAATTGAGGTGCTGTTATGTCAAAGAAACACAAACACGGCAGACAGAACACTCATAATGATTTTAACAATGCTATACGCAGACAGAAATCTGCACGATACGCTAAATCAAGCCTTGAAAAGCGTGAACGTCAAAATTCCCCAATGGGGAATTTTGATGAAGCCGATACCGAACTTCAAGAGCAGACGGATATTTCAGACAAGAAAAGACAGCGAAAAAAGTATGAAGTGACCGAGAAAAGCGGTAAACCGCATAACTCAATTACCCTCGAAAATCCCGAAAAAGCCGAAACTGTATCGGGAAATGAAAATCAAGAGGGATTGAAAGATCAGCTTAAAAAAAGCGCATACGCCGAAAAAGCCAAGGAACTCCGCGATCACATTGAAAGCGAGTTAAACAAGGCACTTCCCGTTCCAAATACCGAAGCTCCTACCGAAACGCCGACCGCAGAAAAATCCGAAAGAACCGAAGATGTATCGGAAAACAATAACCTTGAAAAACCGCTTGCCGACTTAATTTCGGGTAACGACAGCAAAGTCAGAGCAGTACAGACTGCTATACAAAGAATGAAGAAAGCTGCGTATATCCGAGATAAACTCATACGGGAAAATTCCGTTGATATACCTGTTCAAGAAGATGATGAACCGCAGGAAACCAACGATACGGACGCGGAAAAATCGGCAGACGAAAAAGCAGATACAAATGCGGCGGTTCAGGAAGATGAAACAGTCAGCGGCGAATTTGCAGAAACTTTTTCGGACGATTTCGGAAAGGAAGAATACAAACGGGATTTTGCTCAAAAGCAATATACAGACCGAAAAAAGCACAGTAGGAAAAACAATGACCGTTCATCAGAGAGCATAAAAAAAGCTGTTGACCTCACATCAGATGTTGTTTCGGCTGTTCAGAGCGGTAATGCCGCAAAAATGATCTCAATGCCTATAAGATATGTTCTGAAAGACCATATGCCCGATATACAAGGTATGCGGACGGCACGAATGGTATCGGGAGCAGTAAAAAATTCAGACGGCGTAGGCGGCGCAGTAACAAGTGTTGCAACGACATTTGCCGTAGATAAGGCAAAACAAATTGTATTCCGCAAGTTTTCGGGCGAGCCGAGAACAGACCGTAAAGGTAAAAAATATCGTTTCATAAGCCGAAAGAAAAAGAACGGCAAAGGCAAATCACGGTTTTCAAAGAAATTATTCACTCAGAAGTTTGCAAAGGAGCGTATCAAGAGGAAAAAGCAAATCCAATTCTTTCAGAAAAAGAACAAGGATATTCTGCCAACTAATACCAAATCAGCAGGAAAACATATTGTTAAATCGAAACTTTCCAAAAAGCTGATAGCCTTTGCGCTGCCGTTATTCCTGCCGCTTTTCATTGTGCTGATACTTGTAATTGTTGTATCTTCCCTGTTTTCGTGGGTATCACCTTATACATACTCCCTTGCAGGAAATGAAAATGACGATCCCAACGTTGAAGCTGAAAGCGAAGCGGATATTCTTGACGGTTACGCGCTTATGGAACAGAACTTCCTTGACATTTCACAGGCATATTATTACCAAAATTACGGAGATTGGTACGGCGGCACATACGATTATCCGAGCGCAGAAGATGAACTAAGTTTTGCGGCGTTTTTCAGCCGGAAGTGTGATTATATCATCAGGACAATACAAGCACAATTCGCATCAGCACTTGCAAGTGCGGAAACACCCGAAGAAGCTGCGGCAATAGGACGTGCAATGTCAGAAGCCATTTCACACGCTCTTATGCAAGCGCAAGCGGAAGCGGAAAACGAATATATCACGCTTATAGAAAGTCTTGACGATTGTATGACCGCCAAGGAAGAACGTCTGCATTATGAAGTGAAAGACAGCGGCGGATCGAACGGCATACCCGATTCAATAGAATTTAGCGGAAAACCTATCACGGACACAAATCATTTTGATCAGTATGAAATACAAAGCGATTTGTCAGCCGAAGAACTCACGGCATTGACCGCACTGTACAAAACCTTGCTTTTGGTTAAGACAAATGGAGAAACCGAGGACGGTTCAGAGTACAACATCAACATAACTCCCGAAGATATTATGACATTTGCCGAAAAGACCAAGTTTATTCCGATCACAACGGAAGTTACCCATAACAATGCTTGCACAGATATGAACTGCAAGCGCAGACTTGTCGGCGATTACGAAAGCGGTTATGAATGGGAATATTATTGTGACAGCGACCACGATAATCTCAACGGGCAGATCGGGCAGTCACCGTCCAAGGACGAACTCATAGAGAAGATAATGGAACTCACCGAAGCGGAGGAAAACGGTTTTGACAAGGCACAATGCGAAGAAATGGTTGAAGAATATATCAAGCTGATATGTGACGATCTTGAAATATCAGAAAGCGGATTCCGATATTTCGGAGCAGCAGACAATTCAAGAGCGAAGGAGTTTTATGAAACTCTTATTGATCCCTTTAGGGGCGTTATTTCAAATAACTACTGGAACGTTCAGACACCCATTGACGGGGAACAAGAGGAACAGGAGGAGTAAGAAGAAAATGAATAAGCTGAAAAAATGGTACAGTGAGAACAAGGACAAACCTCTATTCAAGGCAAAGCTGCTTGCAGTCTTTCTTGTGTTCGTTATGATCGTTGTTCAGATATATGCCGAGTATCGTGACAGGCGCGAGAACGTTTTATCGGAAACGGCAGTAACAAGTGAAGCTGAAACCGAGGACGAGGACAAAGAAAATGCCCTTGCCGTTATATTTGATAACAGCAAGGGGCATATAGTTGCTCTTTCGGTATTGTCAATTGCATTGATCGCGGTTCAGCAGAAGAAAAAACATAAGCTAAAGGAAAGTAGGCGATAAAAATGCTTTAGTCTTTATGATGAAGCCGTCCATATTCAGCAGCAGCGTTGTTTAACTCCTCTGCTGTCATATCGTCGAACTTGTCCTTGCGCCATTCGGTATAGTTGTCCGATCCAAATTTTATTTTGGAACTAATTTTTCCCGTTCCGATTACTCCGCGATCTTTTACAAAGTGATCCGTAGTGTCAGTCAAAATTTTTCTCATAAGCATTTTCCTTATTATTTATCGTAGTGATATCGGCAGGAAACTATATACAATTTATCATTTTCAATTTTATAAACGATACGGTTTGTTTCATCAATGCGAACACTCCAAAAGCCCTGATAATTATGTTTCAGCGGTTCAGGTTTTCCAATTCCGTCAAAAGCATTTCTGTCAATTGATTTAATAAGCCTGTTTATACGATTTAATGTTTTCCTGTCTTGAGTAAACCAGTACATATAATCGTCCCACGCTTCATCAGTCCATATCTTAATCATTGTCATCTACCTCAATTAATTCGTGTGGTTTGGCAATTCCGGATTTAAGTTGAGCGATAGAGCGGTCAAGATGTTCTGTATTTGATTTACTGTAAAAAAAATCATCATTTCCTTTGTGTAAATTCACATCAAAGGGCAGTCCGTCACAAAGAAGTGACTGTTTTATGAACATATTAAAAGCTGTTGACATATTAAGACCAAGGGCATTAAAAAGTTTTTCTGCTTTACGTTTGTCCTCAGAATCAACACGGATAGTAACACTTGAAGTATTTGACATAATATCATCTCCAAATTAAAATACAAAAGTTTATGCTTACATATTTATTGTACATCAAAAGTATGCGATTGTCAATATATTGTAAGCAAAAAAGAAAGGAAATTTATATGAAACTTATCATTACAGAGAAACCAAGCACGGCACAGACCATAGCGCACGTTGTAGGCGCACGAGAAAAGATATACGGCGAGGGAAAGGAATTTTGCTACAAAGGCGGCGATTTTTATGTTGTCGGAGCAAGAGGACACCTTTACGGTCTGGGACTTCCGCAGGATTACGGTTACAGTAAAACATACAAGATTGAGGAACTTCCCATATTCCCCGATTTTAAAATTTTTCCCGATAATCCTATGAATGAACCTCTCCGCAGTCTTATATCGCAGCTTATGTCACTTGACGAGGTAACCGAGATAATCAACGCTTGCGATGCAGGGCGCGAGGGAGAACTCATATTCAGGCATATTTACCAAGCAAACCACTGTACAAAGCCTGTCAAGCGAATTTGGACGAACTCAATGACAGACGAAGCTATTCGCGCTTGTCTTGATATTCTGCCGCCCGACAGCGATTATGACGGCGAATACTATGCCGCTCTTGCCCGTGAAAAGGCAGACTGGTTGATCGGTATGAACCTGTCACGGCTTTACGGCGTACTTGACAATTATCCGCATAGAGTAGGACGTGTGAAAACGCCCATTCTCTCTATTGTCGCGGATAGGGACAACGAAATCGAAAGATTTAACAAGGAAGTAACATACCGTCTTGAAATGGATAACGGCGCACTTTCCAATGAATTTTGGAATACTTCCGAAGAAGCCGAGCAAGCGCGTTCAAGGTGTGCAGGAAAACCCGTTAATGTACTTTCGGCAGTATCGGCAGAGAAAAGAGAAAACCGTCCGCTTTTGCATAGTTTGACAACTTTGCAGCAGGAAGCAAACAGAGTTTACGGCTTGACCGCCAAGCAAGTCCTCGAAACGGCGCAAAGCCTTTATGAAAAGAAACTCATTACTTATCCGAGAACGGACTGCAACTATATTTCAGAGGATATGCAGGACAAAGTACGGCAGACTGTTGAAAATATCGAAAAAAGGAATGAATATTCCGAACGTGTCGGGCAGCTTGTTTCAAACGGTCTGAACCTTGACGGCAGAGTTGTGAACAGCAAGGCAATGAACGGACACGATCACCACGCTATTATCCCCGAACTTTCTTTTTCGGGAGTAAACAGCTTATCGGATAATGAACGAAAGGTATATGAACTTGTGGTAAATCGTTTGCTTTGTGCCGTTGATAAAGAGTACATATACAAGGAAACCAATTATGAATTTTGGTGTGAAGATGTAACGTTCACTCTTAAAAGCATAAAGCCGATAACAAAAGGCTGGAAGTCATATGATACACGGAATGAAAGCATTTCCGAATATGCAGATTACTCCGAGGAAAGTACGATAAATGCAAATATCAGCATTAAGGAATGTGCGACCAAGCCTAAGAACCATTTTACTGATGAAACGCTGCTGTCCGTAATGAATAACATAGATAACCGCATTGAGGACAGGGAGCTTAAATCGGCTATCAGCGGAAAAGGCATAGGAACGGAAGCTACAAGAGCGGATATAATCGAACAGCTTGTTAATGCAGGCTACCTTGAAAGACAGGGCAAGTCGATAATAGCAACAAAGTTCGGCAAGGATTTTGTCAAGTCTGTTCCCGAAAGTGTTGTTTCAATTGACAGATCGGCAGAATGGGAGCAGATATTCAACAAGATAAAAACCGATCACGGCGAAGCAGACAAGCTGATAAACGAAGTTAAAGAGTTCGTTGAATCGGTTATCTTGATCGAAAAAAGTCCCGACCACCGCATAACGCCGGTTGAATGTACAAATCCATACGAACGCGAACGAAAGCAAGTCGGTATATGCCCAAGATGCGGAAAGAACGTATACGAAAGCGAAAAAGGCTATCTCTGCGAAAGCGGAAAAGATAACTGCGGTTTTGCCCTTTGGAAAAAGAACATCAACATAAAGGGCGAAATTCCAAGCGAAAAAGCCGAAAAGCTGCTTAAAGGCGAGTCAGTATCTTTCAGAACGACTTCAAAGGACGGAAAAGAATATTCCGCAAATTTTCTGATAGAAGATACTGGAACGTACATCAACCTTAGAAAAGAGAGTGTCGGGAACTGTCCGCGCTGCGGAAGCCCAATATATGAAAGCGCATCAAGTTTTTACTGCTCAAGCGGAAAGGACAAATGCGGTTTTACCGTTTGGAAAGAGGATCGAAAAAACGGCATTGAGATCACGGCGGCAAATCTCAGGGATTTTCTTTCCGGCAAGACAGTGACCAAGCAAAAGAAAATGCTGAACGGCGAAACCGTAAAAACGAAATATTCTATGGCTGATACGGGAACGTATGTAAATATCCTGTCCGAAAAGGAGTGATAGTTATTAACGCTTACAGTATGTTGGGAGAGCAGAACACAATAAACACGGCAGTATTCAAGTACGCCGTTATTTCAAGTGTTTTCTCCGCTGAATTGCCAAAGGATTTCGAGGTGAAAAAACTGTCCGCTGAAACAATAGACCAGATTAATCCCGATCCGCACAGCGAAATATGCGATAAGATACTGTTTCTTTTCGGGGCAGGAATTATTTCTGAAAAATCCGTAAAGTCGCTGATACAGTGCCGAAGCGAGGAATATCTGAACGACATTTCAAAAGCGGAAGATATTATAATCACGGACATTAACAACAATATTGAGGACAGATTGACATATGACGTTATCGAGCAGATACTTTTGTGCTGTTCATTTTCAAAATTACACAGTGAAATTCAGACTGTTGATTTTGATGAAGCGAGAACTCTTGCAGGACTTCCGCATATATCGCTTGTCAACGGTATGGCGAAGATCAATGACATTGAATTTTTCAAATTTCTCGTTAATATCGGCGAAAGGTTTGGAACGACAAGCGAAGAAAGTATTCGCGTTGAAACGCAAAAGGAAAATTTGCTGAACAACGAGGAAGTTGCAAACGGTCAGATCAATTCAGAATACTATCCGTTTGCGCTTGATCTTAAAAGAATAATCAAATTTTCTGCCGTTTATGACGAAAGCTATGGGAAAGACTACATTACTTTCGTACTGGAAAACTCACTTCCCGTTGATGAACATTTTGCAGATCGTTACGAGGAATACGTCCGAAAGATCAAACTTCATTTTTCCATTAAGTCATATAAGAAAAAGCGGAACATATGCGGCGCAAAAATTAACTGGTTTGATTATGCCGTTTCTAATGACGGAAATATATCGGAACAGCTAAAAGCCGACCGCGCCAAGGAAATTGACCTTGATGTTTCGGGAACTTACACCAAACAGGAGCTTATTGATAAGGCAGTAAAAAAATTCACGGCAAATCTTGCTCTTGAAGATAACAGCGTTATTGAAATCTACTATGAAAATGACAAGTCGCTTTATCTTTATAGAAAAACAGAATTATTACCTCTTGACAACAAGATGTTCCATACCTTGCTTTTTGACTTCAATAAAATATGGGGAATAATTCAGATGTGTTCAAGGGATCACAAGATAAAAGTTTTTGAAGATGTTATCACGATCCCTGATGAACTGCTTGACGAGATTAAGCCGAATGAACGCGAATATGCCGAACGTCTGATAAAGGAGCAGTATCAGCGTATCAAGGAGAAAAGGGCGAGCAATAAGCTGATACAGCATTTAAGTGACATCAGAGCGGCAGCTGCAAGTGACAGAGCGAATATCAGCGCACAGCAAGCTGCCAAGGAGCAGCAGCAACAAAAAATAAAGGAAAAACAATTGAACCGCAAAGCCGGTACGGAGGGTTGATACAATGAAAGTTTTTATCAAGGAATATTGCCGTGACGTAATTGTACGCATATACGGCATTGACGGCGAGGAAAGGACAAAAGAATACTTTGACAAGTACCTTGCAACTATTGAGGGCGTTTATCCCACGACAGACGAGGAACACGAAAGTTACAAGTCGGAAGCAGTATACACCATTACCAAAGCTGATTACTATAACTTTTTCGCACAGCAGATAGAGAACATTCAAAAAGGCATTGATGAAATATCAGAAGCCTTATTCCGAAACGAAACGGAGCAGGAATACACTTTTGAAGATGAATGTTACGCTATATGAAAATTCCCCAATGGGGAATAACCAAATAAAGGAAAGGAAGTCATACTATGAACGAACAGGAAATAATTGAACGCTTGTCATCACTTGAAAAGAATTTTACTGAACTGAAAAGACAGGTAGATACCATAACCAAGTTCATATCGGCAATGGCAGAAAGTCAGTCCATTGAAACCACTATGAAAGAGATCGAGAGCGTTACAAAACAGCTCACCAATGCCGACAATGCTACATTCTACTGTTACGATAATTCTAACGGGAAGTTTTTCTCACAAGACGATCAGAGGAAATGGCAGGACACACAGACTGCGGAGGAAATCAAGAAAATTTTTGTCGGTCAGAAAGTACAGAACCGTGAAAAAGACAAGGCATTTATTCCGCTTATCAACTCTAAGGGCAACTCAATGGGCGTTATAGTAGCAGAAAAAGCAAAAGGCTTTAAAAAGAGCGATTTTGAATGTTTTGCAAAAGGCAGTCAGATAACAAATACCGTTGAGCTTGCTTTGCAGAAAGAATTTGAACATCAGGGCAAGATCACTGATAAGCTGACAGGCTTGAAAAACCGTGACGGTCTTGAAGAACATCTTGTAAACACCTTATGCCCAAATCTAAACAAGAAAATTCCTGCAAGCATTATTGCCATAGATGTTGATTATTTCAAAAAGATAAACGACACATACGGGCATCCGGCAGGAGATGAAGTTTTAAAGAGTGTCGCAGATATTCTTAAAAATTATACGCGGAACGGATCGGATTGCGCTTTCCGAACAGGCGGCGAAGAAATGGCTTGTATCGTATATTGTGACGGCGAAAAGGCTATTGACGTTGCCGAACGTTTAAGAGAGGAAATTGCAAACACCATAAACAAACTTGATATTAACGGCGAGATCAAAGATGTAAAAGCGACCATTTCGGCGGGGGTATGTGAGATAGAACCCAACAGAAATTTTGCAATAACACCCGATAATATTCATCAGATATATGCTGATGATCTTTTGCACGCAGATAAAGCACTGTACAGAGCGAAAGAACACGGAAGAAATCAGGTCGTTACATTCAACGATAATAATTACCGTGGATATATCATCAATAAGACCGCCGAAGTATTATGCGGAGATAACAAGGAAGCGCTGCAAAACATAAAAGATGAAGTTGCTAACTGTCTGAACAGCAAAAACTATGATTCTATATGCAATGTGATCGAAGCCCTGCAAGTTTGCGGCGAGAACGAACCAAGCAAAAGCTCAGAGGTAAATAACCTCATTGATACCATTGTCAATAAAAATTTGTTTGACAACGCTAACGGCAAACTGTTTGGCTATCAGGAACCCGAAATCCCCCAAAACGAATACAATCAAACTGCAAAGCGGTTTAATACCCCACAAAGGAGTGACGAAAACGTGAAATACTACAACAAGGAAGCGTTCTCAAAAATTCAGAATAAAACATATCTGAAAATGACATCAAAACAGGCGGTTGAACTTTCAAAGATCGCAAAATCAAACAATATTCTTTATTCGATAAAATACGAAAACGGCAGTGCCACAATGACCGTTGACGGAGCAAAGGACAAAGATTTTGTTAATTGGGCAAAAAACAATGTTCTGAAAGAAAATGCAGTACGGAATTTTGCACCGCAGGAAAAATACACGCCCCCTACATACGAAACAGTCAAGCCTATTTCAGACGTTCCCGATTACGAACAGGAATTTGAAACGGCATTTCCGAACGTTCCGTTTGCCGAAACGCAGAACAGTTATCCTAATTTTGATACGCCATACGGAAAATCTGATGTATCTGCTCCCAAATATCAGAAACCGCAGACTTACGAGAAGAAAGAACCAACTTTCTTCAATAAAGACGGCTACAAGGATATTGATAACAAGACGTTTATTCAGACGGATTCAAAGACAGCATATGAAATTTCCAAGTTCGCTCAGGAAAACGGCGTTGAAAATTCCGCAAAATTCCAAGGCAGCAAATCGGCTGTCACTGTTGACGGCGTTAAAAACCGAGGATTTATCGAAGCTGTTACAAGAATGTCAGAATGGGCAGACAAAGTACAGATCAAGGCGGCTAAGATGAAAGAACAGGCGCAGAACAAAAATAACCGCAATTTCGGGAGGTAACTGTCAATGAATGAATACAGAATAGTGTCTTTCTCCGGCGGAAAGGACAGCACGGCAATGCTGCTGCGGTTAATGGAACTTAACGAGCCGATCAGCGAGGTAATATGGTGTGATACATACAAGGAATTTCCCGAAATGTATTCCCATATTGCCAAAGTACGAAAAGCAGTTGAGAACGCAGGAATAAAATTCACCGAACTTCGAGCCGAACACAGCTTTGATTACTATATGTTTGAAAAGTATATTGACCGAAAGAATGTAAATGTTGTTGAAAAATACAACGATCCTTTAGGTTACAGTTGGGCAGGACCGCGTATGCGTTGGTGTACAAGAGTGCTGAAACTTGATGTTGTCAGTAAGTACATAAAAGAAATTGAAAAGAAATACAGCGTTATACAGTATATCGGCATAGCCGCTGATGAACAGTACCGCATTGAAAGAAAGATCAGCGTAGGACAAAGACACCCTCTTGTCGAATGGAACTGGACGGAGCAGATGTGCCTTGATTACTGTTACAGTAAAGGATATGACTGGAACGGTCTGTATACGCATTTCACTCGCGCGTCCTGTTGGTGCTGCCCGTTGCAGAGCCTTGACAATTTGAGAAATTTATATCGTTTTTACCCGAAGTTATGGGACGAATTAAAAGATATGGACAAGAAAACTTGGAGAAATTTCCGCGCGGATTTTACAGTCGAACAGCTTGAAAAAAGGTTTGTACTTGAAAATGACCGAACCGAAAAAGGCTTGACTATAAATCCGCACTCAGCGGATTTTCGGACGGCTTTAAAATATGCTTTGGGAGGTTGAGTATATGTATTATTCCGAAGAACAGATACAGAGGGCTAACAGTCAGAGCATAACGGAGTATTTCAGCAGGAACGGCTACCCTTGCGAACGCAGCGGACGTGAAATGCACATTCGCGGTTTTGGCGGTTTTATGGTTGATGAAAGTACACAGAAGTATTACATTCATTCGCAGCAGAAAGGCGGTATCGGTCTTGTAAACTGTCTGATGAAAGTTTTTGACCTTAAATTTCCCGAAGCCGTGTCTATGGCACTTAACGGAGAACAGCCTGTTTCGCATAATCAGGATAAAGCTGCCACTTTTGCAAGCAAATTCCCTACAAGGGAATTTGCTCCGGCAAGGGAAAAGGAAGTTAAAATCTTTACAATGCCGCAGAGGGCGGCAGATAATAAGCGGATATTTGCATATCTCAACAAGCAAAGGCGCATTTCACCCAAGACTATCAATGCCCTTATCAGTGCTAACTTGCTTTATCAGGACGTTAAAGGCAACGCAATATTCCTTGATGTTAAAAACAACGTGCCTTGCGGAGCAGAATTTCACGGAACTTCCGCAAAAAAATACACGATCGGCAAAGCTGAATTTTCGGAAATAGAAAACAGGCAGATTATACAAGTCAAGCCGTACATAGCCGAACAGTTAAGCGAGATTTTGAAGAACAATAACCAAGTAAACTATGTCGGCTTTGTATACGAAAAGGAAGCCAATATCGCCGCTGATCCAAAAGCTATGGAAACTATCAAGGAGATAGTTGAAGCACTGGAAAACAGCGAACTCAATGTTTCGGAACTGAACGAGATAGTAAACAAAAAGCTGAAATCATTCAATGGCGTTGCTTACGGAACGGCAGACAATTACTTTGAATACAAGAAAAAAGAATTTCCGCAGAAAGCATATGTATTTGAAAGCGCGATCGACCTTATGAGCTTTATTGATCTGCACCCCGAAATATCGGATTGTGAGTATGTTTCAATGGGCGGTCTTAAACCAAGCGTTGTAAATGACTTGCTTGACAAAGGTTTGAAAGTAGTGCTATGTGTTGACAATGACGATAAAGGCAGAGCGTTTTGCGAACGTTTCGCAGGACAGTGTACGGTCTTTACAGAATGTCACCGAAAGGGTGTTAAGGATTTTAACGAACTATTGCAAAAAGTCAATCCGAAAGAAAATTTTTTCGGAGCAATCGAAAAAATGTCCAAATGGTCTGATAAAGTCCAAGAAAAAGCAGCGACAGCAAGGGAGGCAATTGCTTATGGGAGAAATCAATCCTTGCAGGCGCAATACGTCCGCTGAAAAAGAAATCGCGATTTTGGGAGATAAGAAAGAGAACTACATTCGCGAGCGTTCAGAAAAAATGCTTGAAATAGATGTTCTTGATTCAACTATATCCTCTATTGAAGCGCAGATCGCAAATATAATGATGAAAAGGAGCAAAACAAAATGATTAATGATAATGTAATACCTATCCCCACTGAAACACCCGAAAAGAGATCGGAAAACAAGACCGAACGCAAACCGTCACTTTCAAGAGCGGAAATGCACGTTAAGAAACTGCAAACTCTCACCGAAAAACGCGAAAAAGCGTACACGGCACAGTCCACGGCTGAAAAACGCGCCAAGGAAATTGAAGAACAGATACTCAAAATTAAGGAAGAAATACACAATGATTCCTTGAAAGAGTTTGACAGCTTTTGCAGAAAGAACAATATTTCGCTCAGTGATGTTTCAGCTTTCATTTCCGCGCTTACCGAAAAACTCACTCTTTCCGAAGCTGCGGAACTTATCGGCATAAAATTCACAAAAGGCGGTAACAGAAATGAATAAACACTTTACTTTAGGCAGTCTTTTTGACGGCAGCGGCGGTTTTCCGCTTGCCGCCGTTATGTGTGGAATCGAACCCGTTTGGGCAAGTGAAATAGATCCGTTTTGTGTTTCGGTAACGTCAAAGCGTTTCCCGAAAATGAAACATTTAGGAGATATAACAAAGATCAGCGGAGCAGAAATTCAGCCTGTTGACATCATAACTTTCGGCAGTCCCTGTCAGGATATGTCTATCCCAGGAAAACGGGCAGGACTGGACGGAACACGTTCCTGTCTGTTTATGGACGCGGTAAGGATAATAAAAGAAATGCGAGGTGCTACAAATGGAGAATATCCAAAATTCATTATATGGGAAAACGTTCCGGGAGCGTTCAGTTCAAACAAAGGCGAGGACTTCCGAACAGTCCTTGAAGAACTCATCAAAGTCGAAGATGCCGATATGTCAATTCCTCGACCTTACAAAAACAAATGGAGTAAGTCCGGCTATATTATGGGAAGAAACACAAGTCTTGCGTGGAGAGTGCTTGACGCCCAATTTTGGGGAGTACCCCAGAGAAGAAAACGTATCTTTCTTGTCACAAGTTTTACAAGCACAAGTGCCGCAAAAATATTATTTGAGCGCGGCGGCTTGCGAGGGAATTTTGAGGAGAGCGAAACGGCGCGGCAAAGCACTTCCTCCGCTTTTGAAAGATGTTCTGATACGTCAGGCGCAGGAATTACGGACGATCTGATAGATACACTTATTTTTGACGGCACGCAGATCACTTCAAAAACAAACAGGAGCAATCCACAGCTTAACGCTGCCTGTCATACGCTTTCGGCGCAGAGCGGAAGTCCGATATTATGTGCAAGTTTTTTTCCGCAAAGGAAAGCGGAAAGTATGGCATATAACGAAAAGAACATATCAAATACTTTGGTAAACGGTTCAAGTGCAGGATTTCACAATGCGGTAATGTACATACCCGAACAGGTGCTTAACGATCAGAAAGAAAGCAGATCTGTCTGTATTGCAGGAAATGTCATTGACCGCAAGGAAATGAACGGCGGCAACGGAAAAGGTTACAAAGATGAAGTATCATACACACTGAATACAATTGACCGTCACGCAGTAATGCAGGACAATAATGCAATTTTGTATGAAAATCACGGTAAGGATTGCAGATATAAAGGTCCAGTTGATGTTTCACCTACTGTTGCAGCTGCTTTCGGAATGGGAGGAAACAACACGCCGTTTGCAGTCGATCTTCAAGGTACAAGCAGATATATCGTCCGCAGGATCACACCGCTTGAATGTTGTCGGCTGCAAGGATTTCCCGACTGGTGGTGTGCGGATATTCCTCACAAAGATACCCCCGAATACCGAATGTGGGGCAACGGAGTTGCGCTGCCTTGTGTTCTGTATGTTATGGAGGGTATTGCAATAGCATTAAAAGAGGTGTACCAGTAATATGCCAATGAACATAGGATATTTGACTTCCAATAGGACAAGCGCAGGAGATGAAGTTTACACACCGTTTTATGCTGTTGAGCCTTTATTTGAATTTTTGCCAAAAGACAAAGTCCTATGGTGTCCGTTTGACGAGGAATGGAGTGCGTTTTATCAATTGCTTTCTGAAAAAGGATATAAGGTAACACGCAGCAGTCTGAAAGAGGGACAGGACTTTTTCAAGTATGAACCTAATAAATGGGATATTCTCGTCAGTAACCCACCATTCAGCAAGAAAAATGAAGTGCTGAAAAGAGCATACGACTTTAATAAACCGTTTGCCTTACTATTACCTGTAAACAGTATTCAAAGCAAGCAACGGCATAAAATATTCAAAAACGAGATACAAATGCTTGTTTTTGATGCGCGTGTAGATTATCATACACGATTCAATATGCAGTCAACCACAAAGGGCAATCATTTTGGTTCGGCATACTTTTGTCGGAATTTACTTCCGACAAAACTTGAACTTCGCAAGCTAAACAAGTATGACAGACCTTTGATAATTGCAGAAAATTAAAATCTGAAAGGAAACAAAGAAATGGAAAACAACGCTTTAATAATCGGAACAGTGACCGATATTCTTGTTCTGAAAAATAAGGATATAACAGACGTGGTACTTGACATTGAAGTTAAAGGCAGAACCGTGACAAATACCGTTCAGGTAATAGTCCGCAATTCAGACGATTTTTATAAACATTTAAAGATCGGCAAGGATATTGAAGTGATCGGCAACTGGTTTACAAGACGTGTATATTATGACGGAAAAATAAAGTGCGTAAAAGCCGTTGCCGCAAGCAGTATAAGTTTTGATATATAAGGGGGAAATGTTATGACTAACTACATAAACAAGGATTTATATTTGCAGATTCCTGCCAATGAAAGGTATTTTCTGAAATTCACCAATTCCGAAAGTGCCAATTTTGCGGCTGAACAGTTCAGTGCTTTGGGAATACCATTTTCCGCAGTTATAAGCAGTTACAGAAACGCGATAACAGTATACAAAAAGGACAGCGAACGCGCTGAATCCGTTGCCGCAAGTATCAGAACACAGGAACAGAATAACAGGAAAATAATCGGCAATACCGAATACAAGTACATCAAGGATAGGAAATTCATTGACACCGATATTGAAACAGCTATGCACATTTCCGATATACTTTCGGGAAACAGCAATATACGTTTTTCGGGCGTTATAAGGGGTAACAAAGCTACTATCACCGTAAGCGGAGATAGAAACGCTGCCGTTGTACGCGGAATGATCGAAAATTACAAGAATATGGACTTGATACAAGAACTCCACGAACACGGGTTTGAACGTCTGCCAGATACAAACGGATTCGTCAATATCCGAAATATTTCCACAAATGAAATATGCGGATTTACCGATCTGAACGCTGTTCGTCAGATGTTCTATGACAACAGCAACGAGTTTTTTCACCCCCTTGCATTGAGAATTGCTTACCGTGAAAAGGACGCTGATAACTTCTACTACTACATTCAGAGATACAGTTCCTCCGACAGTAGTATTTCTATCACATACCGTGATGATGATAACGCTCCTGTTTTCTCAAAATCTGTTGAAGATGTTATTGAATATGTAAGAACTCACGGTATAAGTATTACAAATCTTAATGAAGAACTTGACAACTGGAAAGAAATTGACAGAAACAGAGGACGGAATTCACTCATAGCTGCCAACACCGCGCTCATTGATGATTTTCCCGTAAGGAACGAAGATTATCTCGATCTTGTTACCTACAACAAAGATACCGAAACATTCAGTTGGATATTTTTCAATCCCGACGGCGATAACGGAAACGGCGAGTTTGAGGAAAAACATATCACGCAAAAAGATATATGGAACGCATATTTAGCTAAGACTAATACGAATGACACCGTTGAGGGAAATAATAACTTTCTCAATTATCTGTACGAAAACTGCAAGGAAAACGTCATTGAAATATCTTCCCCACAGTTTGCACAGTATGCGGAAAACTATATAAGCGGTTACGGTAAAGAAAACAGCTTTTTCGGCATATATCCCGATAGCAAAGACAATGCTGATATTGATTCATTCATACAGTTACTTGAAAGCAGCAGTGAGGAAGTTACGCGCGATAAAGAAAGCAGGAACGTCCCCGAAAACACTGAACCGTTAAAGACTATAAGCATTGATATATACTCAGAACCTGATGAAGCACATCACGTCAAGCTGATCGGCACAAAAACATACGGCGAAGTATTTGACGAACTTAAAACTCATTTAAGTGAAAATGCTCTAATGCCCGATGAATACTTGTCGCTTGACAGTGCGATTGACAGAGATACACCCGTTCCGTCAGATTGGCGCGAATTTGTATGCTCTACTAATTTCGGCGGTTCGGAGGGTATTTATACCGATATTTCTCTTAGAACGGGAAAAGACTCAATAGATTTTGCAACGGCTAAAACTTTGGGAGAAACTGTTGAGGACTTCATCAGAATGTCGCGCATAGGCGCAGAGTGTTCTATGCTCCTTAACGGCAACGGCGGTTATATCAAACGCGGAAAAGATACCCCGACAGCAGAAAAATTCCCCAATGGGGAATTGTCAGAAAATGTAATTGAACCCGTTCAGGAAGAAGATATTACCGAACCCGTTCAACCTGTTCAAAGTGAAGAACCTGTTAGTAAAGAAACATCTTTTTCAGCCAAGCAGGAGGAAGCAGTCAAACTGCTTGCCGAAAAAATTGGAATAGACACGGCACAGGCAGAACAGCTTGTTAAGGCATTTGATGATGCTGCCCTCCCCGACTGGACAGACAATCAGGTTAAAATCAACAGGATAAAACGTGCTATTTACGATATACTCAATGATGAAGATCAAACCGAAATTACTTTTGCCCTTATTTCAAAGTCCGTATATGATTTTAACTCCGACAGTCTGTATTTCAGATTCACTGAAAAATGGACAGGAGATAAATGGTTCACTGAAAGTGAACTGTTAGGCAAATTTGTTGACGAAAATCCAAATATCAGTTTTGCACTTGCAAATGCAGTAATTGAATATCTTGATGAAAAACAGCATATCGAGAGAGCAATTGAGGACAGCAGAGTAGGCTACTATAAAAAGACGAATTTTTTTATCACAGCAGTTGTTGACGGAGAGGGATTCAATTACGAGGGCAGATATGACATAGGGGACGGAAAATTAACAGGCGGCGGTTCGATTATAGACCATATCAGAACATTCAATGAAAACGCGTTTAAATCAGACCTTTATCCGTATAATCGAAAGGAGTATAAAGATAGTGCAAAGCGAACTCTTGACATTTTTATACCGTTTCTCGAAAAACATTCCGTTCTTTCGGCAGAGGAAGAAAAACTCCTTGCCGATTTCAAAGAAAAATATCCGATACGTTCCGCTGATGATCTTATAAAGGAATTGAATATTTCAGATGAAATTCCCGAAGAAGTCGCTGCGGAGCAAGTATTTGATGTCAGCGAGAAAAATGCGGAAATAGCAGACAGCCTTTCCGTAGGAGATACTGTTATTCTTCCGAGCGGAAAATTTGTCATAACGCATATGGACGGAGATTTTTTAATGTCAATGGAAAATACTGATCCTAATGCAAAAGAAAATTCAAAAATGTACGTTGGTTTTTGGAAAGACCAATTTCTGAATGATGCAGGAGATACTCTTATTGATGTTGAATATATGGAACAAAACAATGTTTCTCTTGTGTCAGATGATACTTCCAAGTCTGAACCCATTGCAGAGTTAAGCGAAGATGAACTGCTTACAATTGATAAATTTGGACTGGATAACATCAGTTTTAGCTTATCATTTGATGATGATACGATCTATGCCGCTGTTCCGATTGCAAAGTCAGACAGTCTTGTTGACAGACTTTCCGAAAATCTTGATCTGCATTTTGCAAAACAGAATTATGACATTATTCTAAACACTAACGGAACGGTCAGCGGAACACAGTTAAGACTGAAATATGCCGATAATAGTTTTGCCGTTGTTGACAGTTCTGTCTTATCAGCGGAAGAACAGGAAACAGTCGAAAGGATAATTGCCAGAGCAGCCGACAGTATAGCAGAATATTCAGCAAAACTTGAAGCTGAAAAAAATAGTTATCTAAAAAATAAACGTTATGACTTTCTGAAAGAAAAGTTTGATACGGTAAAAAAAGACAATCCCGAGCTTTCCGAAAGAGCAAATGAAATTCTTGACCGTATTGTTACTATAATGGCAAATAACGACATTACCTCGTTAAACAGTGAAGTGATAAACGCTCCTGCCATTAAGATACATTACGGCGGTTTTACACAGCTTGACAAAGCATTTGACGGTAAATTTGCAGATGTTGTAAATCAGATAAATGCTGCTATTATGAACGAAAACGAATATGACACAGCTATTCGACTGATAAATGAATACTGCGAGGAAGAATATGGAGAAAGTGCCGATTTTTCAAACAAAAAGAGAGTAGGGCTTGCATACACCACAGACGAAATCACAGAAGAACCTATTGAGGTTTACGCTGATCTTGAAAGCATATCTGTCATTTTTGAATACGGCGGTGTTAAGGCAAAAGAGGAGCAATTCAACAGTTATGCCGAAATGAATGTGTTCCTTGCCAATATGTCATTTGACGAAATGGTTGCCGTATCAGATGAAGAAAGAAGTCAATATGCCCAATTATTAGAGAACAAGGAAGAAACAGTTAATAATGCTGTTTCTGATACCGAAACGGGAAATGACGTTTCGGATCACGGAACAGGCGGCGAAGTTACTGCCGATTTATCAAAACAGGGAGCGATAACACCTACTAATCTTTCACAGCTTAAAAAAGCACTTAAAGTCGGTATGTTTTTTGAAATAACCGATCATATTCGTTCTGAATGTGTAGGAGAACAAAGAGTTATCACTTCGGTAAATTCCGTGGGTTTTACTTCCAAGAAACTTGACGAAAACGGAGAACCCACAGGAAAAGACATTCATATGGACTGGGAAAAAGCTAAAAATTGGCGGTTTGACAATGATAATATCACATCTTTGCAGAATGATGACCGTATTATAATGACATTCCATATTGTAGATAGCATAGAACGGTCTAAAAACGCTGAACAGGTAGAAAAACCAAACCAAACGGTCAACAGCACACAGGAAATGCAGAATAAACCCGAAGTTGGTATGATTACTTTGCGGAAAGTGGGCGATTTTTGGGAATGTTACGGTAAAAACGCTGTAATAGCCGCAGAAATACTTGATATTCATCTTACGCAGAAAAACGGCAGAGATATGTGCGGTTTTCCCGACTTCAAGTATGACGAATACAGACAAAGGCTGCGTGAAGCAGGATATACTATTCTTGTTGAGGAAGTATACAATCTGAACCCAACAGAACGTATATCTTTTGACAGAACAGACATTCAACATACTAATGACGAAAACACAGCAGATGAAAGCTACACTCCCAAAATCAATGATGTTGTTGAATACGAGGGAACAGCTTACAAGATAGCTGATATAAGCGGCGGTTTTCTTACGTTGCAGGAAGCTGAAACCCTTATTCCGGCAACAAGGATTGTTGCCATTGATAGCTTTTTCAGCAATACCCATTCTGTATTAAGTGAAGCCGTAATGAAAACTGCTATGCCGCTTATGGAAAATAATAGAAATTCCCCAATGGGGAATTTTGAAAAGCAGGATCATTCCGCTAACTTTGTAATTACAGATGAAAATTTCGGCGCGGTAGGCGGAGCAAAAACGCGGTTCAAGCTGAACATTGAAGCTATAAGGCTTTTAAAAACCATTGAAAGCGAGAATCGCACAGCTACACCGGATGAACAGCAGATACTCTCTAACTACACAGGCTGGGGAGCTATTCCGCAAGCATTTGATCCGAACAATGACAAATGGCAAAAGGAATATGAAGAACTGCAAGAGCTGCTTTCAGAAAGCGAATACAGAGCCGCACGTCAGTCAACAATGAACGCACATTATACCGCACCTATCGTTATTTCCGCTATTTACAATGCCCTTGAAAATATGGGATTTGAAAGCGGAAGAATACTTGAACCGTCAATGGGTATTGGTAACTTTTTCGGCAGACTTCCCGAAAGTATGCAGGACAGCAAACTTTATGGCGTTGAGCTTGACAGCATAACAGGCAGGATAGCACAGCAGCTTTACCCAAGTGCGGACATTCAAGTCAAAGGTTTTGAGCGAACCAAATTCCCCGATAATTTCTTTGATATTGCAGTCAGCAACGTTCCGTTCGGCGATTATAAGCTCAATGACAAGAGATATAACGATCTGCACTTGAACATTCACGACTATTTCTTTGCTAAGTCCCTTGATAAAGTCCACGCAGGAGGTATTGTTGCTTTTGTTACTTCCAAGGGAACACTTGACAAGGAAAATTCCGAAGTACGAAAATATCTTGCAGAAAGAGCAGAGTTTTTAGGGGCAATTCGCTTACCGAACAACACCTCAAAAGCTAACGCAGGAACAGAAGTAACAGCAGATATAATTTTCCTGCAAAAGCGCGAACGTCCTATAACGATTGATCCCGAAAAATCAGAATGGATAGGCAAAGCCGAAAATGCGGACGGCTTTTCAATCAACAAATACTTTGTCGATCACCCCGAAATGGTGTTAGGCAAAATAGTTGAGGGTAACAAGCTATATGGAAACCAAGCTAATGATACAAGTTGTATTCCTATCGAGGGGGCAAACCTAAAAGATCAGCTTGCGGAAGCTGTCAAGAACATAAAGGGTACATACAGAGCGGCAGAAAAGGAAATCACCATTGAAGTCAATGAAGATGAAATACCTGTTCCCGAAAATGTAAGAACTTTCAGTTACTACGCCGACAACGGAAATCTGTATTTTTACGAGGACGGCAATACAATGAAGAAAGTCGATGCACCCAAAGACAGAATTAATCGTGCTATCGGAATGGTAGAAATGCGTGATACTGTACGCGAACTCCTTGACTTGCAGCTTAACAACAGTGACTTTTCTCTTGATGGCGAGATCAATGCTTGTCGAAAGAAACTCAACAAGTTGTATGATGATTTTGTAAAAAAGTATGGAAATGTTTCTGATAGGAAAAATGCGAAAGCTCTTAAAGGCGACAGCGGTTATTCTATTGTATCGGCGCTTGAAGTTAAAGACAATAAAGGAAATGTGATCGGAAAGGCAGACATTTTCAATAAGAACACCTTGAAACCAAAGATAATAACCGATCACGTTGACACGGCGCAGGAAGCACTTATACTTTCTATTTCAGAAATGGGAAAGATCGACTTTGATTTTATGCAATCTCTTTGTGGGATAGACAAAGACAAGATGATAGAACAGCTTGACGGTCAGATATTCAGACTTCCACAGGAAGAAGAAAAGTATGTGACTTCCGATGAATACTTGTCGGGAAATATCCGCAAGAAAATCCGTGAGATAGAAAACTGTTACGATCCAAAGGCATATGAAAAAAACAAAAATGCTTTGCAGGAAGTCCTGCCACCGAGAGTTGAAGCAAAAGATATTGCCGTTAAGTTAGGTGCAAATTGGGTAGACACTATATATATCAGACAGTTTATAGAGGAAAAATTCAAACCAGATGCACAGACAAGTGCAGAAATGAAAGTAGCATATAGTAACGCCGTAGGTGCTTGGAAAATAGAGAATGTAAATAACGCATCAAAAACTAATCATCTTGCAACATCTACTTTTGGAACAAGCAGAAAAAATGCCTATGAAATACTTGAAGCCATTTTGAACAACGGCGATCTCACCGTTAAAGACCATAAGAAAGACAAGTATGGCAATGATATTTTAGACAGCAACGGCAGATTTGTGTATGTGCCGAACGATAAGGAAACAAAAGCTGTACGGGCTTGTGCAAACCTTATAAAGAGTGAATATGCGGACTGGATTTTTAAAGATCCCGAACGGAGAGAAAAACTTGTAAACAAGTATAACGAAACATATAACTCATACCGTTATCGTGAATATGACGGCTCACACCTTAATTTTGTGGGAATGAACACCGACATAACTTTAAAAGATCATCAGAAAGATGCAATTGCAAGAGGTCTTTTCGGCGGTAATACTATGCTTGCTCATTGTGTTGGCGCAGGAAAGACTTATGAAATGATAGCGATCGCTATGGAGGGCAAACGTTTAGGTTTACACAACAAGTCACTCTTTGCAGTACCCAATACGATCACTGAACAGGTAGGAGGTGATTTCCTAAAACTATATCCTAACGCTAATATCCTTGTCGCAACTCCAAAGGATTTCGAGAAGAAAAATCGTAAAGCACTTTTTGCTAAGATCGCCACAGGCGATTGGGACGCTGTTATTGTTGGACACAGCCAGTTTGATCGTATGGGACTTTCTCCGAAAAGAGAAAGTGCTTACATAACGTCAGAGGTAAACAAGCTAAGAAGTGATCTTGACACTATTATTTTCAATGATCCGTCAGCACAAAAGAGTTTTTCGGTCAAGCAAATTGAAAAGACTTTGAAAAGCTATGAAGAACGTCTTGAAAAGTTAAAGGACGCACAAGTAAAAGATGATTTCATTGATTTTGAGCAGTTAGGTTTTGACAAAATATTCGTAGATGAAAGCCATATGTACAAGAACCTTGCCACGCCGACCAAAATGCGGAACGTATCAGGTTTAGGCAGCAGAGGAAGTGCAAGAGCATTTAATCTACTTATGAAAGCTACATATCTTGACGAACTAACAGACGGTAAAGGTGTCGTATTTGCCAGTGGAACGCCCAACGCCACACCCTACCAACGATTTTCTATCACCCCCGATAAGGCGGCAAACCGCCAATTATCGGGGATTTTAATTAAATACTAAATTGAATATCAACGCCCGTTTCATCTGAAACGCGAATAACTTCGATCATCGTGACAGCGACATCATGCTTTTCCTGAACGGTCAATTCGTTCCACTTGGCAAGGGGTTCTGAAAGCGGAGAAGTATCTACCGCCTTTATTTTGCGTTCACGGGCGGCAAGACGGTTTTCCATATCGGATTTCTTTTCGTGCAATTCTTTAATTCGCTTTTGAATATATTCAAAAAGTACCTCGTCCGCCTCGGAAAGCTTGTCCATAAGCTTGCGTATTTCTTCCTCCGAACGAATTATTTCGGATTTTAAATATTCGGCTTCGGTATCGGATTTTTCCCGTTCCTGTTTTGCAATCGTCAAGCTGTTTAAGCGTTCGCACATTGCATTAAAAACGATTTGCTCTAAATTATCGGGGCGAAGCTTCAGCGTGTATTTCTTGCACCCAACAGCATTATACGCGCCCATATCACGATAATATCTCCATTGCTTTGTGTGACTTACGTTCCAACCGTAATATACGTGAACCGCATATCCGCAGTGAGCGCATTTTACAAGTCCCGAAAGCCATGAATTTGTTCCATTGCCGTTTTGAGGGACTTTATAATTATGCGCCTTTTTATCCTGCACCGCAAGCCACGTTTCGGCGTCCACCAGGCCCTCGTGATAGCCAAGCTTAATAAATTCCGAGCCGTCCGCGTTTTTATGTAAAAACAATCCGTGTACGCCGTCGTAGTCTTTTACATCGTCAAGCATTTCCACGCCTTTTGAAGCGTAGAATTTGTATACTTCCTTGTCGGCGCGAACATATAGCGGACTTTTCAAAATTTTTGATAAATGCGTCCTGTCCATAACAATAGTTTCGCGGTATGTTCTGTACGCCTTAGCTGAGGTATCAATTTGATTTTCACGGAAATAATCAATTATTTTTTTCAGTGAAACAGACGGCTCTTTGTACATCTCGTATGCGATTTTAACCACATTTGCCCTGTCAGACGGAACAAGCACAGACCCAGTTTTGCCGTTAATAGTGCGGCGTTCGGAATTAAAGCCGTAATACATCTTACCGCCTTGATAAAATCCCGTTTCACGGGCTTTTGTATTAAACGCGTCCGCAACTCTCGCGGCAATGGTTTCACGTTCAAACTCGGCAAAATTAAGAAGATTGTTCCTCATCATTCTGCCCTCTTTGGTTTCCGTGTTGAACGGCTCTGACAACGAAATAACACCTACTCCGTATTTGTCAAGCTGGTCTGTAACGTTCAGATACTCACGCATATTTCTTGAAAAGCGGTCATATTTTTTCACGATGATTTTGTCGATAAGTCCGTCTTTAGCGTCCGACATCATCTGCTGAAATGCGGGACGGTGTGCAATATCCTTGCCCGATTTTCCGTCGTCGCAGTAAATGCGGTAACTGCTTTTTGAAATTTTTTCTCCTTTCTCCAAGAATTTTATGCACTCCTCCTTTTGAGCGTCTATCGACAAAGAATTGTTTCCCTTGTCCTTGTCGCTGACCGAACGGCGTACATAAATCGCTGTAATTTTGCCTGTATTTTTAATTTGCTTTTTCATTTTATCAGCCTCCGTAAAAATGGTCAGCCGATAATGCGTTATTCTATTTTAAGTATAGCACTATCGGCAGACAATTTCAAGTGGTAAATCACAAAAAAGAAAAAATTATGCAGATTTATTTTTAGGTTTGAGTATGTCGTACAGCCTGTTGATTTTCTGCTGTTTTACACTTTCCGAAATTTTGTCGGGAATGTGTATCTTTACATTGATTTTTACCTCTGTCGTTTTAATATTTTTCATTCAATATCTCCTTTCATTACCTGCGAATTTTTTTAATAATAATCGGCGCAGCAAATTTCAAAACCGTAAAAGCTGCAAGAAAAATAAAGTAAGTCCCCACAAGATTTATAGGTATTTTTGCCTTAATTAAATCCCCACAAAATGTTATCACACCTAAATCTGTAAGCACAGCGGCGAGGTACGCTTTATCAAATAATTCCGATAATTCGTATTGAAATTTATCATAAAAAGCGCATATAGGAAATGCGGCAAGAAAAAGCAAAAATAAAATTACTGCAATAATAACAATTATGAGTAAAATCAAAATTATCCACCACAATATTTTTTGTACAGTCGGATCATCTGCGTAAACAGAAAGTCCCGCCGCTTTTATCACAAACCATTTTATGCCTCCGAATATTACAGCAAAAATTTTTTCGATACTTTTTCCTGCCGTGATAAAATCATTCCGCACAATATCATTTCTGAAAATTGCAAGAACGGTAATTCCAACAGCGTACAAAAAAGGCACAAAGAAAACTGCTGAATTTATTA